>NZ_JAMXMH010000003.1:0-385890 GCF_025818875.1 Cellulosimicrobium sp. SH8 | reverse complement strand
TACTCGTCCGCCGCCATCCACAACGTCCCCGCCGACAGGTCGTTCAGCACGATCACGTGCCGGTTCACCCGGTACTCGAGCCGGGTCTGGGGGTCCAGCCCCTCGAGCCGCTCGTCGACGTCCCGACCCGTGCCCTCGCAGTCACGGATGACCTGACCCGTCGAGGCCCACGCCCCGTAGGTGCACGCGCCGAGCTGGACGGGCGCCGCCGGCACGCCCTGCGCGGCACGACGCTGCGCGTCCCCGCCCTTGAGCGGCTGGGAGACGAGGGCGTCCGTCGTGGCGACCGCGACCACGTCCGAGGACTGCGACGGCTGCTGCAGGCGCGCGTCCCCACCCCCCTCGATCGCCACGCTCTTCCCGCCGGGCAGGATCAGGTGGGACGCGGACCGGTCGAGCACGACGGGGCGGTCGCCGACCGCGGTCACGTCGACCTCGGCGCCCTTGCCCACGGGCAGCGCCGACGAGGAGGCCTCGCCGTCCACCGTGCCCTTGGGCGTCGTCGACACCGTCCACAACGTCCCCGTCGACGGGATCGCCGCGAACACCGTCCCGTCCTGCGACACGGTCAGCGCGCCGTCACCGCCGACCTCGGCCACGGGGTCCAGCTTCTCCGCGTCGAACGACGTCGCGCCGTCGAACGGCAGCACCCACAACAGCCCCTCCTCGCCGTCGAGGATCGCCGTCGTCGCACCACCGGTCACCACCTGAGCACCTGCCGGGAGACGGATCTGCCCGTCCAGCTTCAGGTGCGCCACGCTCACCGGAGACGCGGTGCTCGTCCCGGCGTCGTCCAGCAGCACCCGGCCCGCGTCCTGCTGCACGTCGAACGACGCGCTGCCCGCGTTCAACGTCCCGTCCATCGCCTGCGACTCGTAGTTGAACCGACCCAGCAACCCGGCCGACGACTTCGTCACCCACACGCCCGAGTCGTTCAGGTCCACGTCCGCCGTGGCCTCGCCGTCGTACAAGAACGCCATCCCGACGAGTGCCGTCGAGAACACCGACACGGTGCTCACCGACGCGACGGTACGACGATGCTCGCGGATGCTCGAGAGAAGGCCCACCAATGCTCCCTAAGTACGTGGTCGGGGCGCACGTGACCGCGTCATCCTGTCGAGCCGGGATGGCGAGAGAGGTGGGAGACGCGCGTCTGTGCCCACAGAACGCCCCGTCGAGGGTAACCGAGCGGTCGGGTTCGCCGACATGGGGAGCCCTCCCCATGCGGGTGGAATCTCCGGGTGTTCAGGGCAGAAGGGACGCTCGCGACACCGCGGTGCGGTCGAGGGTGTGCTCCGTCGCCGCGTGGAGCCGGTCGGTCGCGGGCGCCGACGCCGTGCCGGGCGCGACGGCGATCCGCTCGCCTCGTGCCTGCGCACGGGCCGCGGCACGACGGCGGCCGAGGTCGCTCAGCGCCGAGCCGACGACGACGAGCAGACGGTCGGCACCGCGCGGCTCGACGGTGCGGGGCAGGGTGGGGGAGTACGCGCTCATGAGGGGTTCTCCTTGCCGTCGATCGTGGGGAAGACGTTGAAGTGGATCTGCACGGGCCGCGCGCCGGGCGTCTGCTCCTGACCCTGGAAGCGGTGCAGCGTCGCGTCGAGCGCGTCCCAGGCGTCCGCGACCTCGACCATCTGCTCGGCCGTGAGCCACATGCTGGCGGTGGTGAGGCGCGCGCCGTCGAGCCACCGTGTCGGCAGCTCGGAGGAACGCTCCAGGAACGCCTGGATCTTGCGGGCGCGGGCGTTCTCGAACTCCCGGCTCACCATCGCCCCGGCGAGCGTGGCCGCGGTGTCCTCGGTCTCGTCGTCGGGCATGCTCACGGTGAACCCGCCCGGTGGCCGCTCCCACCACCGCTCCCGGGCCGTACCGCGGCCGGCGACCTCGCGGACGAAGCCGTGGCGGGCGAGCTGGCGGAGGTGGTAGCTCGTCGACCCGCTGGACTCGCCGACGAGGTCGGCGAGGCGGCTCGCCGTGAGCGCGCCGTGGGTGGAGAGCAGGTCGAGGATCTGGACCCGCAGCGGGTGCGCGAGCGCCTTGAGCTGGGCCGGGCCGAGCGCGGGGTGGCGCTCGGCGCTCGGGGGTGGGGTCTCGCCGTCGGTGCTCATGCGACGAGGCTACCGATCCAAAGACATGTTTGCAAGAGGTTCTTTGCAACGAAGTCTTTGGAACCCGCGAGTCGTCGCCGGCGGACGCGCGAGGTGGGGGACGGGGTGCGAGCATCGACGCCATGACGCACGTCGTGGAGCGGGCACGCGGTGCGGCGGAGCGCGCGATCTTCCTCCGGGTCGCCGGCCCGGACGCGACCGCCACGAGGGCGCGCATCCACCAGACGCCGGGGCCGCGCTGGTTCGAGCGCGGGTCTCCGGTCCAACGGGTGCACGGGGACGCGTCGATGTTCGTCGGAGGGCTGCGCGCCCTGCTGTTGCAGAGCCTGCACCCGCTGGCCATGGCGGGCGTCGCCGCGCACTCGGGCTACCGGGGTGACCCGTGGGGCCGCCTCCAGCGCACGTCGACCTTCATCGCCGTGACGACGTTCGGCACGGCCGACGACGCGGAGCGCGCGGTCGCGGCGGTCCGCGCGGTCCACGAGCGCGTCCGGGGTCGGGCGCCCGACGGCCGCGCCTACCGCGCGAGCGACCCCGAGCTGCTGCGCTGGGTCCACGTCGCCGAGACCCAGAGCTTCCTCGTCGCGCACCAGACGTTCAGCCGGGACCCGTTCGACGCGCAGGGGTGCGACGAGTATGTCGCCCAGGCCTCCGTCGTCGGGCGCGCGCTGGGAGTCGTGGACGCGCCCCTGACCCGCCGGGAGCTGGACGCGGCGGTCGAGGAGTACCGGCCGGCGCTCTCGCTCACGCCGTCCGCGCTCGACGCCGCGCGGTTCCTGCTCGTCGAGCCCCCGCTCCCGTGGCCCGTGCGCCCGGCGTACGCCGGGCTGGCCGTCGCCGCGCGCGAGTCGCTGCCCGCGTGGGCCCGCGCCGGGATGCCGCGGGTGCGCGGCCTGCCGGCGCGGTGGGCGCGGCCCGCCGGCGCCACGGTCACGCGACTGATCCGCTGGGCGCTCCCCGCGCCGTGAGGTCGCCCCCTTCTGCGCGGGCTCACGGCCGGTGGTCATGGCGCGTCGCGTCGCCGCCGGTAGGCGTCGAGGTCGCCGTTGAGGCGGCCCAGCAGCTCGGCGAGCAGCGCGCGGTCCAGGCGGGACCAGTCGCCCAGGACGTCGGCGTACAGCTCCGTCCGGGCGACTCGGTGCGCGGCGAGCTCGTCGAGGCCCGCGTCCGTCGGCTCGACGACGACCGCGCGGCCGTCGAGGGGGTCGCGCGCACGCCGGGCGTGACCGGCCCGTTCGAGCGCGACGACCTGGCGCGTCACGGTCGACGCGTCGAGACCGAGCAGCTCCGCGAGCGCGCTCACGTGCAGGGGGCCGTGCGTCCCGAGCGTGTGGAGGAGGAGGTATCCGGAGCGGTCGAGGGTCCCGCCGCGACGCGAGGTGCCCGGGGTCCCGGAGGCGCGGGTGCGCTCGGCGCGGCGCAGGAGCTGTGCGACCTCCAGCTCGATCGCGCCGAGCACGTCGTGCGCGGTCGCGTCGTCGCGCGCCGACGGCCCGCCGGTCGGCGCACCGGACGCTCGATCGTTTCCCTCGGCAACCGTCATAGGTGTATTCTACAGATACTTACCTGTCAGATACAGATAAATGCTGCCGCCAGCCCGCTCAGGCCGCGCGGCCCTCCCCCCGACCAGGAAGTGCGAACGCAGTGGCCTCCACGCGCAACGAACCGAACCGCACCGCCATCTACGCGACCGCGCTCACGGCGTTCTTCGCGATCGCCGGCATCGCGGTCGTCGACCCGATCCTCCCCGTCATCGGCGAGGAGATCGGGGCGTCGACCTGGCAGATCGAGCTCCTCTTCACGGCCTACATCGCCGTCATGGCGCTGGGCATGATCCCCGCCGTCATGGCGACCGGGCGCTTCGGCTACAAGAAGATCCTCGCGACCGGCGTGAGCCTCGTCGCCGTGGCTGCGGTGCTCGCAGCGCTCAGCACGAGCATCGGCCAGCTCGCCGCGCTGCGCGGCCTGTGGGGCCTCGGCAACGCGATGTTCTTCGCGACCGCGATGGTCCTGCTCGTCTCGCTCGCCAACGACCGCGAGTGGGTCGTCGAGCTCTTCGAGACGTGCGTCGGGCTCGGGTTCGCCGTCGGCCCGCTGCTCGGCGGCCTGCTGGGCGGCATCTCGTGGCGCGTGCCGTTCTTCGTGTGCGGCGTGTTCATGCTCGTCGCCCTGCTCGTGTCGGTGACCCGCCTCAAGGACCCGGCAGAGAAGCCCGCGCCGCTGCGGCTCGGCCAGGTGTTCCGCCTCTTCCGCAAGCCCGGCTTCCTCGCGCTCGCCGCGGTCACCGCCGCGTACAACTTCTGCTTCTTCATCGTGCTCGGGTACACGCCCGTCTTCCTCGGGCTCGACGTCGTGCCGCTGGGCCTCGTCTTCACCGCGTGGGGCGTGGGGCTCGCGGTCGGGATCCTCGTCGTCGGGCACCGGCTCGCCCACCGCGTGGGCGCGGTCCAGACGCTCGGCGTCGCGATCGTGGGCGTGCTGGTCGCGCTCGTCCTGCTGGCGCTCGACCTCGGGACCGCGTGGTCCGTCGTCGTGCTCGTGGGTGCCGGTGTCTTCATGGGCATCGCGAACGCGAACCTCACCGACCTGTCGCTCGCGCTCGGCGACCCGGACCGGCGCGTGACGACCGGCGCGTTCAACCTCGTGCGCTGGGGCTTCGCGGCCCCGGCACCGGTCATCGCGGGCCTGCTGCACCCGGTCTCCGCGACCGCGCCGTTCTGGCTCGGGGCGGGCGTGCTCGTCGTGGGGGTCGTCGTGTTCGTCGCGTTCGGGCACCGCATGGCAGGCGACATCGGGGAACGCGTGCTGTGGTCGCGCTGGAACCGCCGGGCGCGCGCCGTCGAGGGGACGCCCGAGGAGGCTCTCGGCGAGGTCTGAGCCACCGACGACGGCGAAGCGGAGGGTCCCGGGCCTGCGGCTCGGGGCCCTCAGTCCTCCGGGGCGGTCGAGGTGTCGGTCGGGGGGTCCGCGGCCGACGTCTCCGCGACCTGGGTGAGCGCCTCGATCCCGACCGTGAGCGCGCGCAGGTCCTCGACGTCGAGCCGGTCGAGCAGGTCCGTGAGCGGCTCGTCCTCCTGCGCGGCGACGCGCCGCACGGCCGCCGCGCCCCGCGCGGTCGCGGCGACGAGGCGTACGCGACCGTCCTGCGGGTCGGGGCGGCGTGCGGCCATCCCCGCCGCCTCCAGCCGGTCCACGATGCCGGAGAGCGTCGCGGGGGAGATGCCGAGCACCTCGGCGAGCCGGTGCGAGCTCGTCTCGCCGTCGAGCTGGAGGACGGCGAGCGCCCGGAGCTGCGGGACCGTGAGGGTCGTGCGCAGCAAGGGCTCGAGCCGTTGGGCGAGGAGCAGCTCGGCGAGGCGGCGCTGCGCGTCCTCGAGGCGCCGCGCCAGCGCCGCGCGCTCGTCGTCGGCGGGGTGGGTCACGGCGCAGACTCTATCGGTGGGAGCGGGAACCATCTCGAGATGCTTCGCGTTACGCTAACGAAATCGCGACGCCGACGTCGTCTCCCACCCGACCTGGAACCCCTGGAGGCTCCGTGTCCCGTCTCGCCCGGCTGTCGCTGGCCAACCGCGCGCTCGTCGCGCTCGCCACGGTCGCGATCGCGATCTTCGGCGTCATCAGCATGGGGTCGCTCAAGCAGGAGCTCATCCCGAGCCTGCAGATCCCGACCGCCGCCGTCGTCGGCGTGTACCCGGGCTCCGCCCCGGCGATCGTCGAGCAGCAGGTGACCGTCCCCGTCGAGACGGCCGCGCGCGCCGTCAAGGGCGTGGAGGACGTCACGTCGACGTCGTCGACCGGCATGTCCGTGACGACCGTGCAGTTCGCCTACGGCACGGACATGGACGCCGCCGCCTCCCAGCTCCAGACGGCGATCACGCGCCTGCAGTCCCAGCTCCCCGAGGACGTCGAGCCGCAGGTCGTCACGGGCTCCGTCGACGACCTGCCCGTGATCCAGCTCGCCGTGTCCGGCGGGGCCGACGACGCGGCGCTGGCCGACACCGTCACGTCGAGCGTCGTCCCGGCGCTCGAGGACGTCGAGGGCGTGCGCAGCGTCGCGGTGAGCGGCATCGCCGACCAGCAGGTGACCGTCGACCTCGACCCGGCTGCGCTCGCCGCCGCCGGGCTCAGCCCGGCGCAGGTCGCCACGATCCTCCAGGACAACGGCGTCGTGATCCCCGCCGGGACCGTCTCCGACGGCGACCGGACCCTTAGCGTGCAGGTCGGCACCGCGGTCACCACCGTCGACGAGCTAGCCGCGCTGCCGCTCGTGTCCCCGACCGCCGCGCCCGGCACGGCCCCCGTCGCGCTCGGCGACGTCGCGACCGTGACCGCGGGCCCCGAGCCCGCGACGTCGTACTCGCGCCTCGACGGCGAGAACGCGCTCGCCGTCGCGATCACCAAGACGCCCGCGGGCAACACGGTCGAGGTGTCGCACGCCGTCCAGGACGCGGTCGACGACCTCTCCGGCGTGCTCGACGCGCAGGACGTGCGCGTCGAGGTCGTGTTCGACCAGGCGCCGTTCATCGAGGAGTCCATCGAGGGCCTCGCGACCGAGGGTCTCCTCGGCCTCCTCTTCGCCGTCGTCGTGATCCTGCTGTTCCTCGCGTCGCTGCGCTCGACGCTCGTCTCGGCCGTGTCGATCCCGCTGTCGCTGTTCGTGACGTTCATCGTCATGAACGCCACCGGCTACACGCTGAACATCCTCACGCTCGGCGCCATGACGGTCGCGATCGGCCGCGTCGTCGACGACTCGATCGTCGTCATCGAGAACATCAAGCGGCACCTGTCGTACGGCGAGGCCAAGGTGGGCGCCATCATCGGCGCCGTCAAGGAGGTCGCGGGCGCGATCACCGCCTCGACCGTGGCGACCGTCGCCGTCTTCCTGCCCATCGCGCTCGTGGGCGGCATGGTCGGCGAACTCTTCCGGCCCTTCGCGCTCACCGTCGCCATCGCGATGCTCGCGTCGCTGTTCGTCGCGCTGACGATCGTCCCGGTGCTCGCGTACTGGTTCATCAAGTCCCCGCCCGTCCCGGCCGACCCCGAGGCCGCGCGCCTGGCGGGGGAGCGCGCCCGTGCCGCGGCGGAGTCCAAGGAGCGCCGTGGGCTGTGGCAGCGGGGCTACGTCCCGACGCTGCGCGCGGCGCTGCGCCACCCCGCGATCACCCTGGGCGTCTCGGTCGCGATCCTCGCCGGAACACTCGCGCTCGTGCCGCGGCTCGAGACCAACTTCCTCGGCGACACCGGCCAGGACACGCTCACCGTCACCGAGTCGTTCGCGCCCGGCACGTCGCTCGAGGCGCAGGACGCCGCGGCGCGCGACGTCGAGCAGGCGCTCCTCGACGTCGACGGCGTCGCGACCGTGCAGACGACCGTCGGTACGGCGGGCGGGCCCGAGGCCGCGTTCTTCGGCGGGGGCGGGTCCCCGACGGCGACGTTCGCCGTCACGCTCGACGCGGACGCCGACGCCGTCGCAGCCCAGGAGGACGTGCGCGACGCCGTCTCCGGGCTGGGCGGCGACTCGAGCGAGGGCATCGAGGTCGCCGGGGCGGACGCCGCGTTCGGCAGCTCGACGGTCGACCTCGTCGTCCGCGCCCCCGACACCGAGACCCTCACGGCCGCGGCCGCGGACGTGCAGGAGCTCGCCGAGGGCGCCGACGGCGCGGCGCAGGTGACCAACAACCTCGCCTCCGCGCAGTCCACGGTCCAGGTGACCGTCGACCGCGACGCCGCGGCCGCCGTCGGGCTCACCGAGACCCAGGTGGCCGGGACGGTCGCGGGGACGATGTCTCCGGCGCCGATCGGCACGGTGAACCTCGGCGACGGCCCGGTCCAGGTCCGCGTCCTCGCGGGTCAGGCGCCGGCGACGGTCGCCGAGCTCGAGCAGGTCGTGCTGCCCACCGCGGCGGGGCCCGTGCCCCTCACGCAGGTCGCCGAGGTCGCGGAGGTAGAGGTCCCCACCTCGATCACCCGGGTCGACGGCGAGCGCAGCGCGACGATCTCCGTCACGCCCGCGGGCCAGGACCTCGGCGCCCTCACGACCGAGCTCACGACCGCGATCGACGGCCTCGAGCTCGAGGGCGGCGCGACGGTCGAGATCGGCGGCGTCGCGTCCGACCAGGCCGACGCGTTCGCCGACCTCGGTCTCGCGCTGCTCGTCGCGATCCTCATCGTCTACCTCGTCATGGTCGCGACGTTCCGCAGCCTCCTGCAGCCGTTCATCCTGCTCGTGTCGATCCCGTTCGCCGCGACGGGCGCGCTGCTCCTGCTGCTCGCCACCGCGACGCCGCTCGGCGTGCCGGCCCTCATCGGCCTGCTCATGCTCGTCGGCATCGTCGTGTCCAACGCGATCGTGCTCATCGACCTCATCAACCAGTACCGCGAGCGCGGCCGGTCGCTCGACGACGCCGTCATGGAGGGGGCGCGCAAGCGCCTGCGCCCCATCGTCATGACGGCGGCGGCGACGATCTTCGCGCTCACCCCGATGGCGATCGGCATCACCGGCGGCGGGGCGTTCATCTCCCAGCCCCTCGCGCTCGTCGTCATCGGCGGCCTGCTCAGCTCGACGCTGCTGACCCTGGTCGTCGTGCCGGTGCTGTACACGCTCGCCGAGCGCCGCGGCGAGAAGCGCGCGGCGAAGAAGGCGGCCAAGCAGGAGGCCGCCGCCCAGGCCGAGGCCGAGAAGGCCGAGAAGACCGAGAAGGCCGCCGCCCAGCCCGTTGCGGAGGGGTAGCCCGCCGAGGTAGAGCCGAGGTAGAGGGGTGGTCGGGTTTCGGGCCCGCGTGGTCGGGTCCGCGGTGGGGGTGGGCTCGGTGCTCGGGGCTGCGGCGCCGTCACGGTGGTCTTTCGGGTGTGGGTTCTAGGAGCGCCGCTCTGACGCCCTTTCGCATCCGAGCCCACCCCCACCGCTCGGCCGTCGCCGCACCGCGGCTCGGGCTCTCCCGGGCCAGCTCGCCGAGGTAGACCCGTGGCCTGCCGAGGGAGAGGCCTGGTCCGACGACGTCCTCTCGCCCTGCGCTGCAGCGTCGCCGACGGCCGACGGTCCGGCCGCCCAGGAGGCGGCGCCGGCGACCCCCGGCTGGACCGACACCGCGGGCGGTCGCCCGGGGTGCGCGACGACCAGGGCGAGATGACGCCGGCGGGGTGGGTGGTGGTGCCGCGTCGTGGCGGGCCTGGCGGGAGCCGCGAGGAACGAGCGGCGGATGGTAGACGCGGCACCACCACCCACCCCGCCACCCAAGGTGACCAGACCGCCGTCGGCCACGAGACCAGGCCTCTACCTCGGCGGACCAGGGGTCTACCTCGGCGGGCGGACGAGCTCAGGAGGGGCGGGCGACGCCCGTCTCGTAGGCGAGGACGACGGCCTGGACGCGGTCGCGGAGGCCGAGCTTGCCGAGGACGCGGCCGACGTGGGTCTTGACGGTCGCCTCGGACAGGACGAAGCGCTCGGCGATCTCGGCGTTCGTCAGCCCCTCGCCGAGGGCCTCGAAGACCTCGAGCTCGCGCGCGGTGAGCTCGGCGAGGCGGGGGTCGTGCAGGCCGGTCTGGGTGGGGGCGGGGGCGGTCGTGCCGTCCTGGGGGAGCTGCCCGGAGAACATCTCGAGCATGCGGCGCGTGATGCGCGGGGACACCGCGGCGTCGCCGCTCGCGACGGCGCGGATCGCCCCGACGAGCTCGCCGGGCTTGGCGTCCTTGAGGAGGAAGCCGCTCGCGCCGGCGCGCAGGGCGGCGAACGCGTACTCGTCGAGGTCGAACGTGGTGAGGATGATGACCCGCGACTCGGGCTGGGCGGCGACGATGCGCTCGGTCGCCTCGATGCCGTTGGTGCCGGGCATGCGGACGTCCATGAGCACGACGTCGGGCCGCAGGGCTGCGGCCTGCGCGATCCCGGTCTCGCCGTCCCCGGCCTCGCCGACGACCTCGATGTCGTCCTCGGCGGCGAGGATCATGCGGAAGCCCATGCGCAGCAGCGCCTGGTCGTCGACGAGCAGCACCCGGGTCGGTGCGCCGCTGTCCGTCATGTGCGTTCCCGTCCGTCGTCGCGTCCGCCGGTGTCCCGGCCGGGGTCGAGGTCGAGGCGCAGGCTCGCCCGCACCTCCCAGCCGGTGCCGCTCGGCCCCGCCGACACCGTACCGCCGTACACGGCCGCCCTCTCGCGCATCCCGATGATGCCGCGGCCGGTGCCGATCGGGACGCCGGGCGGGTGCTGCTCCGCGACTGACGGCGGGAGCCCGCGTTCGTCCGCGCTCGCGCCCTCGCCGGGGCGGCGGCCGGCCTGGTTGACGACGCGCAGCTCGAGCCAGTCCGCACCGGGCTCGGTGCGGCGCGAGACCTCGACGAGCACCAGGGGGGACAGGGGCGCGTAGCGCAGCACGTTCGTCAGTGACTCCTGGACGATCCGGTGCGCGGTCTGGCGCAGCGCGGGCCCGGGGGTCGGCTGCGGGCCGGAGCGGACGAGCCGCACGGGCAGGCCCGCGGTCCGGAAGCGCTCGACGATCTCCTCCAGCTCGGGCGTCTCGTGCGCGGGCGCGAGCGGCACGGTCTGCTCGCCGCCGGGCTCGCGGAGGACGCCGAGCACGCGGCGCATGTCGGCGAGGGCGGCCCGCCCGGTCGCGGTGAGCTCGTCGAGCGCGTGGCCCGCGAGCTCGGGGTTCTTGGCGCCCGACGCCTTGGCGCCGTCCGCGAGGGCGACCATGACCGTGAGGGAGTGCGCGACGACGTCGTGCATCTCGCGCGCGATGCGCGTGCGCTCGGCGGCGGCGGCGAGCTGGGCCTGCTGGTCGCGGTCGCGCGCGATGGAGTTCGCGCGCTCGACGAGGTCGGACACGTGCTGCCGGCGGGCGCGCACGTTGGTGCCGATCGCGAGGGCGATCAGGCACAGGACGGTCGTGACGAGGATGCCGACGATGCGGTCGACGGTCGCGCGCCCGGGTTCGACGCTCTGGCGCAGGACCTCCCCGTCGGCGGTGGTGATGACGTCGTACCAGAGGAGGGTCGCGCCGGACAGGGCCAGCACGACGATGGCGAGGACCGGCCACGCGATCCGCGACGGCCGCGAGGCCGCGACGGCGTACACCGCGAACATGGCCGCGACCTCGAACCCGGCGGTGTCGCCGGTGACCGCGATCGCGAGGACGCCGAGGGCGGTGAGCCCGAGCGCGACGGTGACGGGTCGGTGGCGGCGCCAGTACAGGAGGGCCCCGCCCAGGAGGAAGAACACGAGCGACAGGGGCGAGGAACCGCGGGGCTGCTCCGCGAACAGCGAGTAGAGGATGCCCGGCACGACGAAGATCGCGACGATCACCCAGTCCATGACGACGGGGTGCCGGGCGAAGTACCGGCGCACCGGGCCGAGGCGCCGGGCGTCGAGCTCGGTGAACGGCTCGGGCGCGGGCCGCATCGGCAGAGGCGCGGGCGTGCTCGGGGAGGCGGTTCCCGGGCGCGCCACGGCCGACGCCGGACGAGCGGGCTGCTCGTCCGGCGTCGGCGGGGTGGTGGGCCGGGAGGTCACGCGTCCCGGCGCTTGAGCACGACGGCCGCGGCGGCGGTGAGCGCCGCGGTCCAGCCGGCGAGCACCGCGAAGCCGGGCCACGGGCCGATCGCGTCGGGGGACGACATCCCGCCGCCGAGCACGACCTGCTCGCCCGCGGAGGCAGGCAGCGAGTTCATGAGCGTCTGGACCCAGTCCGCCCCCGTGACGCCCATGACGATGTTGAGCACCATCGACAGGACGAAGAACACGGCGACGAGGGTGAAGATCGCACCGGCGGAGCTGCGGAGCAGGACGCCGACCGCGACGGAGAACAGCGCGACGGCCGTGAGGTACAGCACGACGCCGATCAGGGCGCGCTGGTCGTCGGCGGACGAGAAGTCGACCGTCATGCCCTTGCCCGAGAGGATCGGGTAGGTCACGAGGTAGGACAGCCCGACGGCGACGACGGTCGAGACGGCCGTCACGACGCCGACGACGATCATCTTCGCGGCGAGCGCGGGCGTGCGGCGCGGGACGGCGGAGAGCGTGGAGCGGATCATGCCGGTGGAGTACTCACCGGTGACGGTGAGCGCGCCGAGCACCGCGACCGCGAGCTGGGCGAACGAGTAGCCGACCGTGATGACCATGACGCCGACGCCGTCGGACGCGCCCATCCCGGCCTCCTCGGCCGAGACGCCCGCCGAGTCCATCGAGGACACGACGGCCGCGAACATGAGGGAGAAGCCCACCATGACCGCGATGGTGATGCCGAGCGTCCACCACGTGGAGCGCAGCGAGCGGAACTTGATCCACTCCGAGCGGAGCACGTGGCCGAACGAGAGGCGGTAGGGGGACGTGCGGGACGCCGTCGGGCTGGTGGCGCCGGGGGCGAGGGTCGTGGCGCTCATCGCTGCGCTCCTTCGAGGGAGTCGGTGGGGGCCGGCGCACCCGCGGGCGCACCTGCCGCGCCGTGGCCGATGTGGATCTGCGCGGACTCGGTCTGGTACTCGACCGAGTCGGCCGTGAGGGCCATGTAGGCGTCCTCGAGCGTCGAGGTGACGGGCGTGAGCTCGTGCAGGACGAAGCCCTTCGCGGCGGCGAGCTCGCCGATCCCGGGAGCGTCCGCGCCGGTGACGACGAGCAGGCTCGGCTCGTCGCTGGTGACGGTCGCGCCGTCGCTCGTGAGGATCTCGGCGAGCTGCGTCGCGTGGGGCGTGCGGACGCGGACCGTGCGCTGCTGGGCGCCGTTGACGATGTCGCTCACCGGGGCGTCCGCGATGATGCGGCCCTTGCCGATGACGATGATGTGGTCGGCCGTGAGGGCGACCTCGCTCATGAGGTGGCTCGACAGGAAGACCGTGCGGCCCTCCGACGCGAGGTACTTGGCGAGGTTGCGCACCCACAGGACGCCCTCGGGGTCGAGGCCGTTGACCGGCTCGTCGAGGATGAGGGTCTTCGGGTCGCCGAGCAGCGCGGACGCGATGCCCAGGCGCTGGCCCATGCCGAGCGAGAAGCCGCCGACGCGCTTCTTCGCGACCGACTGGAGGCCGGTCATGTCGATGACCTCGTCCACGCGCTTGGTCGGGATGCCGTGCGTCGCGGCCATCGCGAGGAGGTGGTTGTAGGCGGTGCGCCCGGTGTGGACCGCCTTCGCGTCGAGCAGCGCGCCCACCTCGGTGAGGGGGGAGCGGTGCTGCGCGTACGGGCGCCCGTTGACGGTGACGTTCCCCGCGGTCGGGCGGTCCAGACCCATGATCATGCGCATGGTCGTGGACTTGCCGGCGCCGTTGGGGCCGAGGAAGCCGGTGACGGTCCCGGGACGCACGGTGAACGAGATGCCGTCCACCGCGGTCTTGGGCCCGTACCGCTTGGTCAGGCCGCGTGCTTCGATCATGACTTCGCCCCTCCGAGGGTCGTTCGTCCGGGATGGTTCCTGGTGCTCGCGGCGGGGGTCGCACCGGTCGGACCGGGGTCCTCTCCGCGAGGTACGTCACGAGCCTAGGGACGTGCACGACGTCGGACAGCCCCCGTGCGACGTATCTTGCCCGGCGTGCGGGCCGGGCGGCGTACACCGCGCGGCGTACACGGCACGGCGTGGGATGGTCCGCTGGTCGGCACTTTGCCCCCGTGGGGCGAAAAACCCGGTGGGAACAGTGGCCACGGCTCGCACGTTCCCTAGGATGAACACAGGCCAGCGACACCCGACTCGAGGCGAGACGCCGATGACGAGGCCCGCTGAGAGGTAGTGGACGCCGTGACCAGGAGGAGCTCATGAGCAACCCCGTCTTCAACAACAGCGCGGTCTTCGGCGAGCCGAAGAACCAGCGCGGTGGGGCGGCCACGCAGGCCGGGCCCGCCTACGGGAGCCCGCCGCCGCAGGGGCAGGGCCCCGCGTACGGCACGCCGCCCCAGCAGGGGGCGCAGTGGGGCGCGTACGGCGCCCAGACCGCCGACGCCGCGTCGCTCGACGCGATGTACAACGCGCCGTCGGCGACGACCGCGGACACCAAGCGACTGACCTACGACGACGTCATCATGAAGACGGGCGGCCTGCTCGCCCTCCTCGTGGTCGTCGGCGCGGGCTCGTGGATGGTCACGCCACAGATGCCGGCGCTGTGGATCGTCGGCGCCGTCGTCGGTCTCGTGCTCGGCCTGGTGAACTCGTTCAAGCGCAACCCGAGCCCCGCGCTCATCGTGCTGTACACGCTCGCGCAGGGCCTGTTCCTCGGCGGCATCAGCCGCTTCTACGAGACGGCGTGGAACGGCGTCGTGCCGTCGGCCGTCGTGGCCACGGTCGCGACGTTCGCCGCCGCGCTGTTCCTGTTCAAGTCGGGCCGCGTGCGCGTCACGCCGAAGTTCATGCGCTGGCTGCTCATCGCGATGGTCGGCTACCTGGTCTTCTCGCTGGTGAACGTCGTCCTCATCATGACGGGCGTCCTGGGCGGCTGGGGCCTGTACAGCGGCTGGGGCATCATCGCCAGCCTCCTCGGGGTCGGCCTGGCCGCCGCGTCGCTCATCGTCGACTTCGACTCGATCAAGCGCGGCGTCGAGGGCGGCGTGCCCGCCAAGTTCGCGTGGTCGGCGGCGTTCGGCCTGCTCGTCACGCTGATCTGGCTCTACCTCGAGTTCCTGCGCCTCTTCGCGATCCTGCAGAGCAGCGACTGACGGTGGCGCGCAGCACCCGTGAACCGGCACCCGCGGCGGACCTCCCGCCGCGGGTGCCGGTCTTTCTCGCCGGTCTGGTCGTCGCCGCGGCGGCGATGCTCGGCGTCCAGGTCCTCTACATGGTCGTCTCCGGCGCGCCGCCCGCGTGGCTCGCGTTCGCGGCGCTCCTCATCCTGCTCAGCGTGCCGACGGCGGGCGCCGCGGTGGCGTGGCTGGGCACCCGCATCACGCGCGACGCGTCGGAGCGCCGGGCCGCGTTGGTGTTCGCCGCGCTCGGCCTCGTCGCGGGCGCGCTGTGGGGGTCGCTGCTCGCCGGTGGTCTCGCGGCACAGCTCGCCGACGCCGGGGCGAGCGGCGGGGGAGCGCTCGTCGCGGGAGCGGCCGCCGTCGTCGGGGTCACCGCGGCGATCGGAGCCGGGCTGGGCCGCCTCGCCGCGCGCGAGGCCTCCGACCGGCCCCTCCTCGTCGTCGTGCTCGGCGTCGTCGTGGTCCTCGTCGCCCTCCTGGGCGTCTTCGGCTGAGCCCGGATCGTTGTGGGCATGGAATGGGCCCGGTTCTCGGTCGAGAACCGGGCCCATTCCATGCCCACACGCCCAGGTTGCCGTCAAGCGGGGAGGCGGGCCGTGGTGGAGGCGAAGCCGAGCCAGGTGTGGCGGTTGCCGGCCCAGCACCAGCCGACCTTCGGGGCGCCGCGGCGCTCGCGACCGTCACGGCCCGTGCCGTTCGAGATCCACAGCGCCGGGGTGCGGGCGTCCAGGCGGCCGTCGGGCTTGCGCAGGCGCGACCCGATCGTCATGTAGCAGAGGTTGCGCGTGAGGACGCTCGGCGCCTGGAGCGCCCAGTGGATGCCCTCGTGCAGCAGCATGGGCGTGCGGCCGCGGGCCGTGAGCTCGGGCAGCGCCTCGTCCGGCGACCAGTTCGCCAGGTCGTCGCCACGGTCCGGGCCCGCGACGACGTAGAGCGGTCCGTCGGGTACCTCGACGCCCTCGATGGGCGCGAAGCGGTCGACGTCCGTCATGTCGACGACGACGAAGCCCTCCTTCTCGCCGTCGCGCGCCGGGAGCCGCAGCAGGGACGCCAGGGCCGAGGGTGGCGCGAGCCGAGGGGCGACGACGAGCAGCGCCCCGGCGGGCGCGGTCGCCGCGAGGCCGGCCGCGGCGTCGCGGAGGGCGTCGGGCGTCAGTCCGGCGATCTCGTGGACGCCGAGCGCGACGAGGCGCTCGGCCTGGGCGACGACGTCGGGCAGGTCCGGGAGCGTCGTCCCGGGGGCGGTCGGGTGCGGGGCGGCGGCGGTCGTCTCGGGCACGGTTCACCTCTCGGTCGGGACGGTCGGAGGGCTCAACGCTGTACACCGTACGGAAATTCCCGTCGTCGCGCCGCCGAAGGATCGCACGACGCACGCGCGCCGCGCGGATCGGGGATGATCGGGGCATGAGATACGCAGAGCACGTGTCGGAGCTCGTCGGCGGTACCCCGCTCGTCCGGCTGTCCCGTGTCACCGAAGGCCTCAGTGCGACGATCCTCGCCAAGGTCGAGTACGTGAACCCCGGCGGCTCGGTGAAGGACCGCATCGCGCTGAAGATGGTCGAGGCCGCGGAGGCGTCGGGAGAGCTGGCGCCAGGCGGCACGATCGTCGAGCCCACGTCCGGCAACACCGGCGTCGGCCTCGCGCTCGTCGCGCAGCGCAAGGGGTACGACTGCGTGTTCGTCTGCCCGGACAAGGTGAGCCAGGACAAGCGGGACGTGCTGCGCGCGTACGGCGCGCGCGTCGTCGTGACGCCGACCGCCGTCGCGCCGGACCACCCGGACTCCTACTACTCCGTCTCGGACCGCCTGGTCCGCGAGATCCCGGGGGCGTGGAAGCCGAACCAGTACGCGAACCCGAACGGCCCGGCGTCGCACTACGAGTCCACGGGCCCGGAGGTCTGGGCGGACACCGACGGCCGCGTGACCCACTTCGTCGCGGGCGTCGGCACGGGCGGCACCATCACGGGCACCGGTCGCTACCTCAAGGACGTCTCTGCCGACCGCGCGGAGGCCGACGGCGGCCGCGTGCGCGTCGTGGGCGCCGACCCGGCGGGCTCGGTGTACTCGGGCGGCGACGGCCGGCCGTACCTCGTCGAGGGCGTGGGCGAGGACTTCTGGCCGGCCGCGTACGACCCGTCGGTCCCCGACGAGGTCATCCCCGTCAGCGACGCCGACTCGTTCGCGATGACGCGGCGCCTCGCGCGCGAGGAGGGGCTGCTCGTCGGCGGGTCGTGCGGCATGGCGGTCGAGGCGACGCTGCGGCTCGCACGCCGGCTGGAGGAAGAGGACCCCGAGGCCGCGGCGCGCGCCGTGATCGTGGTCCTCCTGCCCGACAGCGGACGCGGCTACCTGTCGAAGATCTTCAACGACGCCTGGATGCGGTCGTACGGGTTCCTGCCCGACGAGGAGGGTGTGACCGCGGGCGACGTGCTGCGCGCCAAGGACGGGCGCCTGCCCGACCTCGTGCACACGCACCCGAGCGAGACGGTGCGCGACGCGATCGAGATCCTGCGCGAGTACGGCGTCTCCCAGATGCCCGTCGTGGGCGCCGAGCCGCCGGTCAAGAGCGGCGAGGTCGCGGGGTCGGTGAGCGAGCGCGAGCTGCTCGACGCCGTGTTCTCCGGCCGCGCGTCCCTCGCCGACCGGGTGGACCAGCACATGGAGCCGCGGTTCCCGCTGATCGGCGCGGGCGAGGGCGTCGAGGCGGTGCGGGCAGCGCTGCACGACGCCGACGCGCTCCTCGTGGTGGAGGACGGCGACCCGGTCGGCGTCCTCACCCGCCACGACCTCCTGGGCTTCGTCGCCGCCCGCTGACCTTCCGCGGCACCCCGCCGAACACGACGTCGGTGTCGTTATCCGTGGGATAACGACACCGACGCCGTGTTCGACAGCGACCGGGGTCGTTCTCGGCAGCGGTCAGGCTCGTGGCCGGCGGAGGGCGACGACCGCGAGGAGCACGCAGCCGGCGCCGAGCAGGACGCCGTGCGCGACCCTCAGGCCAGGACCGCCCCAGAACTGCGGCAGCAGCAGGACCAGGCCGAGGGCGAACGGCAGGGTGAACCACCAGCGCGCGACGCGCCGGAGCGCGACGGCGGTCAGCAGGCCTCCTGTCGCCAGGAGGATCAGCCCCGCGCCGAAGAGCGTGACGGCGAGCGGTCCGTCGCGCAGGTCCGTCACCACGTCGAGGAACCCGGACGCGGCGGGGTCGCTCGCGGTGGTCGCGGCGCGGGCGACCGCCTGGATGCCGAACATCTCCGCGCCGAAGAAGAGCGCGGCGAGGAATCCACCCGCCCAGACCAGACCGGTCGCGGACGCGAGCAGGTCGGTGGTGCGCCGCGGGGCCCGGGCGGCGAGCGACGACCGCAGGCCCAGGAGCGCCGGGGCGAGCAGGCCGATCGCGAGGATGCCGCACAGGTGCGCGACGACCCAGCGGTCGGACGCGAACGCGGCCGCGAGCTCGGCCGTCGGGCGCGCCTCGTCCGGCCACGGTCGCAGCACGGGGAACAGGACGAAGCCCGTGCCGGCCGCGACGAGCGCGGCGGCGGTCAGGCGTCGGGTCGAGGTGGACGACGTGGTCGGAGCGGGCGCTGCGGTGGTGGTCGAGCTCACGGGAGCCTCCGGTGGTGGGTCGCGGGGACAGGTCGGTGGTGCCTGCCGGGTCGGTGCGCGGCGTGGGACCGGCGTGCGAGGTCAGGCGCCGCCGGTGAGCGACGCGAGACCCGCGAGCATCGCGCGGACGTGGATCTCGAAGCTCCGGTCGAGGTCGTCCGGCAACCGGTAGCCGCCGCCGAGCTCGAGCGCGACGAAGCCGTGCAGGCTCGCGCGCACGGACCGGATCGCGTCGATCGTGCGGTCGTCCGGGAGCTCGAAGCCGCGCAGCACGGCGGCGACGACCTGGACGCTGCGCCCGGCCGCCGCGGACAGCGCGGCGTCGGCGGGGTCGTCGGGGTCGGGCGCGACCTGGACCGCGGCGTACCGGCCCGGGTGGGCGCGGGCATAGCGCCGGGTCGCGTGGGCGAGGGCCGCGACGGCGTCGGGCCCGGCGAGCCCGACGGTGGCGTCGGTCAGAGCGCGCGTGTAGTCCTCGACGGAGACGACCGCGACCTCGCGCCGCAGGGCCGCGAGCGACCCGACGTGCTTGTAGAGGCTCGGCGTCGCGACGCCCGCCTGCGCGGCGACCTTCGCGAGCGTGAGGTCGGCGAACCCGGTCGGGCCGCCCGCGTCGACCAGGTCGACGGCGATCCGCACGACCGCCGCGTGCGAGAGCCCCGCCCTAGCCACGGGTGCCCTCCGACCCCTCGCGGCGCGCGCCGGCCGGGCGCGCGGCGTCGTCCGGCAGGCCGGCGAGGAACGCGAGCGTCGCGGCCACGACCTCCTCGGGCGCCTGGAGCTGCGGGTAGTGGCCCACCTCGGGCAGCACGAGGGTCGTCGCGCCGAGCGACTCCTGCGCCCACGCGGCCTCGGCGGCAGGGTCGGCGTAGTCGGGGTCGAGCGCGCCGAAGACGGCGAGCGCGGGCGCCTGGACGCGGGCGACGCGCGGCTCGACGACGCGGTGGTCGAGCTGGAGCGTCAGGTCCCGGAAGGAGCGCAGGCGCCCCGCCTCGGAGAGGCTGGCGCGGATCGCGGCCTGGTGGTCGGCGAGGCGCGCGGGGGTGCGGCCCTTGTTCAGCGAGCCGTAGAACGACGCCCAGAACGCGGCGCCCCAGGGCCGCGCGAGCGCGAGGCGGTAGAGCGCGCGCATCGCGCGGAGCTTCGCGGGCGACGACGGCTCGCGCAGGAACCCGTCGAGGAGCACGAGGCCGCGCACGAGGTCGGGACGCTCGGCCGCGGCGATCACGGCGGCCGACGCCGCCATGGAGCTCCCCAGCAGGACGGCGGGGCCCGCGTCCAGGTGCTCGACGAGCGCGACGTAGTCGGACGCGGTCGCCTCGTCGCCGTGGGTCGAGAACGTGGTGTCGCTGTCGCCGTGGCCGCGCAGGTCCACGACGACCACGCGGTAGCCCGCGGCCACGAGGTGGGGGGCGACGTCGTCGTAGGTGGCGCGCAGGTCGCCCATGCCGGGCGACGCGACGACGAGGGGGCCGGTGCCCTCGTCGGTGTAGGCGAGACGCCCCTCGGCCCGGGCGAGGTGGTGCACGGTGGACTTCTGGCTCGTGTTCATAGCCACGAGGCTAATACTATTAGCCAGATCGCACAAGGGGCCTGGTGACGGTCGCTCCGGCCACGCCGGGACGAGCCGCGTAGGGTAGGGAGACCCGCGTCCGCGCGGGAGTCCTGCACCCGACGAGAGGCAACCTCGTGACCGACCAGCCCACCCTTCCCACCGCATCCGGATCCTTCGGCGACAAGCCGACGCTCACCTTCCCGGAGACGGACGCGCCCAGCGGGCTGCAGGTCGTCGTGCTCAGCGAGGGCGACGGCCCGGCCGTCACGTCGGGGCGCAACATCGTCGTGCACTACCTCGGCCAGGCCTGGGGCGGCCACGTGTTCGACAACTCGTACGACCGCGGCGACACGATCGCGTTCCCGATCGGCGTCGGCGCCGTGATCGGCGGCTGGGACAAGGGCCTCGTGGGCCAGAACGTCGGCTCGCGCGTGCTGCTCTCGATCCCGCCGGAGCACGGTTACGGCCAGCGCGGCGTGCCGCAGGCCGGCATCGCCGGCACGGACACGCTCGTCTTCGTGGTGGACGTCGTCGACGTCCAGTGACACCTGCCCGCTGAGTGCTGGGGATCCGTCGCCGCGGAGCCGTCCCGACGACGAGTCCCCAGCACTCAGCGGCGCGTCGAGCGGGTCACGGTGAAGCGCGGACCGCGCGCGACCTGGGTGGTGGGGCCGACCGCACGCTCCAGCGCGGGCCGGTAGCGCAGGTGCGAGTTCCACACGCACCACAGCTCCCCGCCCGGCCGCAGGACGCGCCCCGCCGTCGCGAACATGCGGTGCGCCGCGTCGGTGCGCAGGGCCGCGCCGTCATGGAACGGCGGGTTGAGCAGCACGACGTCGGCGCTCGCGTCGGCGAGCGTCGCGCCCGCGTCGTCGCGCACGGTGCGCACGCGGTCGCCCACCCCGTTCTCCCGCGCCGTGAGCGCCGCCGACCGCACCGCCGCGTCGGAGCGGTCCGAGGCGACGACCCGCGCGTCCGGCCACCGCCGGGCCGCCCACGTGGCGAGCAGCCCCGTCCCGCAGCCGAGGTCGACGACGTCGCGGGGCCCCGCGCCCGACCCGCCGGGCGGCGACCCGGCCGGGCCCGCCGCGTCGAGCTGTTCGAGCAGGAACCGCGTGCCGAGGTCGAGGCCGGCCCCCGCGAAGGCTGCCCCGAACGCGGCGACCCGCAGCCCGACGTCGGGCAGGTCGGCCGTCGCGGGGTAGGTGAACCCGCCGGGTGCGGGGCGCGGCGACGACGCGACGAGCACGCGGGACTTGCCGCGCGCGAGGCTCGCGCGCACGTCCGTGAACGACTCGCCGAGGACGTCGTTCATGGCGCGGGTCATGTGCTTGACGCGTCCGCCCGCCAGCAGCACGACGCCCGGGTCGGCCTCGCGCGCGACGTGCTCCGCGACGTCGCGCAGGGCCGCGAGGCTGCGGGGGAGGCGGAGCAGCACGACGCGCGCCTCGGCGAGCAGCCCCGTCCCGAGACCGTGGCGCGCGTACGCGCCGGTCAGTCCCAGCGTCGCAGCGTTCGCGTCGAGCGCGGCCTCCGCGGTGCACGCGTCCTGGTGGACGCGCACCCTCGCAGGACGCGCGTCTCCCGATGCCGGCCCGTCCTCGGTCGTCGTCGGGGCGGCGAGCAGCGCGGCACCGAGCGTGAGGGCCCCGTACCGGTCGTCGACGACCGCCACGGCCTCCGGCCCGGCGCCCGCGAGCCGCGGCGCGGTCTCGTCGAGCAGGAGGTCGAGCAGCAGGCGGTCCGCGGGGTCCACGGCGACCGGGGCGTCCTCGCGGGCCGGGCCGGTGTCGTCGGTGCGCAGGCGCGCGAGCAGCGCGGCGAGGTCGGGCGGCGAGGTCGTCACCGGTCCAGTCTCCCCGACGGCACGCCGCTCCCCACGCGGTGCGCGCCCGCGCCGTCGCCTCCACCGAACCTCACCCGGCGTCGCCGTGCCGTGCACCGCCGCGAGCGCTAGTGTGCGGTTCCCGGACAGCGAGGAGGCACCTGTGGACGTCCCGCGAACCCTGGCCGAGTCCCGCGCGGCGGGGCGCGCCCTGCGCGACCGGGTGCCGCGCCGCACGCAGGGGGCGCTGCTGCTCCCGGAGCGCGACCCGGTCGCCATCATCGAGGAGCAGAACCGCGACCGGCTGCAGGACCTCGTCCCGCTGCGGATCGGGCGGATGCTCGAGTCGCCGTTCGCGTTCTACCGCGGCACGGCGGCCACGATGGCGCACGACCTGCGCGACGGTCCGCGCACCGGCGTGCACGTCGTGGCGTGCGGCGACGCGCACGTCTCCAACTTCGGCCTGTTCGCGTCGCCCGAGCGCCGCGTCCTGTTCGACCTCAACGACTTCGACGAGGCGTCCGACGCGCCGTGGGAGTGGGACGTCAAGCGCCTCGCCGCGAGCATGTACGTCGGCGGGCGGGACAAGGGCATGACGGAGCCGGACTGTGCCGACGCGGCGCGCGGCGCGGTGCGGGGCTACCGGGAGACGCTGGGTGAGGCGCTCGAGCGCAGCGCCCTCGACCGCTTCTCGTTCCAGATCGACACCGAGCTCATCGAGCCGCTGCTGCTCAAGGAGGGTCGTCAGGAGCTGCGTCGAACCTTGAAGAAGGCCCGCCGTCGCACGTCCGAGCAGGTGGTCGAGAAGATCACGGGCCAGACCGAGGACGGGCGCACGCGGATCGTCGACCAGCCGCCCGTCACCCAGCACGTCACCACGGCGACCCTCGACGAGCTGACGACCCTGTTCGAGACCTACCGCGAGCCGCTGCGCGCCGACGTCCGGCTGCTGCTGAGCCAGTTCACGGTCGTGGACTACGTGCTGCGCGTCGTGGGGGTCGGGAGCGTGGGGACCCGCTGCTACATCGTGCTGCTCGAGGGGCCCGCGGGGGAGCCGCTCGTGCTCCAGGTGAAGGAGGCGACGACGTCGGTCCTCGCGACCTACGGCGGGATGGTCGACGCGCTGCCGTCGGGCCTGGTCCCGGCCGGTGCGCTGCCCGCGCAGGGGCGTCGTGTCGTGGCCGCCCAGCGGATCCTCCAGGCGCAGTCGGACCCGTTCCTCGGCTGGACCACGGTCGAGGCGCCGGAGCGGACGGGGCGCCCCCGCGTCGACTTCTTCTGGCGGCAGTTCCGCGACATGAAGGGCTCGGTCGAGCTCGGCCGGCTCTCCTCGAACCAGTTCGTGCGGTACGGCGAGCTGTGCGGGCGCGTGCTCGCCCGCGCGCACAGCCAGTCGCCGGGCACGCGGGTGGCCTCCGGGTACCTCGGTCGCTCCGACACCTTCGACGACGCCATCGCGCGCTGGTCACGCGCCTACGCGGACGTCGTCGAGAGCGACTACGCCGCGCTGGACGCCGCCGTCGCCAGCGGGCGGCTGCCCGCCGAGCGGGACGCCTGAGGAGGGGCGCCCACCCGTAGGCTGGGCGCCATGACCGACGACGCCGGGTCGCCCCGACCCGAGGCCACCGCACCCGCCGACCCGCCGCGCGGGACCGCGCGCGTCGTGGTGGAGTACTGCACGCAGTGCCGGTGGCTCCTGCGCGCCGCGTGGGTCGCCCAGGAGCTGCTCCAGACGTTCCGCACACGGCTCGGCGAGGTCGCCCTGGTGCCGGGGACGGACGGCGTCTTCCGCGTCACGCTCGACGCCGGGGACGGCCCCGTCCTGCTGTGGGACCGCAAGGCCGACGGCGGGTTCCCCGAGATCCCGGACCTCAAGCGGCGCGTGCGCGACGCCGTCGCCCCTGACCTCGCGCTCGGCCACACCGACCGGGCCGCCGCCCGGTCCGCCGGTGCGGGCGAGCCCGCGTCCGCGGAGTGACGGTCCGGGCGGCTCAGGCGCCGGCCGGTGGCTCGATGAGGTCCCACGGCATGCCGTGCAGGTCCTCGAACACCGCGACCGTGCCGTAGGGCTCGTGCCGCGGCTGCTCGCGGAACACGACGCCGTGCGCGAGCATGCGCGCGTGCTGTGCGGCGAAGTCGTCCGTCTCGAGGAACAGCGCGACGTCGCCGCCGGCCTGCCGTCCCAGGACGTCACCCGTCGTGGGGGCGAGGACGAGCCCGGTGCCCCCGTCGGTCGGCCCGACGACGACCCGCCGCCACGACCCGCCGACGACCTCGTCCTGGCGGACGGCGAACCCGATCGCGTCGACGAAGAACGCGATCGCCTCGTCGAGGTCGCGGACGAGGAAGGTGACGTCGGAGATGCGCAGCACCCCGGCAGGCTAGACCACCGGGCCCGCCGGTGGTGGCGTGCGCTCAGCCCTTCTTGGTGCGGGCGGCGGCGAGCCGCTCCTCCTCGACGCGGACCTTCTTCTGCACCTCGCGCTCGGTCGCGAGCCACGCGGGCGGGTCCTGGCGCAGCGCGTCGATCTCCTCCGTCGTCAGCGGCTCGGTGAGGCCGCCGCGCGTGAGGCCCGAGATGGAGACGCCGAGGCGTCCCGCGACGACGGGGCGCGGGTGGGGGCCGTTGCGGCGCAGGTCCGCGAGCCACTCCGGCGGGTTCTTCTCGAGCTCCTCGAGCTGGGCCCGCGTGACGGTGCCCTCCTGGAACTCCTGCGGCGTGGCGGGCAGGTACACCCCGAGCTTCTTCGCCGCGGTGGCGGGCTTCATGGTCTGCGCGGACTGCTTGGGGGTCATGGGCTCCAGGGTAGTCGGCCGGTCGGGCATCGGCGGCCCGCGTCCTGGCACCGACGGGAGCGCGTCCGGCGGCGCGCCTAGGCTGGTCGGGTGGACGACGACGCGGGCACGACCCCCGAGGTGACGAACGACGCGACCCCCGACGACGGGGGTGCGGTGCGGCGGTTCCGGCTCGCGTACGTGCCGGGCGCGACGCCGGCGAAGTGGGTGCGCACGTGGCGCGAGCGCCTCGTCGACGTGCCGCTCGACCTCGTCGCCGTCGAGGCGGGCGACGCCGAGCGCGCCCTGCGCGACGACGAGGCGGACGCCGCGATCCTCCGCCTGCCGGTCGACCGCGACGTCCTCAGCGCGATCCGGCTCTACGAGGAGGCGCCGGTCGTGCTCGTCTCGCGCGACCACCTGCTCGCGGCGCTCGAGCCCGAGGAGCCGGTCGCCCTCGCCGACCTCGCGGACGACGTGCTGCTCCGGCCGCTCGACGACGTCGTGCCCTGGGCCGGCGAGCCGGGGGCCGCGGACGACGCCCCGGCACCCCCGGGCCGGCCGGCGGTCGAGCGTCCGGCGACGACGGGCGACGCCGTCGTGCTCGTCGCGGCGAACGTCGGGGTGGCGGTCGTGCCGCAGTCGCTCGCGCGCCTGCACCACCGCAAGGACGTGACGTACCGGCGCCTCGACGGCGCGCCGGCCGCCCCGGTCGCGCTCGCGTGGGTCGCGGACCGGGACGACGAGCTGGTCGAGGAGATGGTCGGGATCGTGCGGGGACGCACGGTCAACAGCTCGCGCGGCCGTCGCGCGGAGGCGGCCCTCGCGGACGCCGAGGCGCCGCGCGGCACGGGCCGCGGCGGGACCGGTGGAACGAACGGTCGTGAGGGCGGGCGCGGTGGGTCGGCGCGTGGGGGAGCGCGCGGCGGGTCGGCGCGCGGGGGATCCGGAGGCGGGCGTCCCGGCGGGGGGAAGCAGGGCCGCGGCGGCGGCCAGAAGGGCCGGGACTCTCGCGGGCGGGGCGGGAAGCGCCGGTGAGGACCGGCCCGGGGCCGACCTGACCGGGGCGCCCGGGGCACCCGGGGCGCGGGCCGCGCGCGCTGCGACGAGCTGCGGCGTAGATCATTCTTGACTTATATAAGCGACGGGTGAAGCATGGGTGCCATGGAAGCGTTCGACGTCCTCGGCGACCCGGTCCGGCGTCGGCTCCTCGAGCACCTCGCTCGGGGTGAGCAGCCGGCGGGCGAGCTCGCCGCGCTCGTGGGCGAGGAGTTCGGGATCAGCCAGCCGGCCGTGTCCCAGCACCTCAGGGTGCTGCGGACGAGCGGCTTCGCGACCGTGCGACCCGAGGGGACCCGGCGGCTCTACGCGCTCGACCCCGCGGCGCTCGACGAGGTCGAGGACTGGGCCGCGGGCCTGCGCCGGTTCTGGGAGCAGCGGCTCGACGCGCTCGGGACCGAGCTCGCTCGCGGTGCCCGCGAGCGGCGCCGTGCCGCGGCCGCCGACGAGGACGCCGGACGCCCGACCGACACCACCAGGAGGACAGCATGAAGGACTTCATCACTGAGCTCGAGGCCGCCCGGCGCTCCGTCGGGACGGGCGCGCTCCCCGCGGGCGACGCCCGCGTCCTCACGATCGAGCGGACCTACCCGGCCGCCGTCGAGGACGTGTGGGACGCCGTCACCGACCCCGAGCGCATCCCGCGCTGGTTCCTGCCCGTCACGGGCGACTTCCGGGTCGGCGGCACCTACCAGGTCGAGGGGAACGCGGGCGGCGAGATCCGTGCGTGCGACGCACCGACCCTCCTCCGGCTCACCTGGGTCATGGGCCCGCCGACGCCGGAGGACTCCTCCGTCGTCGAGGTCCGCCTCGCGCCCGCACCCGACGGCGGCACGACCCTCACGCTCGAGCACACCGCCGTCGTGCCGCCGGAGATGTGGGACGTGTACGGCCCGGGGGCCGTCGGCGTCGGCTGGGACGGCGCGCTGCTGGGCCTCGCGCTGCACCTCGACGGCGGCGGGCCGCTCGACCCCGAGGCGGTCCTCGCGAGCCCCGAGCTGCGGGTGTTCAACACCGCGAGCAGCGAGGCGTGGGGCGCGGCGCTCGCGGCCGCGGACGGCCTGAGCGCGGACGACGTCGCCGCGCGCGTCGCCGCCACGACGGCGTTCTACGTCCCCGCGGACGACGCCTCCGAGCCGAGCTGAACCGGGTCGCCCGCGCGCGGCCGGTCGTGATCGCGCCTCGCGCTCGTGCGACCGCGTCTCGGCGGCGTCGCGCGGGTGTCCCGCCCCAGGGGGAGGCCTGGCGGCGGACGTCCCCCGTGGGGCGGATGTTCACCTGCCGTTCACCCGGCATACCCTCGTGCGATGACCCCGCCCGATTCGTCCCGTGCCTCGACCCTGCTCGACCGTCCTGCCACGTCCCTCGGCACCCCGTCCGACGAGGTGCCCGACGCGCGGTCGCGCCCGCTGCCGGAGCCGCTCGTGGACACGTCGTCCCGGGCCGCAGGTCAGGTCCTCGTCGCGGTGTCGTGGCTGGTCGGGGCGGCGCTCGTGGTGCTGGTCGCGCGACTCCTGCGTGGGCCGAGCGAGGCGCTGTACCTCGCGATCACGGCGCGGACCGCCGATCTCCCGGGGTCGGGGCTCGTCGCGGAGGGCGGGGTCCTCGTCCTCCTCGGGCTGTGCGCGGTCGTCGCGTGGCGGTCGCGTCGTGCGGGTGCGTCCGCCGTCGCGACGACGCTCGTCGCCGGGGTGGGCGCCGTCGTCGCCTACGCGGCGAGCGAGGCCGTGAAGTCGCTCGTCCGCCAGCCGCGAGGGTGCTGGGAGCTCGTCGAGGTCGCGCACTGCCCGGCCGCGGGGGACTGGTCGTTCCCCAGCAACCACACCGCCATCGCGTTCGCCCTCGCGACGGCGGTCGTCCTGGCGGGCGCACCCGCCGTGCGCGTCCCCGGGGCGGTGCCCGCGCGGCACGCCTACCGGTCTCCGCTGCGCGACGTCGCGCTGTGGGTCGTGCTGCCCGTGGCGCTCGCCGTCGCGGTCGCCGCGGCGCGGGTCGCCGAGGGCGTGCACTTCCCGCACGACGTCGTCGCGGGCGCGGCCGTCGGGGTCGCCGTGGTCGTCGCGACGGTGACGGTCCTCGCCGGCCCCGCGACGGCCGCGGTCACCGCCGCGTGCCGCGTGGACGGCGTCCGCCGTGTCCTGCTGGCGCGGCCCGCCTGACGAGCCTCAGGGGCGGCGTCGGACGCGGGCGGTCCCCACGACCCCCAAGGCCACCGCGGCGACCAGCAGCACGGTGCCGAGCGCGGCCTGCCCCAGGTCGACCGACGGCCCGACGGCGAACGTGCCGCCCGTCGTCGTGCCCTCCGACCAGCACGTGAGGCGCACGGCGCCCGCGTCGCTCGCGAACGAGGACTGCGCGCGCCAGTGCCGCGGCACGCGGAGGTCCTGCTGCGACATCGACACGCGGAGCACGACGTCCTCGCCTCCGGGTCCGACGCCCTCGCACCGGACCTCGCCCCAGGCCGCGGGCGAGTCGGCGTAGACGGTGTGGTCGCCGGCGGCGAGCTCGACGCGCGCCGTCTCGCCGAACGGGGTCGCGCCCTGGACCCGGAAGCCCGGGAGCACCCACAGCCACAGCACGCCCAGCAGACACGCGCCCGCGAGCAGCAGGGGGACGAGCCCCGGGCGCGGGCGCGCGCGTCGTGCGGTCATGCCGGCACCGTACCGGGGCGCGAGACGGGGCGGCGCCGTCAGCGCGGCGCGGTGACGAACACGTCGAACAGCTCCGGGTGGTGGGCGTGCACGAGCACCGCGAACACCACGACGTCGAACAGCAGGTGCACCGCGACGACGTACGTGAGCGACTTGCTCCACGAGAAGATCCAGCCCTGGACCAGGGCGAACGGGACGGTGAGGAGCGGGCCCCACTCGCGGTACCCGAGCTCCCACAGGAACGACACGAAGACCGTCGCCTGCAGGAGGTTCGCCGTCCACAGGCCGAAGTGCTCGCGGTACAGCGCGAACACGACGCACACGAAGAACAGCTCGTCCCAGATCCCCACCGCGTTGACGCCGACGAACAGCCGCGCGATCTCCTGCCCGCCCGTGATCTCCGGCCAGTTGAGGTACGCGCCTGACCCGATGAAGTAGAACGGCAGGATCAGGTACCCCGCGACGACGACCACGACGAGGTACACGATCTGTCCCCGGGACCAGCGCCGCCCGGTCGCCACGGGAAAACGGACGACGTCCTCGTGGAACGCGAACCGCGAGAGCGCCCACGGCACGAGCACGGCGAGCGACAGCACGACGGCGAAGCGCACCATCCCCGCGTCCGACAGGTCCGCCTCGAGCGAGATCGTCGAGATGATCGCCATGCCGGTGCCGACCAGCGCGAGGTCGCGTCCGAGGCGGCGGTCCACGGCGAGCCCCAGCGCCACGCCGAGCACGAGCGGCACGTACCCGAGCGGGCGCACGTGCACCGCGAACAGCAGCACCGCGGAGCCGGAGACGAGCACCGCGGCGAGCAGCCGCAGCGGCGAGCCGACCGCCCAGGGCGGCCGGGCGGCGTCGGGCACCGGGGCGAGGGCGGGGGACGTCACCCGCACACGGTGCCACGACCGGCGGCGCGCGGCACGTGCCGCGCGCCGGGGAGGTCAGAGCTCCTCGTACACCGCCGGGTCCTGGTCGTTCGTGCGCCCGTCGGTCCGGGCGAGGCCCGTGAGCGCGTTCATCTCGTGGGTCGTGAGCTCGAAGGAGAACACGTCGAGGTTCTCGCGCTGACGCTCGGGCGACGACGCCTTGGGCAGCGGCACGACGCCGAGCTGCACGTGCCAGCGCAGGATCGCCTGGACGGGGGAGACGCCGTGGGCCGCGGCGACCGCGGTGACGACCGGGTCGCGCAGCAGGTCGCTCGCGCGGCCGACCGGGCTCCACGCCTCGGTGACGACCCCGCGCTCGGCGTCGGCGGCCCGCTGCGCGGACTGCGGGAAGTACGGGTGCAGCTCGACCTGGTTCACGAGCGGCGTCACGCCCGTCGCCGCGATCACCGCGTCGAGGTGCTCGGGCAGGAAGTTCGAGACGCCCACGTGACGGATCAGCCCGCGCTCACGGCACTCCACGAGGGCTTCGTACGCCTCGACGTACCTCCCGACGCGGGGGTTCGGCCAGTGGATCAGGTACAGGTCGATGCGGTCGAGACCGGTGCGGAACAGCGACTCCTCGACGGTGCGGACGGCGTCGTCGTGGGCCTGGTGGCGGCCGGGGAGCTTGGACGTGACGATCACGTCGTCGCGCGGGACGTCCGCGCGGCGGACGGCCGCACCCACGGCGCCCTCGTTCTCGTAGCTGAACGCGGAGTCGACCAACCGGTAGCCCGCGTCGATCGCGCGCGCGACCGTGTCCGCGCCCTCGTCGCCGTTCAACCTGTACGTGCCGAACCCGATCGCGGGGACGGTCGTGCCGTCCTGGGCGCTGAGGGTGGGGATCGTCATGGGCCCATCCTGCGTCGGGCCCCGTGCGGCACGCACCCCGGCGGACCGGGCGCCGGGACCTCGCGGGCGAGATGCGAGACGTGGCCCCCGATCCACGGGGATCAGGGGCCACGACTCACTCTTCGGCGGGTGCTACGCGGCGCTCGGGAACGGGACGCCCGTCGTCGCGTGGCAGCGGTAGCCGTTCGGGTTCTTGGCGGGGCTCAAGTACTGCTGGTGGTAGTCCTCGGCGTAGTAGAACGGGCCGGCCTCGGCCGCGGGGCGCATCTCGGTCGTGACCGGGTCGTAGCCCTTGGCCTCGAGCACCGCCGAGTAGCGCGCCGCGGTGTCGCGGACCGCCTGCTCCTGCTCCGGCGTCGTCCAGTACACGGCGGAGCGGTACTGCGTGCCGACGTCGTTGCCCTGGCGGTAGCCCTGCGTGGGGTCGTGGCGCTCCCAGAAGATCTTGAGCAGCTCCTCCTCGGTGACCTTCGCGGGGTCGTACGCGACGAGCGCCGTCTCGGTGTGGCCCGTGCGCGCGGTGCACGCCTCCTCGTAGGTGGGGTTCGGCGTCGTGCCGCCCATGTACCCGACGGCGGTGCTCACCACCCCGGGGACCTGCCAGAAGATCTCCTCGGCGCCCCAGAAGCAGCCCATCGCGAGGTAGAGCACGCGCGTGCCCTCGGGCCACGGCCCGGTGATCGACGTGCCGAGCACGGTGTGGGGACGCGGGGTCTGCAGCACGGGCGACTGGCGCCCGGGCAGCGCGTCCTCGGGGGCGATCATCGTCGTCTTGCCGGACGAGCCGAAGATCGCGTCGAAGATCGAGTTCATCGCTTACCTCCTGAAGTACCCGGACGACCGGGGCGCTGGCCCACGACGCATCGTCCTGGCACGGGGTAGAACGCCGCGGGGGCGGCGGGTGTTCCGGGCCGGCGCCGGCGCCCGACGAGCCCGGGCGGGCGCACCGCCCGAGCCTCTCACGGGACGATCGAGTCGATGTAGCCGCCGTCGACGCGCACGGCCGCACCCGTCGTCGCCGACGCCAGCGGCGAGGCGAGATAGGCGACCAGGTGCGCGATCTCCTCCGGCTCGATGAGCCGCTGCAGCAGCGACTGCGGGCGGTGCTCGCGCATGAACACGCGCTGCGCCTCGTCCCAGGGCAGGTCGTCGCCGACGAGCTCGCGCGCGAACGCCTCGACCCCGCCCGTGTGCGTGGGACCGGCGAGCACGCTGTTCACCGTGACGCCCGTGCCGGCCGCCGCCTTGGCGAACCCACGCGAGACGCCGAGCAGCGCCGTCTTGGTCACGCCGTAGTGGATCATCTCCGCCGGGATCACGACCGCCGAGTCACTGCCCACGAACTGCACGCGGCCCCACCCGCGCTCGATCATCCCCGGCAGGTACGCGCGCGTGAGCCGCACGCCCGCGAGGACGTTCACCTCGAAGTAGCGGCGCCACGTGGCGTCGTCGATCGCCAGCGGGTCCTCGCTCGAGAAGATGCCGAGGTTGTTCACCAGGACGTCGACGTGCGGCACGGCGGCGAGCACCGCCGCCGCGCCCGCGTCGGTCGCGAGGTCGGCGGCCACGCCGAGCACGTCCGCCCCCGGGACGTGCTCGCGCACGTCGTCCGCCGCGCGCTGCGACGTCTCCTCCGAGCGCCCGTTGACGACGACCGCCGCACCGCACCCCGCGAGGGCGCGGGCGATCGCGAGGCCGATGCCCTGCGCCGAGCCGGTGACGAGCGCCCTGCGCCCGCCGAGGTCGATCTTCATGCGTGCTCCCTCCGCGCCGGCGGCGGCGCGCGCCGCCCCACCCACCGTCCCCCGCGACGACCCCGGACGCCACCGCGGCGCCACCGGCAGGCGCTCCCGGCAGGCGCTCCCCGCAGGCCGAGCAGGCGGTCCCGGGTCGTCCGAGCGGCGGGACGGACCACGACCACCTGCTCGGCGCCGGGGGTGCGCCGTAGGGTGGTCGGGTGACCACCTCGAGCGAGCACCCCGACTGGACCACCACCGGCTTCTCCACGCGTGCGATCCACGCGGGCCAGGACCCGGACGCCACCACCGGCGCCGTCGTGCCGCCCATCCACCAGGTCTCGACGTACAAGCAGGACGGCGTCGGAGGCCTGCGCGGCGGCTACGAGTACTCGCGCTCCGCGAACCCCACGCGCACCGCGCTCGAGGAGGCGCTCGCGGCCGCGGAGTCCGGCGGCCTCGGCCCGACGGCGGACGGCGCGCCCGCGGCGCGCGGGTTTGCCTTCGCGTCCGGCCTGGCCGCCGAGGACACGCTGCTGCGCGCCGTCGTGCGTCCGGGGGACCACGTGATCGTGCCCGACGACGCGTACGGCGGCACGTACCGGCTCATCGCCCGCGTGTTCGGGCCGTGGGGGGTCGAGCACACGCCCGTCGACCTCACGGACGTCGAGGCGGTCCGCGCCGCGGTGCGCCCCGAGACGCGCGTCGTGTGGGTCGAGACGCCGACCAACCCGCTGCTCGGGGTCAGCGACATCCAGGCGCTCGCGGGCGTCGCGCACGACGCCGGGGCGCTGCTCGTCGTCGACAACACCTTCGCGACCCCCTACCTGCAGCAGCCGCTCGCGCTGGGCGCGGACGTCGTCGTGCACTCGACGACCAAGTACGTCGGCGGGCACAGCGACGTCGTCGGGGGAGCGCTCGTCGTCGCGACGGGCGCCCAGCTCCCGGGCGGGCTCGAGTCGCCCGCGGGCGGGACGGACGTCGCCGGCGCGGTCGGGTTCCACCAGAACGCGTCGGGCGCGGTCGCCGGGCCGTTCGACGCGTGGCTCACGCTGCGCGGCCTCAAGACGCTCGCGGTGCGCATGGACCGCCACCAGGCGAACGCCGCGGCCGTCGCCGACTTCCTCGCCGCCCACCCCGCGGTCACCGAGGTGATCTACCCCGGCCTCGCGTCGCACCCCGGGCACGAGCTCGCGGCGCGCCAGATGAGCGGGTTCGGCGGCATGGTGTCGTTCCGCGCCGGCAGCGAGGCGAAGGCGCTCGACGTGTGCGCGCGCACCCAGGTCTTCACGCTCGCCGAGTCGCTGGGCGGCGTCGAGTCGCTCATCGAGCACCCGGGGCGCATGACCCACGGCTCCGTCGCCGGGACGGCGCTCGAGGTCCCCGACGACCTCGTCCGCCTCTCCGTCGGCATCGAGGACGTCGAGGACCTCCTCGCGGACCTCACCCAGGCGCTCGCGTAGCTCGGTCCCGTCCCGCCGGGCGGTGGGGAGATCCTGCGCACACCGGGCGCGCCACGGGTATTCAGCGCCGCGAGCGGAGGGTCGCTCACCTAGGGTGAGTCCGTGAGCGCGCAGGCCGACCAGCACAGGACCCCCGACCCGCTTCCTCCCGGGCGCCCCGGCGCGACGGCGGTGCCCGACTCGGTGCGCTCGGCCGCCGCCTGGTCGTGGCGGCTGCTGCTCATCGGCCTGACGATCGCGGCAGGCCTCTGGCTGATCACGCAGCTCAAGGTGATCGTCGTCCCCATCGCGGTGGCGCTCCTGCTCACGGTGCTGCTCACACCGGTCCAGCGCTTCTTCCGGCGCCACCTGCGGATGTCGCGCGGTCTCGCGTCCGGCGCGGCGCTCATCGCGCTCATCGTCGTCGTCGCGGGGCTCGTGGCCATCGCGGGGCAGCAGATCGTCAGCGGCTTCCAGGACCTGCGCGACCAGGCCGTCGAGGGTTTCGAGCAGTTCACCGAGTGGCTCGCCGACGGTCCGCTCGGGCTCGACTCGACGACGATCTCGCACTGGCTCGACCAGGCCGGGACCGCGGTGTCCGAGAACCAGGACTCGATCGTCTCCGGCGCGCTGGGCGCGGCCACGACGATCGGCCACGTGGTCGCGGGCGCCCTCATCGCGCTGTTCTGCACGTTCTTCTTCCTGCTCGACGGGCGCACGATCTGGTCCTGGGTGGTCGGGCTGCTGCCCCTGCGTGCCCGCGACAACGTCCACCAGGCGGGCCGCCGCGGCATCGTGACGCTCGCCGCGTACACGCGCACGCAGATCCTCGTGGCCGCCGTCGACGCCGTCGGCATCGGGATCGGCGCCGCGTTCTTCGTCCCGTCGCTCGCGCTGCCGCTCGGCATCCTCGTGTTCGTCGGGTCGTTCATCCCGATCGTCGGTGCCATCGTCACCGGCTCGATCGCGGTGCTCGTCGTGCTGGTCGCGCAGGGCTGGGTCCAGGCGCTCGTCATGCTCGGCATCGTGCTGCTCGTGCAGCAGATCGAGGGCCACATCCTCCAGCCGTTCCTCATGGGCCACGCGGTCTCGCTGCACCCGGTCGCCGTGCTGCTCGTCGTCGCGGCGGGCAGCTTCGCCGCGGGGATCGTGGGCGCGCTCTTCGCGGTCCCGATCGCGGCCGTCCTCAACACCGTGGTGCTCTACCTCCACGGGCACGACAAGTTCCCCGAGCTCGGGACGGACGACCGCGTCGTGGTGCGGGGGAGCCCGCAACCGCCGGTCATCGCGCGCGCGGAGGCGGACCTCGAGGACGTCGGCGCGCGCCGTCGGTCCCGCACGGGTGCCGGCGAGGACTCCGCCGTCGTCGAGCCGCAGGACGCGGGCCCCGTGGAGGACGCGCCCGGGGAGACCCGGTGACCTCAGGGCCGGTTCCGGTCACGCTCGACGACGTCCGCGACGCCGCCCGCCTGCTCGACGGCGTCGCGTACCGCACCCCGGTCCAGACGACGCGCGCGATCAGCGAGGCCGCGGGCGTCCGCGTGCTGCTCAAGTGCGAGAACCTGCAGCGCGCGGGGTCGTTCAAGGTGCGCGGCGCGTACGTGCGCATGGCGCGACTGAGCGAGGAGGAGAAGGCTCGCGGCGTCGTCGCGGCGAGCGCGGGCAACCACGCCCAGGGCGTCGCGTTCGCGGCTGGTCTGCTCGGCATCCGCGCCGTCGTCTACATGCCGGTGGACGCCGCGCTGCCCAAGGTCGCGGCGACGCGCCAGTACGGCGCCGAGGTCCGGCTCGTCGGCGCGGACGTGGACGAGACGCTCGCCGCCGCGCGCGCCGAGGCCGACCGCACGGGCGCCGTGTTCATCCACCCGTTCGACCACCCCGACGTCGTGGCCGGGCAGGCGACGATCGCGCTGGAGATCCTCGAGCAGGTGCCCGACGTCCGGACCGTGATCGCGCCGCTCGGCGGCGGCGGGCTCGTCGCGGGGCTCGCGGCGGCCTTCGCGCAGGCCGCGCCGGACGTGCGGGTGATCGGGGTGCAGGCCGAGCGCGCCGCCGCCTACCCGGGCTCGCTGGTCGCCGGGACGCCGACGACGGCGCGGCTCGCCGCGACGATGGCCGACGGCATCGCCGTCGGCACGCCGGGAGCGGTGCCGTTCGGGATCCTGGCCCAGCACGGCGTCGAGGTCCGCACGGTGACCGAGGAGGAGATCTCGCGGTCGCTGCTCATGGTCGCCGAGCGCGCGAAGCTGCTCGTCGAGCCCGCCGGGGCCACCGGCGTCGCCGCGCTCCTCTCCGGGACGGCGGCCGTCGACGCGGGCGCGGCGGACCCGGTCGAGGGTCCGGTCGTCGTCGTGCTTTCCGGAGGGAACATCGACCCCCTCGTGCTGCTGCGCGTGGTGCGGCACGGCCTCGCGGCGGCCGGCCGGTACATCCAGCTCCAGGTGCTGCTCGACGACCGTCCCGGCGCCCTCGCGCGGATGCTCGAGGTCATCGCGACGAAGCGCGGCAACATCATGCACATCGACCACGACCGCACCGACGTGGGCCTCGCGATCGGCGAGGCCTGGGTGCGGATGCAGGTGGAGACCAAGGGCCCGGAGCACTGCGACGAGCTCGTCGCGCACCTGCGCTCCGAGGGCTACCGCGTCGAGCGCAGCGACGGCGGCTCGCCCGGCCTCTGACGAGATGCGAGAAGTGGCCCTCCCGGGACGTCCCGGAAGGGCCACTTCTCACGTCTCGACCGGCGGGCTTCAGCCGCCGGGTGGCGCGTCAGCCCTCGAAGGGCTTGGCGGTGACGATCTTCACGGCGATCTCGTTGCCGTTCGGCGCGGTGAAGGTCGTCTCGTCGCCGACGGTCTTGCCGTTGATCGCGGCACCGAGCGGCGACGTCGGCGAGTACACGTCGAGGTCGGTCGTGCCGGCGATCTCGCGCGAGCCGAGCAGGAACGTCATCTCGTCGCCCGCGACGACGGCCGTGACGACCATGCCGGGCTCGACCATGCCGTCGTCCGGCGGCGTGCCGATCTGCACGTTGCGCAGCTTCTCGGTGAGCTCACGGATGCGGGCCTCGTTCTTGGCCTGCTCCTCGCGGGCGGCGTGGTAGCCGCCGTTCTCCTTGAGGTCGCCCTCGTCACGCGCGGCGGCGATGCGCTCCGCGATCTCGGTGCGGCCCTCGCCGGACAGGTGGGCGAGCTCGGCCTGCAGCCTGTCGTGCGCCTCCTGGGTCAGCCAGGTGACGGTGGTGTCGGTCACGGTTCGCTCCTTCCTTTCCATGGTCGACGGCCGGAGCGGTCGCACGGCCGTGCGGGTACGGGCAGCCGGGGCGCGTGCGTTCGCGGTGCGCCTGCCTGCCCGGGTCGGTGACGCTGGCCGGGTGGCAGCGCGTAGGACTGGTCTCCCGCCGGTCGCCGTGGTGCCCGGAGGACGCGTGCCTGTCACCGGCACGCTGTCTCGGGCTCCGCACGGTCGGGTGCGGGAATCCCTCAGGATAGCAAAGCACGGGGCTCCGACAGCGACGTCGCAGGTCAGCGCGCGCGCAGGCCGGGCGGCTCAGGGGGCGACGCGGCAGGACTGGACGATGCCCGTCGTGGCGAGCTCGGAGGTCGCCACGCTCACGGTGTACCGGGACTCCGCGACCTCGACCGGGCCGACCGTCACGTCGACCGTCCCGACCTGGGCGAAGCTCTCCGCGAGCGCGTCGAGCGTGCACGTCGCCGTGGTCCCGGGGTCCATGTAGACCTCGAACGTCACGTCGACGCGCTCCGGGCTCACGACCGTGTAGCCGAAGTCCTTGAACCGCACCGGCTCGTTCGCGTACCGCAGCCCGATGACGAGCGTGATCGCGAGCCCGACGATCGCGACGAGGACGATCCCGACGACCGCCAGGCGCCGGCGCCGCTCGGTCGGCTCGGGGCCGTAGCGGCCCGCCGGCGGTCGCAGGGGTGCGCCCGGGCTCGGCTGCGGGGCGGTGGTCTCGTTCGTCATGGTGCGGTCCCGTGGTCGGTGCCGCCGCGTCCGGTCGCAGGCCCGGCGTCGTGCCGGTGGTCCCGGCGGTTCGTCAGGTGTGGGCGCGGTGGGGGATCATGTCCTCGACCCATCTTCGCAGAGCCCGGGCGCTCGTCGTGCACCCACGACAGGTCCGGCCGGGCGAGGAGACGTACGACGCACCCGGGAGGACCAGTGGCCGAACCCGCGGCCGGATCGACCACCCACCGCGAGCAGCCGGAGACGCTCCGTCTCCTGGCCGTGCACGCCCACCCCGACGACGAGTCGAGCAAGGGCGCCGCGACGGCCGCCCGCTACGCGGCCGAGGGCGTCGACGTGCTCGTCGCGACGTGCACGGGCGGTGAGCGCGGCGACATCCTCAACCCGAGCTTCGGCGAGGGGCCCGAGGGCATCGAGGGAATGCGCGCCCTGCGCCGCGTCGAGATGGCGTCGGCGGCGCGCGCGCTCGGCGTCCGCCAGCAGTGGCTCGGGTTCGTCGACTCGGGGCTCCCGGAGGGCGACCCGCTGCCCCCGCTGCCCGAGGGCTCGTTCGGCCTGGTCCCGCTCGAGGAGGCGGCCGCGCCGCTCGTCGAGCTCGTGCGGGAGTTCCGGCCCCACGTCGTGACGACGTACGACCCGTCGGGCGGGTACCCCCACCCCGACCACGTCATGTGCCACCGCGTCGCGTTCGAGGCGTTCCACGCCGCGGGCGACCCCGACCGCTACCGCCGCGAGGGCGGGGCGGCTCCCTGGTCGCCGCTCAAGCTCTACTACAACCACGACTTCTCGATGAACCGCATCCGCACGCTGCACGAGGCGATGCAGGGCGCAGGGCTCGAGTCGCCGTTCGGCGACTGGGTCGAGTCGCGGTCCGCGCGGGAGATCCCGGAGCGCGAGGTCACGACCCGCGTCCACGTCGCGCGCTACTACGCGCAGCGCGACGCCGCGCTCATCGCGCACGCCTCGCAGATCGACCCGGACGGCTTCTTCTTCGCGATCCCGCGCGACCTCGAGGTCGACGTGTGGCCGTTCGAGGAGTTCGAGCTCGCCGAGTCGCGCGTCCCCACGCGGCTGCCCGAGGACGACCTGTTCGCCGGCGTCCGCGAGCTCGTCGCGAGCGAGGAGGCGGCCTCGTGACCACGCCGACGTCCCTCGCGGACTCCTTCACGGTGACCGGTACGGGCGGTCCGGGCTGGGCGGCCGACGTCGTCGCCGAGACCGCGACGCCGAGCCCCTCCGACGACCCGCTGCGCGAGGACCTCGACCCGAACGACGTGTCCCCGGGCCTCGTCGGCTTCCTCGCGATCTTCGCGGTGGCGCTCGCGACCGTCGGCCTGTTCTTCGCGCTGTCCCGCCAGCTCCGGCGCATGCGGCACAACGCCGAGGTCCAGGGCATCGGCGCGGACGGTCCGCTGGAGGAGGGCGACGCCGACGGCGACGCGACCGCTGACGGCGAGTCGTCCGACGGTGCGCCGGGCGACGGCAGCGGCGCTCCCGGCGGTGCGACCGGCGGCGGACCCGCACGGCAGGGCTGACCCGTGGCCACCGGGGCGCGGGTCACGATCGGCCAGCTCGAGGTCTCCGCCGACCACGCGGCCAACCTCGTCACGGTCGGTGCCGCGTTCCGGGAGGCGGCGCGCGTGCGCGCGGACCTGCTCGTGCTGCCCGAGTACGCGGCGGGGTTCGACCCCCGGGGCACGGGCGTCGAGCACGCCGAGCCGCTCGACGGACCGTTCGTGTCCACCCTGCGTCGGCTCGCGCGCGAGCACGGGGTCGGGGTGATCGCGGGGACGCTCGTCCCGGGCGCCGCGGCGGGGCGCGCGGTGAACGTCGTCGTCGCCGTGGACGCGTCCGGCGCGCTCGTCGGCACGTACCGCAAGGTGCACCTCTACGACGCGTTCGGGCACCGCGAGTCCGACCGGCTCGACGCCGGCGACCCGGCCGCGCCGCCGTTGGTCCTGCCCGTCGGTGACCTGACCTTCGGGGTCATGACCTGCTACGACCTGCGCTTCCCCGAGAGCGCGCGGCGGCTCGTCGACGCCGGCGCGGACGTGCTCGTCGTGCCCGCCGCGTGGGCGGCGGGCGACCTCAAGGCAGACCAGTGGCGCACCCTGGCCCGGGCGCGGGCGATCGAGAACACCGCCGTCGTGCTCGCGGTCGGGCAGGCGGGCAGGGGCGTGACCGGCCGCTCGCTTCTCGTGGGGCCCGACGGTCAGGTGGGGCTCGAGCTGGGCGAGCGCGCCGAGCTGCGCAGCGCCGACCTCGACCCCGCGGCCCTGGCGAGCGTGCGCGAGCGCAACCCGTCGCTCGCCAACCGCCGCTACGCCGTCGTCCCTCGGGGTTGAGCCCGCGGCGTGCTCAGCGCGCCGCGACCGCCGCGAGCATGATGGCGATGTAGTGGCACGTGAAGCCGACGACGGTGAGCACGTGGAAGATCTCGTGGAAGCCGAACCAGCGGGGGCTGGGGTTCGGCTTCTTGATGCCGTAGACGACGGCGCCGAGCGTGTACGCGAGGCCGCCCGCGGCGACGAGCCAGACGATCGCGGGCCCGTTCGTCGTGGTCCAGAACTGCGGCATGTAGCCGACCGCGACCCACCCGAGGGCGACGTAGATGGGCACGTACACCCAGCGGGGTGCGTCGAGCCACAGGATCCGGGCGAGGAGCCCGAGGACGGCGCCGCCCCACACGATCGCGAGCAGGATCGTCGCGGTCCGCTGGGGGAGCAGGAGCACGGCGAGGGGCGTGTAGGTGCCGGCGATGATGAGGAAGATGTTCGAGTGGTCGGCGCGGCGGAGCACCCCGGCGACGCGCGGCGACCACGTGCCGCGGTGGTAGACCGCGCTCGTGCCGAAGAGGAGGCACGCGCTGAGCCCGAAGATCGCGCACGACACCTTGCCCGCGACGGGCGGGGCGACGACGACGAGGACGATGCTCGCGACGAGGACGAAGGGGAACGTCCCCGCGTGGATCCAGCCCCGCAGCCGCGGCTTGACCGCCTCGGCGACCTTCTCGACGGCGTCGCCCACGCTCTCGCGGACGTCCTCCAGCGCGTCGGCGCCCGGCAGGCGCGTGCCTCCGGCGTCGGTGGCGGGCGCGCTCGGGGTGGGGTCGCTGTCGGTCGGTCGGTCCACGGCGTCTCCTCGGGGTCGGGCCGGGTCGGGCGGTGGTCGGGCGGTGGTCGAGCGGTGGTCGAGCGGTGGTCGAGACGGTCGGGCGCGCGGCGCCGTCCCTCGAACCTACGCCATCGTAAGTTACGCGAGCGTAGGTTCGCGACCCGTCGCCGCTCCGCGGTGTGAAGATCCTGGGCAGGGGCGTGCGCGGTCGCGAGCACCCTGCCGTCCGGACGCTCCAGAGCGGTAGCGTGTGCGGGTTCGGCCCGCACGTCCCGACCCGGGACCAGCCCGCCGGGCGACACCCGTCCTTCCACCGTCGAGGAACCGTCGTGCGCCTGCCCCGCCCTGTCTACGGACTCTACGAGCGTCGTCTCGCCGCGACCCTCTCGCGCGAGAGCGTGCCGCGCCACGTGGGCGTCATCCTCGACGGCAACCGCCGGTGGGCGCGCTCGTTCGGCGAGTCGACGGCGACCGGCCACCGCCGGGGTGCCGACAAGATCACGGAGTTCCTCGGCTGGAGCGAGGACCAGGGCGTCGAGGTCGTGACGCTGTGGATGCTCTCGACCGACAACCTCTCGCGCTCGCAGGAGGAGCTCTCCGCGCTGCTCGACATCATCGAGGACGCGGTGCGCGACCTCGCCGACTCGGGCCGCTGGCGCCTGCGGGTCATGGGCCGTCTCGACCTGCTCCCCGAGCGCCTCGCGGGCGCGCTCCGCGAGGCGCAGCAGCGCACGGCCTCGGTCGACGGGCTCCAGGTGAACGTGGCGATCGGCTACGGCGGCCGGCACGAGATCGCCGACGCCGTGCGCTCGTACCTGCGCGAGCAGGCGGCCGCGGGCGCGCGGCTGCAGGACCTCGCGGAGAACCTCGACGTCGAGCACATCGAGGAGCACCTGTACACCAAGGGGCAGCCGGACCCGGAGCTCGTCATCCGCACGTCGGGCGAGCAGCGGCTCGGCGGCTTCCTGCTCTGGCAGAGCGCGCACTCGGAGTTCTACTTCTGCGAGGCCTACTGGCCGGACTTCCGGCGCGTGGACTACCTGCGCGCGCTGCGCGCCTACTCCCAGCGCGAGCGTCGCCTCGGCCGCTGAGCGCGCCGCCCGCGACCCGGTAGGGTCGATGCGAACGCATCGATCGAGCGGTCCGGGGGTGTCATGGTCGAGCAGGGCCAGGGCGAGCACGTGACGGCGCCCGGGCACGGGAGCCCGCGGCTCGCGGTCGAGACCTGGGAGTCGTTGTTCCGGGCGCAGGTCACCGTCATGCGCCGTCTGCAGGCCGACCCGGTCTGGGACGGTCTCACCCTGCGCGAGTACGACGTGCTGTTCTCGCTCACCAAGGGCCCCGACGAGGGGATGCGCCTGCGCGACCTCAACGTGTACATCCTGCTCAGCCAGCCGTCGCTGAGCCGCATGGTGGACCGGTTGGCGACCCGCGGCCTGGTCGAGCGCACGTCCGCGCCCGACGACGCGCGCGGCACGCTCGTCCGGCTCACCCCGGCGGGCCGGGACCTCCAGCGGGCGACCGGCCGCGCGCACGCCCGCGCCATCGCGACCTACGTGGGTGGCGCGCTCGACGACGACGAGCTGACGACGCTCGGCGAGCTCCTCGAGCGGTTGCGCGCGGCCCAGCAGGTGATCCCCGACGTGGTCCGTGCGGCGGTTCCCGAGCCGCGGGCGGGCGAGCGGCGCCCCTGAGCGCTGTGGCGGGGAACACGTCCGGTCCGTCCGTTCCCGGGCGGACCGGAGCGGGTCCCGCTGCCTAGGATGCGAAGCGTGTCCTCAACGCCGAGCACCACCCAGACCGGTTCCTCGCAGCGTCCCGACGGCCCGCTGCGCGTCGTCGTCGCACCCGACTCGTTCAAGGGCAGCCTGAGCGCCGCGGACGTCGCGCACGCCGTCGCCGCCGGGGTGCGCGGCGTCGTCCCTGATGCCGAGGTCGTCGAGCTCCCCATGGCCGACGGCGGCGAGGGCACCCTCGACGCGCTCCTCGCCGTGTGGGGCGTGCCGGCGCGCGAGGTCGCGACGGTCGACGCGATCGGGCGCCCGCGTACCGCGCGGTTCGGGGTCTCGGCCGACGGGCGCCTGGGCGTCGTGGAGCTGGCGGAGGCGAGCGGCCTGCCGCAGGTGAGCGACGTCGCGCTGCAGCCCCTGCACGCGCACACCCTGGGCACGGGTGCCGCGGCCGCCGCCGTGCTCGACGCCGGGGTGGACGAGGTGATCGTGTGCCTCGGCGGGTCGGCGTCCACCGACGGCGGCGCCGGCATCCTCACCGGTCTCGGCGCGCGGCTCCTGGACGACGGTGGCGCGCAGGTGCCCGACGGCGGCGAGGGGCTCGCGCGGGTCGCGCGCCTCGACCTGTCCGGGCTGCACCCGCGTGCTCGCGACGTGCGTTGGCGTCTCGCGGTCGACGTGACCAACCCGCTGCACGGCGAGCGGGGCGCGGCGCACGTGTTCGGCCCGCAGAAGGGCGCCCAGGAGGCGGACGTCGCGTTCCTCGACGACGCGCTGCGCCGCTGGGCGGGCGTGCTCGTCGAGGAGGCCGGGTTCGACGTGTCCGAGCTCGCGGGCGCCGGCGCGGCGGGCGGTGTGCCCGCGGCGATGGTCGGCGTCCTCGGCGCGGAGCTCGAGCCCGGTGCGCGCCTCGTCGCCGAGGCCGTCGGGCTGCCGGACGCGGTCCGCCGCGCGGACCTGGTCTTCACGGGCGAGGGGTCGTTCGACTCGCAGTCGGTCAACGGCAAGGTCGCCGACGCGATGGGCGCGCTCGCCGCCGAGGCACCTCGGCGTCCGCCGGTCGTCGTGCTCGCGGGGCGCGTCCTGCTGCCCGCGCACCAGGCGCGCGACGCCGGGATCGCCGCGGCGTTCAGCATCGCCCCCGGCCCCATCGAGCTCGACGAGCTCCTCGACCGCACGGCGTCCCGGCTGACCGACCTCGCTGCGACGGTCACGAGCCTCCACGTCGCCTCGCGGCGCTGACCGCCCCCGCCGAGGCGAGGCTCGAGCCCGGGGCCCGCGCGGCCTGAGTCACCGCCGGGGCCAGGTCCAGGGCGGCTGGTCGAGCAGCCCCTCGCGCCCGGCGACCGTCGTCTCGCCGGACGGCGAGCGGACGAGCTCGACCTCGAGGAGGTCGTCGGGACCCGGCAGGTCCGCCGTGCCCGACGCCGTCGCGTCCCGCAGCGCCGCGACGAGCGGCGCCGCGTGGGTCACCACGACGACCTGCGTCTCCCGTGCCGCGGCGTGCACGAGCGTGCCGAGCGCGGGCAGCAGGTCGGGGTGCAGGCTCGTCTCGGGCTCGTTGAGCACGAGGAGCTCGGGCGGGCGCGGCGAGAGCAGCGCGGCGACGAGGAACAGGTACCGCAGCGTGCCGTCGCTCAGCTCGGCGCCCGTGAGCGGTCGCAGCAGGCCCTGCTGGTGGAGGGCGAGCTCGAACCGTCCCTCGTCGGCCTGGACCGCGAGGCGGCTGCCGGGGAACGCGCGGGAGACGGCGGCGTCGAGCTCGTCGCCGCGGCCGAGGTCGCGCACGGTCTCGAGCGCGGCAGCGAGGTCCGCGCCGTCGTGCGCGAGGACCGGCGTGCGCGTGCCGACCTGCGGAGCGCGGGCCGGCGCCCCCGCGTCGGTGCGGAGCTGGTCGTAGAACCGCCACGAGCGCAGGGCCTCCCGCACCGCGACGACCTCCGGCGCTCCCACGGGGTCGACGAGCTCGGTGAGCACGCTGTCGAACGACCGGAGCCGGGCGGGTGAGGAGGCCCAGCCTCCGGCGTCGTCCCGCACGCGGACGGCGGGCCCCCGCCGCTCGACCTGGAGCGTCGCGGGGCGCGGGGACGGTCCGGACCAGATCGTCTCGACCTTGATCTCCGGGTCGAGGCCGAACGCCGACCCGGGGTGCTGCGGCAGGCCGAGGTCGACGGCGTAGCCGAGGTCGCCCGGAGCCGCGCCCGCGAACCCCAGCCGCAGCGCGACGGGCGCGGTCCGCCGCGTGCCCTGGACGGGCCCGCCGTCGCGCACGGCCCGGCTGCCGCCCTGCTCTGGCCCGGCCCACAGCGTCGACCGCAGCCCGCCCTCGCGTGCGACCGCCCCGACCGCGCCGCCGAGCGCGCACTCGGCGAGCAGGCGCAGCGCGCGGTACAGGCTCGACTTGCCGGTCCCGTTGGCACCGGTCACGACCGTGAGCCGGTCGAGCGGCAGCACGAGGCTGCGCAGCGAGCGGTACCCCTCCACGGCGATCGTCGCGAGCATCCGTCACCTCCTGCCGCGCACGCTACGCGTCGCCTCCCACGGGCCTCCTCGCGGGCCGCGGACGTCCGCACCCGAGGTTGCGGACACCCGTATCCGGGAATGCGGGGAAACGCGTCCAGGAATGCTGGGAGCCACGTCCGGAAATGCCGAGATCAGCGTCACCACGACGCACCTGGACGCATTCGTCCGGCGCTTTCTAGGCTGCTTTCTCGTGGGAATTCTCGAGCTCGTGGTGATCGCCGTCGCGCTCGCGGCGGACGCGTTCGCCGTGGCGCTCGCGCAGGGCACCCGGATGCGGCGCCCGACGTGGCGCGAGACCGCGCGCGTCGCGGTCCTCTTCGGCCTCTTCCAGGCGCTCATGCCGCTCGCCGGCTGGGCGCTGTCCACGTGGTTCGCCGACGCGGTGTCCGGCGTCGCGCCGTGGATCGCCTTCGGGATGCTCGCGTTCGTGGGTGCGCACATGGTCAAGGAGGGCCTCCAGGACGAGGCCGAGCACGCCGTCGAGCACGTGGAGGGACCGGCGGACGGGCAGGCCACCGGCGCGGAGGTCGGGGCGCCCGGCGAGCCGGGCGCCGTCGCGACGCTCGCGCCGCCCGTCACCCGGCGCCCTCGCGTGGCCTACCGGGTGCTGCTCCCGCTGGCGATCGCGACGTCGATCGACGCCGCCGCGTCGGGCGTGACGTTCGCGGTGCTCGGCGTGCCGATCCTGCCCGCGGTCGTCCTCGTGGGCGTCGTGACGCTCGTGCTGTCCGGCCTCGGGGTGCGCCTCGGTGCCCGCGCGGGCGAGCGCCTGGGCCGCTGGGCGACGGTCGCGGGCGGCGCCGTGCTGATCCTGCTCGGCCTGCGCATCCTGCTCGCACACCTCCTCTGACCCGCCGACCCGCTGTGGGCGTGAAATGGGCCCGGTTCTCGATCGAGAACCGGGCCCATTTCACGCCCACAGCGGGTCGGGTCAGTCCGTGATCGCGAAGGCGTCGATCTCGACGAGCATCTCCTGGCGGGGCAGGCCGGTGAACACCGTCGTGCGGCTCGGGAGCACGCCCCTCGTGGTGTGCTGGGCGACGAACGCGCCGTAGGCGTCGTTCATGAGGGGGAAGTCCTCGCGCTTGGTGAGGTAGACGCGCAGCATGACGACGTCGTCGAAGGTCGCGCCGGACGCCTCGACGATCGCGCGCACGTTCTCGAGCGTGCGCGTGGTCTGCGCGGCGACGTCGCCGGGGTAGAGGTACTCGTTCGTCGCGGGGTCGACGGGGCCCTGGCCGGAGACCTGGACGAACGGGCCCTTGCGCACGCCCTGGTGGAACGTGTGCGCGGGCGCCGGGGCGTCGGGGGTCGAGATCGCGGTCTTCTCGCTGGTCATGGTGTCCTCTCGGTTGTTCGTGGTCGCAGGGTGAACGGGGTCAGAGGTCGATGGTCGCGAGGTCGACGACCTCGTCGCCGCGCACGACGGCGGCCACGCGCCAACGGTCGAACGTCGTGCAGGGGTGGGAGATGCCGAACCCGACGACGTCGCCCGGGCGGACCTGGGCGGTCGCGGGGCCGGTGACCTGGCCGGCACCCGCGTCGAGCGCGAGGTAGAGGTGCTGGTCGTTGAGCGCGGTGACGCGCGTCCCGGCGAGCTCGCGCGCGGGCAGCCAGCCGTCGTCGGACTGCGAGCGCAGCCAGAGCGCGACGGGCAGGTCGATGTCGAACGACACGTCGCGGCGCCCGACGCCGCAGATCGCGAGTCCCGGCTCGGGGACGGACAGCACCTGGCCCCAGACCGTCGCGGCGCCCCGCAGCGGCTCGGCGCCGGGGATGCGGCTCCACGGGTCGGTGCGCGAGTAGAAGCCGTGGTCGTGCGTGACGTACGCGCCCGAGCGCACCACGACGCGAACCTCGACCTCGCGACCGTCGGCGCCGGCGACCGGCCCGGGCAGCTCGGCGAGCACGACGTCGAGGAACGAGCTGCCGCCCGCGGACAGCACGAGCGGCTCGTCGACACCCGCGAGGCCCTCGCGGGCGAATGCGGCACCGAGGTCGCGCAGACCGTCGCACCACGCGCCGACGGCCGCGAGCTCGTCGCCGCTCGTGCCGCCCGCGACCGAGCCCTCGTACCCCGTGACACCGAGCAGGCGCAGGCCCGACGCCCGGACGGCGCGCGCGAGGTCCAGGGCAGCCGCGGTGCTGCGCACCCCCGTGCGCCCGCCGGGGACGCCGAGCTCGACGAGCACGCCGACGCGCGCCCGGACGGCGGCCGGAGCGTCGGCGAGCCCGCGCGCGAGAAGGTCGACGCCGTGCGGCGAGTCCACGCACAGCCACACCTCGTCGGCGGAACCGTCGACCACACCGGTCAGGTCGTCGCGCAGCCAGGCGATCTCGCGCGGGTCGAGCAGCTCGTTCGCGAGCAGGACGCGCGGCACGCCCCAGTCGCGCACGGTGCGCAGCTGCGACGGCGTCGCGACCGTCGCCCCCCACGCGCCCGCCGCGGCCTGGCGCGCGTAGAGCGCGCGCGACATCGTCGTCTTCACGTGCGGCGCGTGCTCGACGCCGCGCTCCGTGCACACGCGTGCGACGACACCGACGTTGTGGTCGAGCGTCGCGTCGTCGAGCGTGAGCAGCGGCCACGAGAAGGCGCCGTCCGTGACGCGCGGGGCGCCGGCGAGCACGTCCGCGACGGTCGCCGGGGCGGCGAGCCGCAGGCCCTTGGTCCGGGGCCCGACGCCGTCGCGCGCCCAGGGTCGGGCGGGTGCGGGACCCTGGGTGTGGTCCGTCGTGCCGGTCATGCGGTCCTCCTCGGGAGTCGTGCCCTCGTGCCGGACAGGTGCGGGCTCCCGCTCATACCCGCGTCGCGCCGGGGCGCAGCGGCCGGCCGGGGAGGGCGGTGGTGAGCCGGCCGTCGCGCAGGACGGGCACGCCCGCGACGAGCACGTCGTCCACGCCAGACGCCGGGCGGCGCGGGTCCTCGTACGTCGCCTCGTCGCGGATCTGGTCGGGGTCGACGAGCGCGAGGTCCGCGACCGCGCCCGGCACCACCGTGCCGCGCCCGGTGAGCGCGAACCGCTCGGCGGGTCGCGTCGACAGGTGCGTGACAGCGTCGTGCCAGGTCCAGTCCCCGAGCCTACGCACGTGCTCGGCGCAGAAGCGCGCGAAGGCGCCCCAGCCGCGCGGGTGGGGCCGGCCACCACCTCCGACGGGCGCGTAGATCGCGTCGGACCCGCCCACGTGCGCGCGGTGGCGCAGCAGGGCCCGCACGGAGTCGGGCGAGTTGGTCGGGGGCTGGGCGAACACGCACGAGGCGCGCAGGCGGGTCGCGACGAGCAGGCGGACCGCGGTCTCGGCGGGGGTCAGGCCCAGGCGCGCGGCGACGTCGGGCAGGGTCATGCCCTCGGTCCAGGTCAGGTCCTCGGCGGGCTCGCCGGGCCGTACCCCGGTGGGGACAGCGGCCATCGTGACGCGGGGCCACAGGTCGGTCAGGGTGGGGAAGTGCTCGCGGTGCAGGCGGTCCAGGACCGCCGGGTCCGTGAGGGCGGCCACGGTCGCGTCGACGTCGGCGATGGGCAGCCAGGTCGGCAGGGACACCATGGACAGGATCGAGCAGCCGCGCAGGTAGGGGTAGGAGTCGAAGGTGACGTCCAGGCCCTGGGCGTGGGCGTCGTCGACGTACCCCAGCAGCTCGGCGGCGGGGCCGTGGTAGTGCGAGACGTGGGTCGCGACGCCGGAGGTGCGCGCGACGCGCACGAGCTCGGCGAACGCCGGGCCGGCCTTGTCCTCGTAGCCGCGCATGTGCGACACGTGGGGGAGCCCGCGCGCGGCGAGGACGCTGGTGAGGGCGACGAGCTCGGCCTCGTCGGCGTAGGTGGCCGGGACGTACTCCAGGCCGGTCGACATCCCCAGGGCGCCGTCGTCGAGGGCGGCGGTGAGCAGGGCGCGCATGCGGTCGGTCTCGGCGGGCGTCGCGGCGCGGGCGGCGGCACCCAGGACCGCGTACCGGATCGTGCCGTGCGGGGCGAGGTAGCCGACGTTGACCCGCGTGGTGCGGTCGTAGGTCGCGAGCAGGTCGGCGACCGACCCGCCGCGGAACGTGGGGTGGGCGCCGTTGATCGCGGCGAAATACCCGGCCGCCCAGGCCGCGGCGTCGTGCAGGCCCGACGCCGTCTCGTCGCCCGCGGCGCGCTCCTCGCCCGGGGCGGGCGAGGGCGCGTAGGACACCCCGTCCTGCCCCACGACGACGCTCGTCACGCCCTGGCGCAGCATCGCGAGCTGCACGTCCTCGTCCAGGACCGCCGCCTCGCCGTGCACGTGCGCATCCACGAACCCCGGGAGCAGGAGGCGCCCCCCGGCGTCGAGGGTGTCGACGCCTGCGGGCGCGGCGGACCCGGCGGGGACGATGCTCTCGACCCGGCCCGCGTGGACCGTGACGTCCACGGGAACGGACGCACCGCCGTCGGGCTCGACGAGCCGGGCGCCGCGGACCACGAGCGCGCTCACGCGGGGCCGCCTTCGTCCTCGTCGCGCCCCTCGACCCAGCCGCCGACGCCGCGCAGGCCGCCCGCGGCGAGCTCGGCCGCACGGTCGCGCGGCCAGCCCGCGACGCCGGGCCGGGTCTGCCAGGGGCGCGGGCCGTCGAGCGGCCGGTACTCCACGCCCGCCGCGTCCAGGCGCGGGAGGTGGTGCGTCACGAGACGCTCGCGGAATGCGATCGACGCCGGCGAGCCTGGGGTCCGGTCCTCCTCCGGCGACCACATGACCTCGGCGAACGCCGCGAGGCGCGGGAACGCGGCGTAGTCGACCCGGCGGGCGGAGTCGAGGTGCTCGGACCAGAGCTCGGCCTGGCCTCCGAGGAGCGCGCCGGTGCGGCCCGCACCGGGCTGGTCCGTGTCGGTGTCCGTGTCCGTGTCGGTGTCCGTGCTCGTGGTCGCGAGCCCGGACGGCAGCGGCTCGAACGCGTACACGTCGTCGAGCGTCGTGAGGAAGCCGACGGGCGCCGGTTCGTCCGGGGCGTCGCCGCCGCGATGGTCGAGGTAGACGACCTGCTCGGGCGCCATGACGACGTCGTGCCCGGCGGCGAGCGCGTCCGCCCCCACGGCCCAGCCGCGCCACGACGTCACGACCACGTCGCGCGGGAGCACCGGCCCGAACGCCTCGTCCCACACGACCGCGCGCCGTCCGCTCCTCGCGACGTGCTCCGCGAGCCGGGCGAGGAACCAGCCGTGCAGCCCGCCGACGTCGTCGAGCCCGAGCGCCTCCGCGCGCGCCACGATCTCCGGGTTCTCGCGCCACAGCGTCGTCGGGACCTCGTCGCCGCCGATCGCCACGAACGGTGCGTCGAACACGTCGAGGACCTCGTCGAGCACGTGCCGGAAGAACGTCAGCGACTCCTCGGACGGGTCGAGCACCTCCGTGCTCACGCCCCACGTCGTGCGGACCTCGTGCGCCTGCTTGCGCGTGCCGAGCTCGGGGTAGGCGGCCACGGCGGCCTCGACGTGCCCCGGCGCGTCGATCTCCGGCACGACCGTCACCCCGCGCTCGCGCGCGTACGCGACGATCTCGCGCAGGTCGTCCTGCGTGTAGTAGCCGCCGTGCGGGCGACCGTCGAAGACCCCGGCGCGCCACGTGCCGACGCCCGACTCGCGACGCCACGCCCCGACCTCCGTGAGCCGCGGGTAGCGCGCGATCTCCATGCGCCAGCCCTGGTCGTCGGTGAGGTGGAGCTGCAGCACGTTGAGCCGGTGCGCCGCGGCGAGGTCGACGAACCGCAGCACGTCGGCCTTGGGCAGGAAGTGGCGCGCGACGTCGAGCAGCACGCCGCGCCACGGGAACCGCGGATGGTCGGTGATCGTGACGTGCGGGAGGACGAGCGTCGGCGTGGCGGAGGTGTCCGCCGGGGCGCGGCGGAACGAGGCCGGGCCGGCGAGCTGGCGGAGCGTCTGCGCGGCGGCGTGCGCGCCGTCGAGGTCGCCGGCGTCCACGCGGACGCCGACGGCGTCGATCGTCAGGCGGTAGCCCGACGGCGGGAGGTCGCCGTCGAGCGCGAACGTCACGGCGGTGGGCTCCGTGGCACCGAGGGGTGCCGGGACCGTCGGGGACGCCTGTCCGGGGGTCGAGGGGTCGGCCGGCACGAGGTCGAGGCCGAAGGCGTCCTCCGTCGTCCGGCGCCACCAGCGCGCGGCGGCGCGCAGCGCCTGGTCGCTCACGACCCGCGTCCCGTCGACGACGGCGGTCGTGCCCTCGCCGGGCGTCAGCGCCGCGGGGGCAGGGACGAGCCCGAACGGGTCCGTCGTGGACGCGGGGCGTGGCGCGGGCACCTTTTGGAAGGACACCGAACGAGCCTAGCCGCTACCGCCGCCGACTCCCCACCCACCCCGCGCCGGCTCGGTCGCCGCCCCGCCCCGCTCGCGCCCCGACCTGCGCCGAGAACGACATGGCGGTCAGAATGAGCGACCCCGCGGCCTTCCTGTCGGGTTCGGCAGGGCCATGCGCCCGGCGCGGACCTCGCACGTGCCCACGGACGCAAGCATGCGTTCGCTCGCCCCGGATTCACGCAAGCGGCTTGCAGCGGCGCGTATAGTCGACGGCATGTCGAGACGTCTGGCGGAGGTCGCCACCAAGGTCGGTGTCAGCGAGGCCACGGTGAGCCGCGTGCTCAACGGGAAGCCCGGCGTGTCGCAGGCGACGCGCGACGCGGTGCTCACCGCGCTCGACGTGCTCGGCTACGAGCGGCCGACCAAGCTGCGGGGCGAGCGCGGACGCCTCGTGGGACTCGTGCTCCCCGAGCTCGTCAACCCGATCTTCCCGGCGTTCGCCGAGGTCATCGGCGGCGCGCTCGCGCAGCAGGGCTTCACGCCGGTGCTGTGCACGCGGACCGCGGGCGGCGTCACGGAGGCCGAGTACATCGACCTGCTCCTGGGCCAGCACGTGTCGGGCGTGATCTTCGCGGGCGGGTTCTACGCGGAGCGCCTGGCCGACCACGCGCACTTCCGCCGGCTCGAGAAGCTCGGGCTGCCGGTCGTGCTCATGAACGCCTCGATCGAGGACCTCGACTTCCCGCGCGTCTCGTGCGACGACCTCGTCGCGATGAACCAGGCGCTCGGCCACGTGCTCTCGCTCGGCCACGAGAAGGTCGGCCTGCTGCTCGGGCCGGCGGACCACGTGCCGTCCGAGCGCAAGCTCGCCGCGGCGCAGACGTTCGCCGAGCGGCAGGGGCACGTCCTCGACCCGACCCTCGTCGTGCACAGCCAGTACTCGCTCGAGAGCGGGCAGGCCGCCGCGAACCGGCTGCTCGAGGCCGGCGCGACGGCGATCGTGTGCGCGAGCGACCCGCTCGCCCTCGGTGCCGTGCGCGCGGTCCGGCGCGCGGGTCTCGACGTCCCGACGGACGTGTCCGTCGTCGGCTACGACGACTCGAACCTCATGAACTCCACCGACCCGGCGCTGACCACGGTCCGCCAGCCCATCGAGCCCATGGGCCGGGCGGCCGTCGACCTGCTCGCGAGCATGATCGCGGGTGCCGACGTCTCGCGCGACGAGCTCCTGTTCGAGCCCGAGCTCGTCGTGCGCGGCTCGACCGCCGCGGCGCACGCCGCCGGCCGCGAGGCCACCGCCTCCTAGACGGCACCCCCACTCCTCCAGGGCCCCGCCCCGGCCGCTCAGGCCGGACGGGGCCCTCGTCGTCGTGCCCTTCGCGTCGACGTCGAACCCGGGATCGCTCCTGACCCGTGCCCGTGCGTGGGGAGAGAGCCCGGGTTCGACGCCGTCGGGACGCGTCGTCGGCGGGGGCAGTCTGCCTCGCAGAGGCTTCCGCAAGTCGTCGTAAGTCTCTCGACGTCGAGAGATAGCGTTTCGATAACGACACTGTCGGATTCTTGCGCGCATCCTGTCGTCTAGTTACAGTCGTCCACGACGGCGCGGTCGGCACCCGGTGCACGACGGCCGTCCCGGGAACCCCACCCGGTCGGATGGAACGCAGTGCGCAGCAGCAGGCGAGGCACGGCCCCGGCACGTGCAGCCCACGAACTCACGGAAGAGGACGCGGTGAGCAACGATCACCCCCGAGTCGCCGACGGCGAACCCACCCCCGACGCGACCCTCGCGCAGGCGGTGCGGGCGCCGGGGGCGGCGTCGCCCGACTGGTGGCGCAGCGCCGTGATCTACCAGGTGTACGTGCGCAGCTTCGCGGACGGCAACGGCGACGGCACGGGCGACCTCGCGGGCGTGCGCCAGCACCTCACCTACCTGCGCGACCTCGGGGTCGACGCGATCTGGTTCACCCCCTGGTACGTGTCCCCGCTCGCGGACGGCGGCTACGACGTCGCGGACTACCGCGCGATCGACCCCCAGTTCGGCACGCTGGCCGAGGCGGAGCAGCTCATCGCGGAGGCGCGCGAGCTCGGGATCCGCACGATCATCGACGTCGTCCCCAACCACGTCTCGTCCGAGCACGAGTGGTTCAAGGCCGCCCTCGCCGCCGGCCCCGGGTCGCCGGAGCGCGAGCGCTTCTGGTTCCACCCGGGCAAGGGCGAGGACGGGTCCGAGATCCCGACGCGCTGGGTCTCGGAGTTCCAGGGCAGCACGTGGACGCGCACGACGAACCCCGACGGCACGCCCGGCGAGTGGTACCTGCACGTGTTCGCGCCCGAGCAGCCGGACCTCAACTGGAACCACCCCGACGTGCGCCGCGAGCACGAGGACATCCTGCGGTTCTGGTTCGACCGTGGCGCCGCGGGCATCCGCATCGACTCCGCGGCCCAGCTCGTCAAGGACCCGGCGCTGCCCGAGGTCCCGGCCCACCCCGGACCGGGCGAGCACCCGCACGTCGACCGCGACGAGCTGCACGACATCTACCGCGGCTGGCGCGCCGTCGCCGACTCCTACGAGGAGCCGCGCGTGCTCGTGGGCGAGGTGTGGCTCGCGGACCGTGCGCGGTTCGCCCAGTACCTGCGCCCGGACGAGATGCACACGGCGTTCAACTTCGACTTCATGGCGCGCCCGTGGGACGCGAAGGCGCTGCGCGAGTCGGTCCAGACGACGCTCGACGCGCACGCCCCGGTCGCGGCGCCCGCGACGTGGGTGCTCTCGAACCACGACGTGACGCGTCCCGTGACGCGGTACGGCCGCGAGGACAGCTCGTTCGCGTTCGCGACCAAGCGCTTCGGCACGCCGACGGACCTGGAGACCGGGCGCCGTCGGGCCCGCGCGGCAGCGCTGCTGTCCGCGGCGCTGCCGGGGTCGCTCTACCTCTACCAGGGCGACGAGCTCGGCCTGCCCGAGGTCGAGGACCTGCCGCTCGCCGCGATCCAGGACCCCATGCACTTCCGCTCCGACGGCGTCGACCCCGGTCGTGACGGCTGCCGCGTCCCTCTCCCGTGGACGCGCGGCGGCACGAGCAACGGGTTCGGGCCCGACGGCGGCGCGCAGCCGTGGCTGCCCCAGCCCGCGGGCTGGGGGGAGGTCTCCGTCGAGGCGCAGGCCGACGACGAGACGTCGATGCTCGCGCTCTACCGCCGCGTCCTCGCGACGCGACGCGCGGAGCCCGCGCTGCACGGCGAGACGTTCCGCTGGCTCGACTCCCTCGGCGGGGTCGCGCTCGGCGACGACGTGCTCGCCTTCGTCCGCGAGGACACCCGCGGCGACGACGACCGCGCGGTCACGTGCGTCGTCAACCTCGGGGCCGAGGACGTGCCGCTGCCCGCGGACGCCGAGGTCCTGCTCCACAGCGGCACCCCGCACGGGGCGGACGCGTCGGAGCCGCCGACGCGCCTCGCCCCCGACACCGCGGTCTGGCTGCGCGCATGACGCCGCGCACGAGCCGTCAGGCCTGACCGCCACCAGTCCCCGGGCCGCGAGCCGGTCGGCCCGGACACCCAGCACCCACCCAGCACACCCACCCAGCACCACCGGAACACAGGAGTGACGATGAAGTCCACACGTCAGGCGATCGCCTTCACCCTCGCGGGGGCGCTCGCGATCAGCACGCTCGCCGCGTGCTCGAGCGGCGGCTCGGGCAGCGACGACGAGACCAGCGGCTCGGACGGCGACGGGAAGGTCACCCTCAAGGTGGTCTCCCTCCTCCCGGGCTCCGAGCAGGAGGCGATCGACGCCTTCAACGCGCAGGTCGAGGAGTTCGAGGCCGCGAACCCGGACATCGACATCGTGCCGGAGGAGTACGAGTGGAAGGCGACGACGTTCGCCCCCCAGCTCGCCGGCGGCACGCTGCCCGACGTCTTCGAGATCCCGTTCACCGACGCGAAGACGCTCGTCGAGAACGGCCAGCTCGCCGACCTCGACGAGCAGTTCCGCACCCTGCCCTACGCCGACAAGTTCAACCCGGCGATCATCGAGGCCGGGACGGGCGCCGACGGCCACGTCTACGCGATCCCCGCGAAGAACGTGTACGGCGTGGGCCTGCACTACAACCGCGCGCTGTTCGAGTCCGCCGGGCTCGACCCCGACCAGCCGCCGACCACGTGGGACGAGGTCCGCGAGGACGCGAAGAAGATCGCGGACGCCAACCCCGGCGTGGCGGGCTACATGCAGATGTCGCAGAACAACACCGGCGGCTGGCAGCTCACGGTCAACACGTTCGCCCGTGGCGGCCGCACGCAGGAGGTCGCGGACGACGGCACGGCGACGTCCACGCTCACCAACGACGGCACCAAGGAAGCGCTCGAGTGGCTCAAGGCCATGCGCTGGGAGGACAACTCCCTCGGGAGCAACTTCCTCCTCGACTGGGGCACGATGAACCAGGCGTTCGCCGCCGGCCAGGTCGCGATGTACACGTCGGGCTCGGACGTCTTCACGTCGCTGGTGCAGACGAACGACCTCGACCAGTCCACCTACGGCCTCGCCGCGCTGCCGCTCGAGGGCGACGACGCCGGCGTCCTCACGGGCGGCACGCTCGCCGCGATGCCCGCCAACGTGGACGAGTCGAAGAAGGAGGCCGCCATCAAGTGGATCGACTTCTTCTACCTGGCCAAGCTCGTCGACGAGAAGCGCGCGGTCGCGGACGCCGAGACGCTCGTCGCGAACGACCAGCCCGTGGGCACCCCGGTCCTGCCGATGTTCTCCCAGGAGCAGTACGAGCAGAACCAGGAGTGGATCAAGGACTTCATCAACGTGCCGCTCGACCAGATGACGAGCTACACGGACACGATGTTCGACCTGCCGCTCGTCGGTGAGCCGTCGCAGAAGACGCAGGAGATCTACGCCCTGCTCGACCCGGTCGTCCAGGCGGTCCTGACGGACGAGAACGCCGACGTGGACGCCCTGCTGGAGCAGGCGAACACCGAGGCGCAGGCCCTGCTCGACCAGGGCTGACGCCCGTGGTCGCGCGGTCCGCACCGGGCCGCGCGGCCCGCAGACCCGGGTCGGCCGGCAGCGCCCCCTGCCGGCCGACCCGTACCCCACCGGTGCCCGACGGCGCGACGCACCTCGCGTCGTCGGGCACCTCCCACCGCACCGAAGGACGTTCGCCCGTGACCGCCACCACCGCCCCGCCGCGACGGGGACCCGCCTCCCACGCGCGGGCCGACCGCGACGGCCGACGCCGCAGCCCCGTGACGTGGTTCCGTGGCGGCGGCCTGAGCAACCTCGTCTTCCTGCTCCCGCTCATCCTGATCTTCGGCGTCTTCTCGTGGTTCCCCATCGTGCGCGCGGTGATCATGAGCTTCCAGGAGACCAACCTCGTGAGCGACCCGACGTTCGTCGGGCTCGACAACTTCCGCCAGGTGCTGAACGACCCGCTCCTGTGGAAGGCCGTGAAGAACACGCTGTACTTCGCGTTCCTCGCCCTGCTGTTCGGGTACCCGATCCCGCTGATCGCGGCGGTGCTCATGCGCGAGGTCCGCCGGGCGCGCGGGCTGTACTCCGCGCTCGCCTACCTCCCGGTCGTCGTGCCGCCGGTCGTCGCCGTGCTGCTGTGGAAGTTCTTCTACAACGGCAGCCCGACGGGCGTGTTCAACACGATCCTCGGCTGGGTCGGGCTCGGCCCGTACCCGTGGCTCCAGGACGCCTCGACCGCGATGCCGTCGCTCGTGCTCGCCGCCACGTGGGCCGGCGCGGGCGGGACGATCATCATCTACCTCGCCGCCCTGACGAGCGTGCCGCCCGAGCTCTACGACGCCTCCGAGGTGGACGGCGCGGGGCTGTGGCGCAAGATCTGGCACGTCACGCTCCCGGCGCTGCGCGGCGTCCTGTTCATCACGCTGATCCTCCAGGTGATCGGCACGGCACAGGTCTTCCTCGAGCCCTACCTGTTCACGGGCGGCGGGCCGAACAACGCGACGCTCACGATCCTGCTGCTCATCTACCGCTACGCCTTCCAGAACAGCCTCGGCGGCGACTACGGGGCCGCGACCGCGCTGTCGATCATGCTCGCGGCCGTCCTCGCCGTCTTCTCGATCCTCTACTTCCGGCTCACCCGGTCCTGGAGCACGTCATGACTCTCTCGCCCACCGACAACCCGAGCGAGATCGGCGTCGTCTCGCAGGACTCCGCGGCCGCGACGGACGCTGTCGACGACCCCGCAGGGACCTCGCGTCGCGCCGCCGAGGCCAGCCGCAACCGCCGCGAGTCCGAGCGCCGCAAGGTGCGCGCGCGGCGTCGCAAGGTGCTCGACGGGGTCGAGGACCGCGGCGCGCTCTCCGAGGCGGACTGGCGCCGCCCGTCCATCCGGTGGGGGATGGGGAGCACGCACGTGCTCCTGCTCGTGATCCTCGTCGTCGCGGGCCTCGGGCCGATGCTGCTGCTCGCCAAGTACGCCGTCACCCCGACGCAGGACATCCTGCGCACCCCGATGGCGATCTTCCCGAACGGCATCGCGTGGGACAACCTCGACAAGGCGTGGAACGACGTCCAGGTCAGCCGGTACTTCCTCAACACGATCTGGCTCGCGGTCGGGTCGTGGGCGTCGCAGATCATCGTCGCGACGACGGGCGGCTACGCGCTGTCCGTCCTGCGGCCCCGGTACGGGAAGGTCGTGCAGGCGCTCGTCCTGTCGACCATGTTCGTCCCGGCGATCGTCCTGCTCGTCCCGCTGTACCTGACGATCCTCGACCCGCCGCTGCTGGGCCGGTCGCTCATCAACAGCTTCTGGGCCGTGTGGCTGCCGGCGGGCGCGAGCGCGTTCAACGTGCTGCTGGTCCAGCGGTTCTTCGACAGCCTCCCGCGCGAGGTGTTCGAGGCGGCGCGCATGGACGGCGCGGGGCCGTACCGGCTGTTCTGGTCGGTCGTGCTGCCGATGTCCAAGCCGATCATCGGCGTCGTCTCGGTGTTCGCGGTCATCGCGGCGTGGAAGGACTTCCTCTGGCCGCTGCTCGTCCTCAAGGACCCGGCGATCCAGCCGCTGTCCGTGCGCCTGCCGTCCATCGAGGCGTCGACCGACCTCGGCGTGTTCCTCGCGGCCCTCGCGATCTCCACGCTCATCCCGGTCGCGCTGTTCCTGGTGTTCCAGCGCATGTTCCTCCAGGGCGCGGGCCTCGGCGGAGCGGTCAAGGGCTGACCTTCGGTCCGCTGCCGAACACGACTTTGGTGTCGTTATCCCGCGGATAACGACACCAAAGTCGTTCTCGACCGCGCGCAGGGTCGTGCTCAGCCGCGGCCCCGGCCCTGCATCGCGCGCAGGACGGCGTCGTGGACGTCGGTGTTGCGCTGCGCGCCCGCGAGCCGTTCGGCGCCCGGCCCCTGCGCGGTGATCGGCGTGGCCTCGCCGGTGTGGCCGCCCGTGGTCCAGTCGACCGTGAACTGCAGGTCGGAGCCGGCGAGGTCGAACGGGCCGTCCTCGGTCGTCGCGCCGTCGCCGCTCTCGTCCTCCGGGTCGACGTTCTCGATCGCGAGCCCGCCCGTGGCGTGGTCACCCACGACGAGCACGAGCGTGCCCCGGTTCTTCGTCGCGAAGTCGAGCGCGAGCGCGACGGTCTCGTCGAGCGCCTGCCCCGCCTGGATCGTGCGCGTCGCGTTGCTGCGGTGCGCGAACTCGTCCACCGCCTCCTCCTCGACGAGCAGGAAGAACCCGTCACGGTCCCGCGACAGCACGTCGAGCGCCTTGGCCGTCATGTCGACGAGCGGCATCTCCGGCTCGTACAGGTCGCCCTCGCCCTCGTTGCGCTGCTCGAACATCTCCTCGTTGGCGAACAGGCCGAGCAGCTTGCGCCCGCGCGCGTCCGCGAGCCCGTCGGCGTCGCTCACGTACGTGTAGCCGAGGTCCTGCGCGCGCTCGACGAGGTTCCCCTTCGTGCCCTTGCTCTGCTCGGTCGGGTCCTTCGCGGGGTTGTCCTCCCACGCGCCCGGGTCGCCCGCCGGGAACCACCAGTCCTCGCCGCCGCCGAGCACGACGTCGGGCCGCGAGCTCTCGAGGAGCTGGCGCGCGATCTCGCTCTGGTCGCCGCGGTCGGGCACGTGCGCCCCGAACGCCGCGGGCGTCGCGTCGGTGACCTGCGCCGTCGTGACCAGACCGGTGGCCTTGCCCGCGCCGCGGGCCGCCTCGAGGAGGGTCGGGACCGGGTTCCCGTCGACGTCGACGCCGACCGCCCCGTTGTACGTCCGCACCCCGGACGCGAACGCGGTCGCGCCCGCAGCGGAGTCCGTGACGGCCTCCTCGGGGTCGGCCGAGTCCGTGGTGGTCCAGCCGGCGTGCTCGAGCGAGTCCATCGCGAGCTGCCCGTCCTTGCCGACCGTCGCGAGCCGGATCAGCTCGCGGTGCGACAGGCCGAGCCCGTCGCCCTGGATGAAGATGACGTTGCGTGCCCGATCGTTCCCGTAGCCCTGACCCTGGACGTGGCCCTGGCCGGCACCGCGCTCGCTCCCGCCGAACGGCAGGAGGAGCGCGAGCGCCGCCGCCGCCGCGACCCCCGTCGTGCCCGCGCGGAGCCGTTCTCGTCGTGACTGCATGAGCTTCCCCTTCCCACCGGCGTCGCTGCCGGTGCCGGCACGGCCGCGGAGGGGACGGGTTCGCCGTCGCGCGCGGGCCGCGCCCGACGGCGTCGGTGCCGCCGGATCGTCCCCACGCTAGGCACGCCCCGGGCACTGGCAAGCGGGGCGGAGGCGCGCCGCGCTCACCAGCGGTTGTGGACCTCCTCGGCCCAGCCGACGAGCCCGTCGAACCGCACCGGCTCGGCCGTGCCCGCCCCCGACGGGCCGCCGTCGGACGGCGTGAACGTGCCCGACCAGGTCCCGAAGCACTGGTCGGTCGACGACGACACGACGCCGAGGTGCGTCCGCGTGACCTTCGTGTGGAACGGCTCGAACGTCGCGTCGAGCCCGCCGCCGGTGACGCGCCACGGCCGGTGCGGGTCGGCGAGGTCGTAGTCCCACACGAGCTCGTCGGGGAGGTGGTGGATCCGCCCGTCGAGCGAGATCGCGTTCTCGGTCGAGCCCGTGCCGACCGTCCACCGACCCCCGACCTGGATCCCGACGACCCGCCCGTGGCTCTCGCCCGAGCCCGCGCCCCAGTTCCACCGGACGTCGTAGGGCCAGCGCCCGCGGCCGTGGTCGAGGACGGCCCACGACGACCCGGCGGGGACGTCGACCGTCCGGCCGTCGACCCACAGCGTGCCGTGCGCCGGGCGGGCGACGTCCTTGACCGTGTACTGGAAGCGCGAGTCGCTCCACGGCACGACGACGGCGAGCCGCTCGTGCCCGGGCGGCAGCTCGGCGACGACGTCGAACGAGACGTCGCGCGTCCGGGCGCGCAGGCGCGTCCCGCCGTCGACCTCGTCGAGGTCGATCGCGAGGTTCTTCGCCCGTGCGCGGGCGGGACCGTCGCCGAGCGAGCCGGGCAGCTCGACGCCGCGCGCCGGGACGACGGTCGCGGCCTCGCCCCACGTGCGGCCCGACTCCCGGTCCAGCACCCACACCTCGTGCACGGCCGCGTAGTCGAGCGACGAGACGGTCAGCGCGAGGACGTGCGTCGGGGTGACGACCCCCCAGTACTCCCAGCGCTTGTTCCGGCCACGGTGACGGCTCCAGCGGCGGTGGCCGTCCCGTGCCACGCCGGACGTGTCGACGAGCGGCTGCCGCGCCCAGCCGACCGACCGGCGGTCGAGGCTCCCGTCGGGCAGGGTGAGCGCCACGCGCTCGGTGATCTCCGGGAGCGGCACCGCTCCACCTCCACGTGGTCGGGCTCGGGCGGCTCTGCGCGGCGGGCGACGGCGCCCGGTGCCCGGCCCGAGGAGCGAGCGAGGCCGAGTCTAGGGGCCGCGGGAAGCCACCTGGACGAGGTGACACTCTGTCCCGTCAATGTCACGTCCGCCCGGTCCGTTTCCCGACGGGCGGGCCCCGGAGCAGGTGCCATGATCGGGAGCATGCCCCCGTTCTCCCCCCAGGACGTCGCTGCCGACACGGGCCGGGCCGCTGCGCCCGCTGAGCCTGCCATCGACCCCACGAGCGACGTCGACCCCGGTCCCACCCCCGACCTGCGCCCCTACGACGCGCTCCTGCTCTACTCGTTCGGCGGGCCCGACAAGCCCGAGGACGTCGTGCCGTTCCTGCGCAACGTCACCGCGGGCAAGGGCATCCCGGACTCGCGCCTCGAGGAGGTCGGCGAGCACTACTACGGCTTCGGCGGCAAGAGCCCCATCAACGAGCAGAACCTCGCGCTGAAGGCGGCGCTCGAGGCCGAGCTCGCGCGCCGCGGCGTCGACCTGCCGGTCGTGTGGGGCAACCGCAACTGGGCGCCGTACACGACCGACGCGATCGACGAGCTCGAGGAGAGGGGCGCGAAGAACGCGGTCGCGCTCGTGACGTCGGCGTACTCGTCGTACTCGGGCTGCCGCCAGTACCGCGAGGACCTCGCGGTCGTGCTCGACGGTCGCGGCCAGCTCGGCCCCGACGGCTCGACGGGCGTGCAGTTCGACAAGGTGCGCTCCTACTTCAACCACCCGGGCTTCGCGCAGGCGAACGTCGACGCGGTGCTCGACGGCTACGCGGCGCTCGCGGAGAAGGGCGGCGACGGCGCGGCCGCACGGCTCGTGTTCGTCACCCACTCGATCCCGGACACGATGGAGGTGGCGTCGCGCGTCTCGCACGCGACGTACTCCGAGCAGCACCTCGACCTCGCGCGGGTGATCGTCGGCGAGGTGTCGGCGCGCCTCGGTCACGAGGTGGCGTGGGACCTCGCGTACTGCTCGCGGTCGGGCCCGCCGAGCCAGCCGTGGCTCGAGCCCGACGTGAACGACCACCTGGAAGCCCTCGCGCAGGACGGCGTCCGCGACGTCGTGCTGTCGCCGATCGGCTTCGTCTCCGACCACATGGAGGTCGCCTACGACCTCGACACCGAGGCGATGGAGACCGCGACGGGGCTCGGGATGACCGCGGTCCGCGCGGGCACCGTGAGCACGCGCGAGCCGTTCGTGCGCGGGCTCGTCGACCTGCTCGTCGAGCGCGCCGCGCTCGCCCGGGGCGAGGCCGTCGCGGAGGCCACCGTCGGCAGCCTGCCCGCCTTCCGCTCGGTGTGCGCGCCCGGCTGCTGCCTGCGTCGCGACGGGGAGCCGAGCGGCGTCCCCGCGCTGTGCAGCACGGACGTCCACAGCTGAGCCCCGCGAAGACCCCGCACGGACCCGAGAGGAACCCCCGATGAACGACGCCGCGCGCGTACCTGCGGACCACGAGCAGATCAACACCACCATCCGCTACGCGATGTGGTCCGTCTTCGCGTCGGCGGCGCCGCTGCCCGCCGACGCGGAAGAGCGCGCGGGCCTCGTGGCCGACACGCTGACCGCCGTCGGCGGCGGTGACGACCCGGCCGCCACGGACGGCGACCTCGTCGTGCGCGGCTGGTACGACGTCGCCGGGCTGCGCTCGGACGCCGACCTCATGGTGTGGTGGCACGGCCCGACGATCGAGTCCGTCCAGGGCGCCTACCAGCGCCTGCGCGCGAGCGGCCTCGGGGCGCACCTTGAGCCCGTCTGGTCGAACGCGGCCCTGCACCGCCCGGCCGAGTTCAACCGGGGGCACGTGCCCGCGTTCCTCGCGGGCGAGGCGCCCCGCGACTACCTGTCCGTCTACCCGTTCGTGCGCTCCTACGACTGGTACCTGCTGCCCGACGCCGAGCGCCGCACCATGCTGCGCGACCACGGCCTCGCGGCGAAGGACTACCCGGACGTGCGGGCCAACACCCTCGCGTCGTTCGCGCTCGGCGACTACGAGTGGATCCTCGCGTTCGAGGCCGACGAGCTGCACCGCATCGTCGACCTCATGCGCGAGCTGCGCGCCACGGAGGCCCGCCGCCACGTGCGCGAGGAGGTCCCGTTCTTCACGGGCCCGCGCACGACGCTCACGGCGTGGGCGGACCGCCAGCCCCTGGCCTGACCCACCCCAACCCGCCGAACATGACTCTGGTGTCGTTATCCGAGGGATAGCGACACCAGAGTCGTTCTCGACGGCGCGCAGGGTCGTTCTCGGTGGGGGGCGGGGGCGAGGTCGGCGGGGCGGTGGGCGGTGGCCCGACGGCGCTGGTTCAGCCCGCGGGGACGGCGTCCGGCTCGCCCTCGCGGACGTAGGGCGCGACGTGCGCGACGAGCGCCTCGTCGCTGTCCTTGGTGAGCCGCTCGCCCGACCACGTCTCGTGGAGCGTGAGGGTCGTGCCGTCGTGCAGCGTGAGGTCGACGCGCGCGGGCGTGACCTTGCGGATCGCCGCCGCGGCGATCTGCTCGTAGGGGACGTACCGGTACCGTGCGGCGAGGTCGGCGACGGGCGCCGAGCGCAGGAGCTCCACGAGGCGCGCCTTGCCGCCCTCCGTCTTCTTGGGGCAGGGCGCCAGGATCAGCCCCACGTCCAGCACCAGGACGTCGTGGTACGCCCCGTCCACCTTGACGTTCGCGAGGCCACCGACGACGTCGCCGCCGTGCGCGGTCGCCTGCGCGGTCTGCTGGACCGCGCCCGCGACGTCGATGCCGAGGGCGTCCAGCCGGGCGCGGGCCTCCGCGGTGGTCGCGGGGTCGGCCGCGAGGCGCGCGACCTCCGCCAGGTCGAGGACGGTGCCGTCGGGGGTCTCGAGCGTCGCCGGTCCCGTCCACGACGCGCGCCACCGCGCCGCGCCGGAACGGACGGCCGCTGCCGCGAGCGCCGAGGAGATCGCGCCGGTGATCGCCTCGCGCGCCTCGGCGGCGGGTGCCCCCGGCACGAGGTCGCGCGCGACCGCGTCGAGGCGGCCGGCGCCGAGGAGGTCGAGCAGCGTCCCCAGGTCGCCCTGCGGGCGGCCCGCGGCACGGCCGACCGCACGGTAGAGGGTGTCCGCGGTGCGCTGGTCGTGGATGGGCATCGCCGCGGCGACGAGCGCGTCCCACGGGAGCTGCGCGCGCGTCCCGAACGCGACCTCCTCGACCGCGACGCGCTCGGCCCACGTCGCGAAGCCCGGGACGAGGGCGGTGGCGGGCCGCTCGTCCGTGGCGAGCGTGCCGCCGTCAGGCATGCTGTCCATCGCGGCGACGCGCCGGGCGATCGACGGGTGCGTGTCCCACGCGGACTGCTCGGCGGGCGCGTCGTCGGACCGGAGCTCGGCGAGGTCGCCGGCCCGGCCGCGCAGGAGCTCGTCGAAGCCCCCGAAGACGCCCGCCGGAGTCGGGGCGAGGCCGTGCTCCCAGCCGAGCCCGACGTACTGGCCCGTGTAGAAGCCCCACGCGGCGTCGATCACCGGGACCTCGCGCAGCGCTGCCTGGGCGGTCGCGCGACCCGCGACGCGCACGGACAGCTCGTCCGCCTCGAGCTCCTGGCGCCGGCTGACCGCTGCCGAGACGAGGACGTAGAGCTTCGCGTACTGCTTGAGCAGCCAGCCGACGACGTTCCCCCGGAGCTGCCCGACCGTCGCCATGATCGCCTCGCGGCCCCGGTAGGCGAGGGGGCCGAGACGCGTGTGCGAGCGGGAGTAGTGGCCGAGCTCGTGGGCGAGGACCGAGCGGAGCTGGGACGCGGACAGTCCTTGCAGCAGCGGGACGCCGAGGTAGAGGCGCCGCGTCCCGCCGACGAGCCCGAGCAGGCGCGTGTCCTCGCCGACCGCTGCGTTGACGTCGGCGACGAGCCGGATCTCGTCCGGCGCGCGCGTGTCCGCCACCTGCGCGAGCTCGCGGACCGTGGCCCAGAGCTCGGGCGCGTCGCGCTCCGCGAGCGGCACCCCGCCCGGACCCTGCTTCTCCGCCCTGGCGACGCGCACGAGCGCGACGACGAGGCCCACGGCGACGACGATCGTGAAGAACCCGAGCTTCGCGGCACCACCGCCCGCGTGCTCCGAGAACGCCCAGACGGTCGCGGCCCCGAGGCCGACGACGGCGCCGAGCGCGAGGACGTAGAAGCCGACGAGGAGGAGGACCGACAGCGCGGCGCGCAGGGTCGTGGTCATGGGCGTGCCTCTCACGATGCGCCGCATCCGCGCGGCGGTCTGGCGCCGGAGCATAGTGGCACGCGTGCCCGGGGCACCAGTCCCGTCCACCGACCCCTCCCCAGATGCTCAGCATGCTGATCGATGCGACGGTGGAGCATGACCACCGCAGCCGTCCCCGCTGGCGCCGTCCCCGCACCCGTTCCCTCCGACCGGGTCCGCCAGGTCGTCGTCCTCGTCGGCTCGCTCGTCGCCGCCGGTGCCGCGGCGTACGGGGCGGGCGCGTTCGGCGGCACCGCCGTCGAGCAGACCGCCGGGGGAGCGCTGTCGTCGACCGCGACGCCCGTCGCGCCCGACAACCCGGCGTTCCGCATCTGGTCCGTGATCTACCTCGGCCTCTTCGCATTCGCCGTCTACCAGGTGCTGCCGCGGCACGCGACGAGCCAGCGGCTGCGCGCGACGGCGTGGTGGGTGCTCGCGTCCATGGTCCTCAACGCCGCGTGGATCGGCGTCGTGCAGGCCGGATGGATCCCGCTCAGCGTCGTCGTCATCGCGGCCCTGCTCGCCGTGAACGCCGTGGTCGTGGTGCGGCTGGTACGGCGGCGGCCCGAGTCGACGGCGCAGGCCGTCGTGCTCGACGGGACCATGGGCCTCTACACCGGCTGGGTCAGTGTCGCGACGCTCGCGAACGTCGCGGCGGCGCTCGCGGACGCGCGCGCGGGAGACCTCGGCCTCGGCGCGACGGGCTGGTCGGTCGTGCTCGTCGTGCTCGCCGCCGCGCTGTCGGTCGCGTGGGCCGCGTTCGCCTCAGGGCGCCGTGCGCTCGCGCTCGGGATCGGCCTCGCCGTGGCCTGGGGCCTCGCGTGGATCGCCGTCGCCAGGTTCCAGGGCGAGCTCGTGGACACCGCCGTCGCGTGGGCGGCCGTCGGTGCGTCCGCGGTCGCGCTCGTCGCGGCGGTCGTCGCCGCGACCCGCCCGGCGCGCGCCTGACCCGCGCGCCGGGCAGTCCGCCGCGTCAGGGGTAGAGGCCGCGGATCTGGTGGGCCTCGGCGACGCGCTGCACGCCGATGACGAGCGCGGCGTCACGCAGGCTCAGCTCCTCGCGGCGCGCGAGGCCCGCGACCTCGTCGTACGCGTGCAGCATGCGGTGCTCGAGCTTCTCGCCGATCTCCTGCTCGGTCCACCAGTACGCCTGGTTGGCCTGCACCCACTCGAAGTAGGAGACGACGACGCCGCCCGCGTTCGCGAGCACGTCCGGCACGACCGTCACGCCGTTCTTGGCGAGCACGCGGTCGCCCTCGGCGGTCGTCGGGCCGTTGGCGCCCTCGACGACCCAGCGCGCGCGCACGGTGCGGGCGGTGTCGCCGTCGAGCACGCCCTCGACCGCGGCGGGGACCAGGACGTCGACGTCGAGCGCGAGCAGCGCGTCGTTGTCGACGGGGTCGGCGCGGTCGAAGCCGACCACGCTGCCCGTCGCGGCGACGTGCTCGAGCAGGGCGCGCACGTCGAGCCCGTCCGGGTCGTGCACGCCCCCGTACTGGTCGGACACGGCGACGACGCGCGCCCCGCGCGCCGCGAAGATCGCGGCCGCGTGCGACCCGACCTTGCCGAAGCCCTGGATCGCGACGCTCACGTCGGACAGCGCCACGCCCGCCTCGTCGAGCGCCGCGGCGGTGACGTGCACGACGCCCGCGCTGGTCGCCGTCGTGCGCCCGAGCGAGCCGCCGACGGTGATCGGCTTGCCGGTCACGACGGCCGGGATCGTGTAGCCCTGGTTGACCGAGTAGGTGTCCATGACCCACGCCATGGTCTGCTCGCTGGTGCCCATGTCGGGCGCCATGATGTCCCGCTCCGGGCCGATGACCGGCATGATCTCCGACGTGTAGCGGCGCGTGACGCGCTCGAGCTCGGCCTCGGAGTAGCAGCGCGGGTCGATCGCGACGCCGCCCTTCGCCCCGCCGTAGGGCAGGTCGACGATGGCGCACTTCCACGTCATCCACATGGCCAGCGCGCGGACCTCGTCGACGTCGACGCTCGGGGAGTAGCGCAGCCCGCCCTTGCCCGGGCCGCGCGAGACGTTGTGCTGCACCCGGTAGCCGTGGAAGAGGACGGTGCGGCCGTCGTCGCGCCGCAACGGGACGGCGACGTTCACCTCGCGTCGCGGCGTCGCGAGCATCTCGTGCAGGCCGTCGTCGTAGCCGAGGAAGCCGACCGCGCCGGCGAGCTGCGCGTGCGCGGTGTCGAGGGCGGAGGCGGGGGTCGTCTGCGGGGTCGGGGCGGGGTGGTGCGGGGTGGTGGTATCGCCGCTCGTGAGGGTGGGCGGCACGGACGTCGTCGTCACGGTTCCTCCGGTTCGAGGTTCTCCTCGGTGCCGCGGGGGTGTGCGGCACCGAGGGTCACGCTACCTCCGGAGCGGCCGCTCGCCGCTCACGCGCCCCGGCGGTGCCCCAGCGCGTCGATCGCCGCGAGCTCGTCCGCGGAGAGGCTGAACCCGGTCACCTGGAAGTTCGCCTCGATGCGCTCCGGCGTCACCGACTTGGGGATGACGACGAACCCGTGGTCGAGGTGCCAGCGCAGCACGACCTGGGTCGGCGTGACGCCGTGCGCGGCCGCGACCTCGGCGAGCACCGGCGCCTCGAGGTCGGTGCGCTTGAACGGGCTGTACCCCTCGAGCACGACGCCGCGCTGCGCGAGCTCGTGCGCCAGACGGTGGTCGTAGTCGGCGGGGCTCCACGGGATCTGGTCGACGGCGGGCGTCTCGCCGACCTGCTCCGAGACGACGTCCACCTGCTCGACCGAGTAGTTGCTCACCCCGATCGACCGCGCCTTGCCCTCGTTCCGCAGCTCGACGAACCGCTCCCAGACCCACGGCGACGCCTCGCCCGCCGGCGGCCAGTGGATGAGCCACAGGTCGACGTGGTCCGTGCCGAGGTCGCGCAGCGACGCCTCGAGCGTCTCGCGCTCCCGGCCTGCGGCGTCGGGCGGGAGCTTGGTCGTGACGAACACGTCGGCGCGGTCGACGGACGAGTCGGCGAGCGCGCGTCCGACCTGCGCCTCGTTGCCGTAGCCCGTCGCGGTGTCGACGTGCCGGTAGCCCACGTCGAGCGCGTGGCGCACGGCGCGGTACGCGTCGTCGCCCTCGGACTGCCAGGTCCCGAGCCCGAGCAGCGGCATCGCGCCGCCGGGCAGGTCGACGGTCGGGACGGGGCCTGGTGAGTCTACGGAGGTCATGCCGCCAGTCTCCGTGCCCGACGCCGCCGCCCGCCACCGCGCGGCCCTCACCGGGTCCTCGCCGAGCCCTGGATCTCTCCCCAGGACCGGCAGACGGTGAGGAGAGAACCGGGGTTCGGCGGCAGGGCGCGGGCGGTCAGCGGCGGGTGCGGCGGCGGTACTGGGCCGGGGTCTCGCCGGCGAGGCGCGCGAACGTGCGGGTGAACGACGGCTGGTCGTAGAAGCCGCTCTCGGCCGCCACCTCGCCGATCGACACCGAGGACCCCGCGAGGAGCCGGGTCGCGTGGTCCATGCGGGTGCGCAGGACGAGCTGGCGCGGCGTGACGCCGTACACGCGCCGTACGCGTCGGTCGAGCACCGCGGGCGTGGATCGCGCGGCCTCGGCGAGCCGTGCCGTCGTCCAGCGGGCCCCGAGGTCGGCCTCCACCGCCGCGACGAGCGCGGCGAGGGAGTCCATCGTCGCGTCGTCGGCCGCACCCGCGCGCAGGTCGTGCGAGACGGACACGATCCCCACGAGGTGGCCCGCGTCGTCGTGCACGGGAAGCTTGGACGTGAGGAACCAGCCCGACGTGCCGCCGAGCCGCCGGATGCGCTCGAGCTCGCCGCGCAGCGCGCGCCCGCGCAGCACCTCGGCGTCCTGCTGCTCGTAGCGCTCGGCGAGCTGCGGGACGAACAGGTCCCGAGCCCGTCGGCCCAGCACCGCGCGGCGCGAACGCTCGTTCGTCCGCGCGACGAACACGGGGTTGACCGCGACGTACCGGCCCGTGACGTCCTTGGCGCAGAACATCGTGTCCGGCAGCTCGTCCATGAGCGCGACCATGGCGGGGCTGAGGGCGGCGAGGAGCGCCGCGCCCTCGGGCCACAGGTTGTCGCGGACGGGTGCCATGTCGCCCCGGATCGTACAAGACGAGTCACGGCGACCCGAGGCACCCTGGAGGGATGAGCAACGACGCGCCCGCCCGGCCGCTCCCCACCCCCGGAGCCGTCGGCGACACGACCCTCACCTCCCCGGAAGACCTCGTCGAGGAGGCCGTCGCCCTGGCCGGTCGCTGGCTCGCCGCCAGCGAAGGTGCCGGTGACGCCCGCGCGCGCAGGACCGCCGAGCGGCTCGGCGCGCTCGTCTCCGACCCCACGGGCCTCGAGCTCGCGGTCCGGTTCGTCGACGACGTCGCGCGCCCCCAGGACGTGCATGTCGCCGCACGGGCGCTCGGCCGCCTCGGCGAGCTCGCGGGGCGCGCGGGCTCGTTCCTCGGCCCGGTCGACCGGACGCTCCTGCGCGTCGGGGCGGGCGTCGCGCCCGTGCTGCCGCGCGTCGTCGTGCCGGCCGCGCGCGTGCGCCTGCGCCAGCTCGTGGGGCACCTGGTGGCCGACGCCGGGCGCGGCCTCGGCCCGCACCTCGCCCGGACGCGGGCGGAGGGCTACGCGCTCAACGTCAACCTGCTCGGCGAGGCCGTGCTCGGCGAGGCCGAGGCGGACGCGCGGCTCGAGCGCACGCTCGCGCTCGTGCGGCGTCCCGACGTCGACTACGTGTCCGTCAAGGTGTCGTCCGTCGCGTCGCAGCTCGTCACGTGGGACCTCGACGGGTCGTGCGAGCGCGTCGTCGAGCGGCTCCTGCCGCTCTACCGCGCGGCGCGCGATCACGGCGTCTTCCTCAACCTCGACATGGAGGAGTACAAGGACCTCGCGCTCACGACCGCGGTCTTCCGCGAGATCCTCGCGCACGACGACCTGCACGACCTCGAGGCCGGGATCGTGCTCCAGGCCTACCTGCCCGACGCGCTCGGCGCGCTCGACGGGCTCACGCGGTTCGCGACCGAGCGCGTCGCCGCCGGGGGAGCGCCGATCAAGGTCCGCCTCGTCAAGGGCGCGAACCTCGCGATGGAGGCCGTCGAGGCCGAGCTGCACGGGTGGCCGCAGGCGCCGTACCCGACCAAGCCCGACGTCGACGCGAACTACGTCCGCCTGCTCGACCACGCGCTGCGCGGGCCCCGCACGGACGCGGTGCGGATCGGCGTCGCGAGCCACAACCTGTTCCACGTCGCGCTCGCCGTGCTGCTCGGCCGGGCCCGCGGCGTGAGCCACGCGCTCGACGTCGAGATGCTGCAGGGCATGGCTCCTGGCGAGGCGCGCGCCGTGCGCGACGAGGTCGCGGCCGACCGCGTGGAGGCCGGCCCGCACACGGGGCGCGGCGGGCGCGTCGTGCTGTACACGCCCGTCGTGCGCGACGAGGACTTCGACGTCGCGATCTCCTACCTCGTGCGCCGCCTGGAGGAGAACGCGGCCGAGCAGAACTTCCTGCACGCCATGTTCGCGGACGGCGGCGCCCCCGCGGGCAGCCCGATGGAGCGCCAGGAGGCCGCGTTCCGCGCGTCCGTGCGCCACGGCGTGCACTACGCCGAGACCGACGTGACACCGCGCCGCCGGCCCCGCTCCGCCGTCGAGCCCGGGGTCGCTCCCCAGGAGCCGACCGACGTGGGGACGGATCCCGGGTTCGGCGGGGGCGGTTTCGTGAATGCCGCCGACACCGATCCCGCCGTCGCCGCCGCGCGTGAGTGGGCGCGGCGCGTGACCGGCCCGAACTCCGGGTTCGTGGCCGTGCGCACGCCCGAGCTCACCTCCACCGCCCAGGTGGACGACGCCGTCGCGACCGCCGTGCGCGCGACCGCGGCGTGGGCGCGGGTCGCCCCGACCGCCCGCGCCGCCGCGCTGCGCGCCGTCGCCCGGCGGCTCGAGGAGGCGCGCACCGACCTCGTCGCCGCGATGGTGCACGAGCCGGGCAAGACCGTCGCCGAGGCCGACCCCGAGGTGAGCGAGGCCGTCGACTTCGCGCGCTACTACGCGCGCTCCGCCGAGGAGCTGGAGCACGTGCCCGGCGCCCGGTTCACGCCCGACGGCGTCACGCTCGTCACGCCACCGTGGAACTTTCCCGTCGCGATCCCCGTCGGCGGGGTCCTCGCGGCGGTCGCGGCCGGGTCCGCCGTGCTCGCCAAGCCCGCTCCGCCGACGCCGCGCTGCCTCGAGGTGGCGGTCGAGGCGATCCACGCGGGCCTGCGCGACGCCGTCGCGGCGTCGCCGGGGGACTTCGCGGGCCTGGACGCCGGGTCCGTCACCGAGGTCGTGCAGTACGTCCGCGTCCCCGACGACGAGCTCGGGACGCGCCTCGTGACGCACGACGACGTCGCGCGCGTCGTGCTCACGGGCTCGATCGAGACCGCGCAGCTCTTCGCGCGCTGGAAGCCGTCGCGACCGGTGCTCGCCGAGACGTCGGGCAAGAACGCGCTCGTCATCACACCGTCGGCGGACCTCGACCTCGCGGTCGCGGACCTCGTGCGCTCGGCGTTCGGGCACGCGGGGCAGAAGTGCTCGGCCGCGTCGCTCGCGATCCTCGTCGGCTCGGCGGGCGACCCGCGGACCGAGACGGGGCGGCGCGTGCGGCGCCAGCTCGTGGACGCGGTGCGCTCGCTCGCGGTCGGTCCGGCCACCGACGTCGCGACGACGATGGGCCCGCTCACCGAGCGCGCCTCGGGCAAGCTCCTGCACGCGCTGACGACGCTGGAGCCGGGGGAGTCGTGGCTCGTGCGGCCGCGGCCGCTGGACGGTGGGCCCGACCTGGAGGGCCGGCTCTGGACGCCCGGCCTCAAGGAGGGCGTCGCACCCGGGTCGCCGTTCCACCTCACGGAGTACTTCGGTCCCGTCCTCGGGATCATGACCGCCCCCACGCTCGACGAGGCGATCGCGCTGCAGAACGCCGTCCCGTTCGGGCTCACCGGCGGGATCCACAGCCTCGACGACGCCGAGGTCGCGCGCTGGCTCGACGCCGTCCAGGTCGGCAACGCCTACGTCAACCGGCACATCACCGGCGCGATCGTGCAGCGCCAGTCGTTCGGCGGCTGGAAGCAGTCGGCCGTCGGGCCGGGCGCCAAGGCGGGCGGGCCGAACTACGTGGCGCAGCTCGGCCGCTGGGCCGACGCGACGGGCGCGGGCGCCGACGGGGGCCCGGGCGCGTCGTCGGACACCCCTGCCGCCGGGCCCGCCGCGCCCGACGCCGGGCCGCCCGCGCGCGAGGCCGCGCCCGAGGCGTGGCTCGCGTGGGCGAAGGCCGACGACGCGCGGTGGTGGGAGCGGGAGCTCTCCGCGGAGCACGACCCGTCGGGGCTGCACGTCGAGTCGAACGTGTTCCGCTATCGCCCGGTCGACGTGCTCACGGTGCGGGTCGGCGCGGACGCGCTCCCGGTCGAGGTCGAGCGCGTGCTGCACGCCGCGCGGACGGCGGGCGTCCCGGCGGTGGTCGTGCCGTCGTCCGGTGACGCCGCGGTGAGCGACGACGAGTTCGCGCGCCGCGTCGCGTCGGGCGCGGTCCGGGGTCGCGTCCGCGTGGTCGGGTCGGCGCCCGGGCTGCACGAGGCCGCCGCCGAGCGCGTCGGCGAGGTCACGGTCCTGGACCACCCCGTCGTCGCGAGCGGCCGGCGTGAGCTGCTCACGGTCCTGCACGAGCAGGCCGTCAGCCGCACCACGCACCGGTACGGCCACGTCAAGCGCTGAGCCTGTGTCGCCGCCGAGCGAGGGGGCCCGGTCACGACGGGCCTCTCACTCGACGGGCCAGCGCTCTACCTCGGCGGACCGGGCCTCTCCCTCGCGTGACCAGGGCGCTCGGTCAGCCGGGCGGGGCGACGGTGACCGAGGCCGCGTCGCGGAACGCGCGCAGGCGCTGGGCCTGCTCGCCGACGGCGTCCGCGAGCCCGGCGTCCCACGACACCCACGGATCGGTGAGCACCGTGAGCCGCCGCCCCGACGCGCGGGGCCGCCAGGTCCCGACGACCTCGCCGTCGGCGAGCACGGCTCCGGGCCGTCCGAGCACGCGCCACAGGTCCTGGGCGCGCGCCGCGTCGGGCACGAGCGTGGCGCGGTCGCGGAGCTGGAGGTACGGGTCGTACGGGCCCACGAGCCGGACGACGGGAGTGCCGGCCCCCGCGCGGGCGTCCCGGCGCCGCGCCGCGGCGCCCGCGAGCTGCTCGACGTCGTCGTCCAGCGCCCAGCGCTCGACCGGGCGCGCGCCGGGATCGGCGTCGGTGATCTCCACGCGCACCGCGTCGTCGGGCCAGCGGTCCCGCACGTCCTTGACCGGCGCGTCGAGGAACCCCGCGACGTCCTTCACGCTCGCGGCGGGGAAGAAGCGCAGGTAGCCGCGCACGACGTCGAGCCGCGGCTCGGCCTCGACCCCGAGCCGACCGTAGACCGGCGGGTCGAGGCCCGGTACCCGCCGCAGCACCGGCGGCGACGTGCCGGGCTCGAGCTCGAGCCCCGCCTGGAGCGCCGCGAGACGGAACGTCTGCTCGTAGCTGTGCGTCGCGCCGCACGACCGGCACCAGCGCAGGTGCGGCTCGGGGAGGCGCTGCGTGAGCCGCGTCGAGAGGTCCCCCTTGACGGTCGGCTCGACGACGATCTCGCGCTCGAGCCGCGCCTGCGTGCGCAGAGCGTCGAGCACGCCGAGGCCCGCAGCGCGCAGGGGCTTGCTCGCGTCGAAGACCCGCTTGGCGGCGTCGGCCTCGGAGAGCGGGGCGGTCGCGACGGCGACGTCGCCCAGGTCCGCGCGACGGTAGACGTGCGGCGCGCCGCGCAGGGTCCACGCGAGGGCGAGGTCCGGCGGCAGGGTGCCCGGCGCGACGGCCGGGGCGCCGCGGACGGCGAGGGCCCAGGCGGCGCCGTCGGGGCCCGTGTCCTGCACGCCCAGGTCGAGCACGGCGACGTCGCCGGCCGCGGCAGCCGTGCCCGGCGCCCGGTCGAGCTGCTGGGCGTGCCAGCGCGCGGTGAGGACGTCGACCCGCGAGACCGTGGTCGGGGGAGCCGAGGACGGGTTCACGACCTCAGGCTACGGTCGCCCACCCACGCCGCCACGGGGTCGGTGCGACCGGGTCCGTGGCAGGCCTGGCCGTCGCCGGTCAGACCGAGTCGCGCTCGACGAGTTCGGGAGAGAGGACCTGCGACGCGATCTCGTCCCCACGCCCCCCGACGAGCTCGAGCAGGAGGTCGGTCGCACCGCGCACCATCTCGACCATCGGGTTCTGGACCGTGGTGAGGGGCGGGACGGTCGACGCGGCGGTCGCGAGGTTGTCGAACCCGACCACGGACACGTCGCGCGGCACGTCGCGCCCGTGCGCCGCGAGGACGCGCAGCGCACCCTCGGCCATGAGGTCCGAGGCGACGAACAGGCCGTCGACGTCCGGGTGCGTCGCGAGGATGCGCTCCATCGCCGCCGCACCGCCCGAGACGGCGAAGTCGCCGATCTCGACCGCGTCGTCGGGCAGGCCGGCGCCTTGCAGCACCTCGCGCCAGCCCGTGAGCCGGTCGACGCCGGCCGTCATGTCCTGCGGGCCGGCGATCGTCGCGATGCGGCGGCGACCCGCCTCGACGAGCCGACGTGCCGCGAGACGGCCGCCCTCGACGTTGTCGACGTCGACGTAGAGGAGGTCGGGCGTCGGTCGGAACGGCCGCCCGACGAACACGGCGGGCAGCCGGGCCGCGAGCAGCGCCTCCTCGAGCTCGTCGTCGCGGTGGTGCGACGCGACGATCGCGCCGTCCACGTGCCCGCTGCTCAGGTACCGCACGATGCGGCCCGGCTGCTCGTCGGGCCGCGCGAACAGCAGGACGAGCTGCAGGTCCGTGCCGCCGAGCGCCGCGCTGACGCCGCGCATCGTGCCCGCGAGGAACGGGTCGGTGAGGATGCGCTCGTCCGGCTCGGGGACCACGAGGGCGATCGAGTCGGTGCGGCGCGTCACGAGGGAGCGGGCGGCACGGTTGGGCGTGTAGCCGAGCTGGGCGACGGCGGCGTCGACCGCCGCCTGGGCCTCGGGCGACACGCGCAGGCCGCCGTTGATCGCGCGCGACGCGGTCGAGCGCGAGACACCCGCCGTCTGGGCCACCTCGTCCAGGGTCGGCGCGGAGCGCAGGCTGTTCATCAGGACAGTATCCCGCGCGCGCCCGGCCGACCGCACCGCCCCGCTCACCGTGTCGTCACTCCCCGGCGGCGGCGTCCGCGGCGGACGCGTCGCGCGCCGGCACCGCGTTGTCGCGCGCGACCTGCGCGTACCAGGCGCCGCTCGCCTTGACCGTGCGCTCCTGCGTCTCGTAGTCGACGCGGACGATGCCGAACCGCTTGGTGTAGCCGAGCGCCCACTCGAAGTTGTCGAGCAGCGACCAGGCGAAGTACCCGCGCACGTCCGCGCCGGCGTCGATCGCGTCGCGCGTCGCCCGCAGGTGCGCGTCGATGAACTCGAGCCGGTCCTGGTCGTCCACCGCGCCGTCCTCGCCGACCTGGTCGGGGTAGGCCGCGCCGTTCTCCGTGATGTACATCGCCACGCCGCGCGGGCCGGTGAAGTCCTGCTGCAGGCGCGTGAGCAGGCGCGTCAGCCCCTCGGGCTGCACCTCCCAGCCCATGTCCGTGCGGGGCAGCCCGCGCGAGCGGTCGTGCGCGTCGTCCGCGGCCGGGAAGGGCGACGACGTCGTGCGCACCGGCGCGTCGGCCGCGGGCTCGTCGCGCACGCCCTCGGGGCGCGTCCCGCCGCCGGACTCGGCCGGGGGCAGCGGGTGACCCGAGACGGCGCCGCCGTTGTAGTAGTTGACCCCGAGCGTGTCGATCGGGGTGGAGATGATCTCGAGGTCGCCGTCCTTGACGTGGTCGAGCAGCCCGTAGGGCGCGACGTCCTCCAGGACGTCCGCCGGGTACTCGCCGTGGAAGACGGGGTCGAGGAAGATCCGGTTGAACTGCCCGTCGATGCGGCGCGCGGCGTCGACGTCGGCCGGGTCCTGCGGGTCGACCGGGTCGGAGACCGTGAAGTTCAGCGTCAGGCCGAGGTTCGCCTCGGGCGCGCGCTCGCGCAGCGCCTGGACGGCGAGACCGTGGCCGAGCAGCAGGTGGTGCGCCGCGGCGAGGCCGTCCTCGCGCGACTGGCGACCGGGCGCGTGCACGCCCGCGGTATACCCGAGGAAGGCGGAGCACCACGGCTCGTTGAGCGTCGTCCACACGCCCACGCGGTCGCCCAGCACCTCGTGCATCGTCACCGCGTACTCGGCGAAGAGGTACGCCGTGTCGCGCGACGTCCAGCCGCCCTTCTCCTCGAGCGCCTGCGGCAGGTCCCAGTGGTAGAGCGTGAGCCACGGCAGGATGTCCGCGCCGAGCAGCTCGTCGACGAGGCGGTCGTAGAACGCCAGCCCGGCCGGGTTGACGGCGCCCCCGTCGGGACGCACGCGGGCCCACGACGTCGAGAACCGGTAGGTCCCGAGGTTGAGGCTGCGCATGAGCGCGACGTCCTCGCGGTAGCGGTGGTAGTGGTCGCACGCGACCATGCCGTCGTCGCCGTTCACGACGGCGCCCGGGACGCGGGCGAACGCGTCCCACACGGAGTCCGTCCGACCGTCCGTGTGCCCGGCGCCCTCGATCTGGAACGCGGCGGTCGCGGCGCCCCAGAGGAAGCCCGGGGGCATCTCGACGCGCCCGGTCGCGGTCGCCGGGTTCGGGAGGAGGGGCGCGGACGGGACGAAGCTGGTCATGGGTCGATTGTCCTTCGAGAGGTCGAGGAATGGCGCGCGGGCGGGCCGGTGGGCCGCCCGCGCGACGGTCGGCCGCACGGCCGGTCGCGCGCCACGCCGAGGTGGCGCGCGACCGGGTGCCGCGCGGTGGCGCCGGGCGTCAGCCCTTGACGGCGCCCTGCATGATGCCCGCCACGAGCTGGCGGCCGGTGAAGATGAAGATGACGATCAGCGGCAGGGTCACCAGGAAGATCCCCGCCATCACGAGCGAGTAGTCGACGAAGAAGTTCGCCTGGAGGGACCGCACCACGAGTGGCAGCGTCGGGTTGTTCTGGTTGAGCACGATCGACGGCCAGAAGAAGTTCGTCCACTGCTGCACGAACGTGAACAGACCGAGCATCGCGGCGGCGGGACGCGCCGCGGGGAGCGCGATCGACCAGAACGTGCGGAACATCGACGCACCGTCGACGCGGGCCGCCTCGATGAGCTCGTACGGCAGCGCCTCGCCGAGGTACTGCGTCATCCAGAAGACGCCGAACGCGGTGACGAGCGCCGGCACGATCACGGCCTGGAGCTTCCCGATCCAGCCGAGGTCCGACATGAGGATGTACATCGGGATGACGCCGAGCTGCGTCGGGACCGCCATCGTCGCGATGACGAACACGAGCAGCGGCCCGCGCCCGCGGAACCGGAGCTTGGCGAACGAGAAGCCCGCGAGCGTCGAGAAGAGCACGACGGACAGCGACGTGAGGACCGCGACGACCACCGAGTTCCAGGCGGCCTTCCAGAAGTTGATCGCGTCCGAGTTCATGACCTCGGCGAACCGGTCGAACAGGCTCGCGTCCGGCAGGAGCTGCGGCAGCGCGCTGCGCGAGATCTCCTCCGGCGTGGAGGAGCCCAGGATCAGCGTGAAGTACAACGGGAAGATCGAGACCAGCAGGACGACCCCGAGGATCGTGTACGTGACCCACCGGGGGCGGCGCTGGGTGCCGCCGACGTTCTTCCCGGCGCCGCGGCGTCGGGCGGCGGCGCGGGCCGCACCCGGCCCGGCGGTCTGGGCGATGACGGGGACGGAGCTCATCGCTTCCTCCGGTCGGTCGTGCTGGCGGCGGTCGGTGCGGGCGCCTGGTCCCCGGGCGCGGAGCGCTGGGCGGACATGGCACCCTCGGCGCGCAGGCGCTTCTGGGTCTCACGACGCCGTCTGACCCACCGGGGCGGGCGCGGCTGGGCGTTGGACGTGGAGATCCGTCGGGTGACGAGGAAGTTGACGATCCCGACGAGGATGATGAGGAGGAACAGCAGCCAGGCGACGGCGGCCGCACGGCCGAAGTTCTTCTGGTTGCCCCAGGCGACGTCGTAGAGGTAGAGCACGGTGGTCATCCACTGGCGGTCGGCGCCGCCGAGGCCCTGCGCGTCGAACATGCGCGGCTCGTCGAAGATCTGCAGGCCGCCGATCGTCGACGTGATGACGACGAAGATGATCGTGGCGCGGATCTGCGGGACGGTCACGGAGAAGAACTGGCGGACGCGGCCGGCGCCGTCGATGATCGCGGCCTCGTAGAGCTCGCGCGGCACGGCCTGCATCGCGGCGAGGAAGATCAACGCGTTGTAGCCGGTCCAGCGGAAGTTCACCATCGACGCGATGGCGACGTGGCTCGCGAGCGCGTCCGCGTGCCAGCGGATCGGCTCGATGCCGACGAAGCCCAGCAGCTCGTTGATGAGACCGTACTGGTCGGCGAAGAGGCGACCGAAGATCATCGAGACCGCGACGGGGGCGACGACGTACGGGAGCAGGACCCCCATGCGCCAGAACGTCGCGGCGCGGAGGTTCTGGTCGAGCAGCGCGGCGATCGCGATGGCGGCGATCACCTGCGGCACGGACGACAGCACGAAGATCGAGACGGTGTTGCGCAGCGACTTCCAGAACGTCGGCTGCGCGAGGACGTCCGTGTAGTTCTGCAGGCCGACGAAGTCGCCCTGACCGCCGAGCAGGTTCCAGTCGTAGACCGACACCACGGCCGTGTACACGAGCGGGAAGAGCCCCGTGATCGCGAACAGGATGAAGAAGGGCGAGATGTAGAGGTAGGGCGAGACCTTGACGTCCCAGCGGCTCAGGCGCTGGGAGAAGCCGACGCGTCGCGGCGTGCGCGGCGTCGGCCCGCTGAGCCCGGGGGAGGGCTGGGTGGGCGAGAGGACGGCCATGTGGGATTCCTGGGCTGCTGGTGACTGCGGGTGGCGGTCGGGCGGCCGCCGGGGCGGCGGCGCCCGGCGGTGGACGCGAGCGGGGCCGGGGCGGCACCGTGGTGCCGCCCCGGCCCCGTCAGGTCACAGACCCAGGTCCTTGAAGGACTGGAGCGTCTTCTGCCACGACGACGCGCCGTCGTCGGTCTTCTCGACGTCCACGCGCTTGATGCCGTCCTGGACGGTCGTGTGGATCGAGAAGTAGTTGGCGCCCTTGAACGGGGCGCTGTCGATCCCCGCGGCGCGAGCGGCGAAGATCTCGCCGACAGGCGCGTTGTTGAAGAAGTCGTTCGTGGTGGACTTCACCTCGTCCGAGCTCTGCACCTCGACCTGCGAGGGGAACGTGCCGGCGTTCGTGAACGCGATCGTCTGCTGCTCGGGGGCGGTCAGCCACGCGGCGAGCTCCTTGGCCGCCTCGGCGTTCGGGCCGGAGGCCGGGACGGTGAGGAACGAGCCGCCCCAGTTGAGGCCGCCGCCGGGGAACACGTCCGCGACGTTCCAGCCGGTGACGCCGCCCGCACGCTCCTCGATCGGACCCGTCATCCACGCGGGGCAGATCATCGTCGCGAAGCCGTCGTTCTGGAACGCCGCGTTCCAGTCGTCGGTCCACTGCTCGAGGCCCGCGGAGAGCTCGTTGGTCGTGGACTGCTCGAGGACGGTGTCGTAGATGTCGATGATCGGCTGGTTCGTCGCGAGGTCCTTGGGCGTGCCGTCGGACTCCTCGTAGGCGTTGTCGATCTGGTTGACCATGCCCTGCGAGATCGACATCGCGGAGTCGTACCAGGCCGCGTCGCTCGCGGCGACGAAGGTCTGGCCCGCGGCGAAGTAGTCGTCCCACGTCGCGTCCGCGCCGCCGAGGAGCTCCGCCACCTCGGCGGGGTCGGTCGGCAGGCCGGCGGCCTCGAAGAGGTCCTGGCGGTAGCAGATCGCGCTCGGGCCGATGTCGGTGCCGTAGCCGATGAGCTTGCCGTCCGGCGTCGTGGCCTGCTGGACCTTCCAGTCCAGCCAGCGGCCGTCGAGCTCGGGGTCGGCCAGGTCGGTGAAGAGGTCCGGGAACTGCACGAGCTCGGGGATCCAGTCGACCTCGATGGCCTCGATGTCCGCCAGGCCTTCGCCGCCGGCGGCGAGCTTGGTGGTGAGGTTGGTGCGCGCGTCCTCGGACTTGGCGGCCTTGACCTGCTTCACGGTGACGTCCGGGTGCGTCTCCGAGTAGGAGGCCAGGAGCTCGTCGGTGTAGCCGAAGTCGTTGAACGTGGCCACGGTGAGGGTGATCTTCTCGCCGTCGCCGGAACCCGTCTCGTCGTCGTTCGAGCCGGAGCCGCTCGAGCACGCGGTCAGGGTGAGGGTGATGGCCGCGAGGCCTGCGACGGCGGCGATCGCCTTGCGGGGCCGGCGGGTCGTACGGGTGCTGCTCAGCACGGTGACTCCCTTGTCGGTGGGGCGGGGTCGTGGCAGCGCTCCCACCTCCAAGTGGTAGCGCTTCCACACAACGGGGTGATCGTGCTTTCCCTGCCGAACCCGTGTCAAGCGCCGGTTGCCCTCCGCGAGGTGTGGTCGCGCTCCCACTCACATATCACCGCAGGTCAGAGCGTTCTCATGATCTACCGATCGGTCGGGTTATGCGGAAATCGTTACCGGTTCGAGACCGGCTCCGCGGGGCTCGCGGGCACCCGCGCGCGACCTCAGCGGGCGAGCCACTCCCGGCCCGCGGCCTCCTCCGCCGCCAGCGCGGCGCGGACGGCCTCGGCGGCGGCCTGCTCGATCGCGCCCCCGAACAGCGGCACCGAGGCCTTCACCTCGCCCGCGTAGCGCTCGACGGTGCCGTCGCCGTCGGGGGAGAGCGTGACCGTGCCGGTGAGCCGCACGGGGGCGCCGGTGATCTCGAGCGACACGGTCCCGGACCGCTCGCCCGCGCGCTCCGGCTCCCACGCCTCGGCCTGCCGGATCTCGAGCTGGCCGCCGACGAAGGACCGGACGTGCGCCGGGATCTGGTCGGTGGGCAGGGTGCGGCGCACCGTCACCGTGAACCCCTCGACGGCGCCGCCGGTGACGTCGACCTGCTCGACGTGGGCCCCGTCGCCACCCGAGCGCGCGGCGCGCCAGCGGACGAACTCCTCGTCGGCGAGCATCGTGCCGACCACGGGGACGGCGGCGGGGTAGCGGAGCTCGACGCTCAGGTGCACGGGACCTCCTCGGGCCCTGGGCCGACCTGCCGCCGGCCCGGGCGGGTCGGCCACAGGTCGGTCGCAGGTCGGTCGACGGGTTCGGGCGCCCGCGCGCGCGGGCGCTGAGGGGACTCTACCGGTCCGGCCCCCTTACGCTGGGGTCCGTGTCTGCCATGAGTGACCTCATCTCCCGCCACGCCGACCTCAGCCCGGCGGACAACGAGTGGTTGCACCTGCTCGTGGGCGACTGGCAGGTGATCTCCGACCTCGCGTTCGCCGACCTCGTGCTGTGGCTCCCCACGACCGACGGCAACTTCGTCGCGGTGTCGCAGTGCCGCCCGTCGACCGGCGCGACCGTCCACTACGACGACATCGTCGGCTCGTTCGCGCCCGAGGGGCAGCGCCCCCAGCTCGAGCGCGCCCTCACCGAGGTCCGCTCGCAGCGCTCGCGCGAGCCGCGCTGGTTCGGCGCGTACGCCGTGCGCGAGGAGGCCATCCCGGTCCTGCACTCCGGGCGCGCGATCGCCGTCGTGGCGCGGCAGACGAACCTCGGCAGCGGCCGCACGCCGAGCCGCCTCGAGCTCAACTACGTCGAGGCCGCGGACGACCTCATCGCGATGATCTCGCGCGGCGAGTTCCCCTTCCCCAACGCCGCGACCGGCCCGCGCCGGGGTGCCCCGCGCGTCGGTGACGGCCTCATCCGGCTGAACTCCGAGGGCGAGGTCCTCTACGCGAGCCCCAACGCGCTGAGCTGCTTCCATCGCCTCGGCGTCATCGGCCCGCTCGTCGGGCGGTCGCTCGCCGAGGTGACGGCCGACCTCATCGAGCACCAGACGCCCGTCGACGAGTCGCTCCCGCTCGTGGTCATGGGCCGGGCGCCGTGGCGCACGGAGATCGAGGCGCAGCGCGTCGCGCTCTCGCTGCGCGCGCTGCCGCTCACCGAGTCCGGCCAGCGCATCGGCGCCGTCCTGCTGTGCCGCGACGTGTCCGAGCTGCGGCGGCGCGAGCGCGAGCTCATCACCAAGGACGCGACGATCCGCGAGATCCACCACCGCGTGAAGAACAACCTCCAGACGGTTGCTGCGCTCCTGCGCCTGCAGGCCCGGCGCATGGACGTGCCCGAGGCGCGCGCCGCGCTCGAGGAGGCCATGCGCCGCGTCGCGACGATCGCCCTGGTGCACGAGAGCCTGTCGCAGACCCTCGACGAGGAGGTCGAGTTCGACGACATGGTGGGCCGGGCCCTGCGCCTCGCCGCCGACGTCGCGTCGGCGGACACGAGCGTCCGCACCGTCCGGACCGGCAGCTTCGGCCTCGTGCCCGCCGAGGACGCGACCCCGCTCGCGCTCATCCTCACCGAGCTCGTCACCAACGCCGTCGAGCACGGCCTCTCCAAGCAGGACACCGGGACCGTCGAGGTCGCGGTCGAGCGCGAGGGCTCCGCCCTGCGCATCGTGGTCGCGGACGACGGCATCGGCATGCCCGACGGCGACGTCGCCCGGGCGGGAAAGGCCGCGAAGAGCGGCCTGGGGACCCAGATCGTGCGCACGCTCGTGACGAACGAGCTCGGCGGCTCCATCGAGTGGTCGCCGCGCCCGGGCGGGGGGACGCAGGTCGTGCTCGCGCTCGTCCTGCGCGACGGCAACCGGCAGGGCTGAGCCCTCAGGTCGCGGCGCGACCGCCCGGTACGACGGCGACGGCCCGGTACGACTTCCGGGTGCGACGACGGGCCGCCACCCCGGAGGGTGACGGCCCGTCGTCGACGTGCTGCTCGACGCCCGTGGCGGGCGGAGCGGTGCGGAGCGTGGTCAGCCGGCGCGGCGCGCGCGGGCGGTGCGGCGCTTGAGGGCGCGGCGCTCGTCCTCGGAGAGGCCGCCCCAGACGCCCGCGTCCTGCCCGGACTCGATGGCCCACTTGAGGCACGTGTCGACGACGTCGCAGCGACGGCACACGGCCTTCGCCTCCTCGATCTGCAGGAGCGCGGGGCCCGTGTTGCCGATCGGGAAGAAGAGCTCGGGGTCTTCGTCGAGGCAGGCTGCGCGGTGGCGCCAGTCCATGGTCGTCGTCTCCTTGGCAGAGGGGAGCCTGGTCGCGAGGTGATGACTCGTCGCGGATGCCCGGCAGGGGGCTGCCTGGACCAGGGCTCGAGGCGGGGGTGATTGATGCTTGAACCAGGTTCACACCTCGTGAAGCGCAGCACAAGGGGTTACGAGAAAGTTTCCGTCGCATGAATCGTGAGGCCTTCGTCACACGGGTGTGAAGCCGCAGGTCGGCGCGTACGCTGGGTGATCGTGCCTCCTCGCAAGCCCTCCGGACACCCGCCCGAGCAGCCCCCGCCGACGCCTGACCCGGCGCCCGACGGCGCGTCGCGACCCCCGGCGCTGACCGCGCTCCTCGTCGGGGTCGGGCTCGAGGTCGCGGTCCTCGTCGTCGGCGCGGTCCTCCTCCTCGTCGAGCTCGTGCGCGGCGGGTCGCAGTCGTTCGGGGTCAGCGTGTTCCTCGTCATCTTCGCGCTGGGCGTCGCCGCGGTGCTCGCCGCGAGCCTGCGCGGCCTGCTGCGCGGGCAGCGCTGGGCGCGGTCGCCGGTCGCGACCTGGCAGATCCTGCAGGGCGTCGTCGCGATCAGCTCGCTCCAGGTCGGCGTGACGCCCTGGGTCGTCGTCGCGCTCGTGCTCGCCGTCGTGGTCCTGGTCCTGCTCATGCTGCGTCCGGTCGTCGAGGCGACGACCCGCGACTCCCGGGCCGCGACCTGACACCTCGACGCCCGGCGCGTCAGTGCTGATGCCCGGACGACTCGTCCCCCGACGTCCCTGACGGTCGATCGTCCACCGAGGGCAGCGCGAGCTGCACCGGGGTGAGCCGGGCGCCCTGGACGAGCACCCCACGGCCGGGCCGCGGCCGCCCCGGCTCGGCGAGCCACTCGAGGCCACGACCGAACACCTCGGCGCTGCCACGTTCACCCGGCGCCAGGACGACACCGCTGCGCACCCCGCGCAGGTCCGCGAGCGGGCCGCGCAGCGCGGACGCGGCCCCGCCGGTCGTCGCGGAGGCGAGGAGCACGAGACCGTCCCGGCACGCCGCCGCGAGCCGCTCGCCCTCGACCGCGCAGAGCTGGACGAGGACGTCCAGGTCGTCGACCACGACGACCCCTGGCGGTCCCGGCGGCCCGCCGTCGCGCCGGCCCTCCGGCACCTTCTCCCGCGGGGTCGCGCGGGCGGTCGTGCGCGTGCCGGTGGCGACGGCGTCGAGGAGCGCGCCGACGTCCGCCGGCGCGTAGCGCCGCACGACGATCGTCGGAGGACCTGCCGCGGCGGCGAGGGTCTCGTCGCGGGCGACGACCGCGGCGAGGACGCCCTCGCGCGCCAGATGCCGAGCGAGGAGGACCAGCGCGCTCGTGCGTCCCGAGCCGGGCGGTCCGACGACGAGCGCTCCCCGCGACACGTCCAGCGTGACGGTGCCGGCGACGTCGCCGCCCCGGCCCACCGGGATCTGGAGCCCGCCGGCCGCCGCGCGCGGTCCGGACGCTGCGGGGCGTGGGACGAGGGAGGTGAGCTCGGCGGGCACGACCCGCTCGGGCAACGGCAGGAGCCGGAACGCGCCGGCCGGGGCGCCTCGGTCCGGAGCGCCCGACCCGGTGCGGGCGGCCGGGGGCGTCGTCCTCCCGGGACCGGGCCCCGGTGGCGGTGCCGCCGGGAGGGCGACCTGGCACAGGACCGGCTCACCGGGTCCGAGCCACACGGCGCGCCCCGGCGGGCCTCCCCGCCCGGCGAGCGCCGCCGGCACGCCCAGCGACACGTCGTCGTGACGGTCGCGGGACACCATGACCGCCCGCACCCCGACCAGCGACGACAGCCCCGCGACCGTCGGGCCGCCGCACCCCACGGCGACGGCGGCGGGGCCGGCGAGCACGTCCGTGAGCGCGTCTGCGCCGGCCCCGCCCGCCAGCCCCGCGAGCACCGACCGGACGGCGTCGACGTCGTCCACGAGCAGGAGCGCCCGGGCGACGGCGTCGGTCCCCGGGGGCCGCTCCTGCCCGTCGTCGTGACCGGCGAGCAGCCGGAGGAGGCGGACGAGGCGGCGCGGGTCGTCGCGGTCGACGACGGTCCCCGTCCCGGGGTGGGCCGCGAGGTCGGCGAGCCCCGACCCGACGGCGTGGACGGTCCACCCGCGGTCGACAGCCGCCCGTCCCAGGGCACGCAGGGCCGTCGTGCGGCCTGAGCGGGCCCGGCCCAGCACCGCGAGGTGCCCGTCGCGCGGGTCCCAGCGGACGACCGTCCGGCGCTGGAGGTCGGGGACGTCACCGAGCGCGACGGGCAGCGTCGCGAGCCCGCTGCGTGCCGCTCCCCCCGCGAGGCCGAACCGGCCCTCGCCGGACCGCGCCGGGACGTCCGACGGGTCCTCCGGGAGGTCGCCGGTCCGGACCTCGCCGTCGTGCGCGACGTCGGCGAGGTCGTCCGGACCGACACGATCAGGCAGGGCGGGCAGCCACGGCGGCGGCGCCGGTCGCAGGCCGGCGCGCTCTGCGACCTCGCGGAGCGCGGCCACGATCCGGGGAAGCTCGTCGTCCGCGGCCCGGGGCGCTGCCGCGCCGGGGGCGCCGTCGTCGTGCGGGGGGAAGGCTCGGCGAGCGAGGCCTCGCGCGACGCCCCACGGGGGAGCGGCGCGCGCACCCGACGCCGGGACGGGCGCGGGCGCCCCGGCACGGGCGCACTGCACCGCGAGCGGCGGTTCGGCGCCCCGGCGCAGGACGAGCCGTCCCGGCGCCGAGGCCGGGACGAGCGCCGCGAGCGGTGACTCGACGATGTCGCGCGAGTCGGCGACGTCGACCACCCGCAGGGCGAGACGCAGGGTGATGTTGGCCCGCACGTCGGCGCTCACCGCCCCGGCGGGCCGCTGCGTCGCCAGGACGAGGTGCACGCCGAGCGAGCGGCCCTGGGCGGCGACGCGCAGCAGCCCGGGCAGCAGGTCGGGCAGGTCGTCGGCGAGCGCCCGGAACTCGTCCACCACGACGACGAGCCGTGGCAGGCGCCCGCGAGGAAGCTCGTCGATGCCCGTCGCCCCCGCCGCGGCGAGCACGTGCTCGCGCCGGCGCAGCTCGGACCGCAGCCCGGCGAGGGCGCGGCCGGCGAGTCCCGGGTCGAGGTCGGTCACCGTGCCCACGACGTGCGGCAGGCGCCCGCAGGCCCCGAAGCTCGCGCCGCCCTTGAAGTCGACGAGCGCGAACGACAGCTCCTCCGGCGAGCGCCCGAGCGCGAGCCCCGCGACGAGGGTCTGCAGGAGCTCCGACTTGCCCGCGCCCGTGGTCCCGGCGACGAGCACGTGCGGGCCGTCGCGGACGAGGTCCACGGCCACCGTCGCGCCTCCGGGGCCGACGCCGAGCACGGCCCGCAGGCCGGTCCCGTCGCGGCGCGCCGCGTCCTGCCAGCGGGCGTCGACCCACGTGGTGAGGTCGTCCGGGACCGTCGGCAGGCCGAGGAGCTGGCCGAGCGCGACGTCCGCCGGCAGCGCGGGGGAGGTCGGGTCGCCGGGGTCGCGCCCGGCCGGGTCGGTACCGTCGAGCCGGCCGAGGTGCTCCGCCGCGGCGATCCGGCGCGCGAGCGCGACGGCCCAGTCCTGGCCCGCTCCGACGTGCTCCCGCACGGTGCGCGCTCCGTCCGGGCCGGTGACCACGGCGGTCGGCCCGGTCACGTCCACGACTGTCCTGCACCACGCCGGGACGCGGGCCGCGTCGTCGAGCACGAGGAGCAGGTCGGTCCCCGCGGGCCCGAGCCGCTCCCAGGCCCGCGCCAGCTCGCCCGCGGGCAGGGCGCCGTCGACGACGAGGACGGTCGCCGCGCCGGTCGGGGGTCGTACGGTCTCCAACGAGTCGACGGTGCTCGCGCGCGAGAGCCAGCCGCACCAGGCCCAGTCGGACGCGACGCGCGGCGGGTGCCGGACGACCGGCACGGAGCCCGTCGACAGGAGCTCCCCGAGGACGGCCCGTGCGGCGGCGAGCGCGGCGGCGCGCGGACCGACGACGGCGACGCACCCGTCAGGGAGCCGCACCCGCGGGACCGGGATGGCCGCGGCGGTGCCGGGTCCCACGCCGGGGCCGGGCGGCGCCGTGCCGGGGAGCGCCGTGGCCGGTGCGAGCCGGGCGACAGCCGCCCAGGTGAGCGCGTCGGCGGGCCGCGGCCGCAGCGGGTCGACGGGCGTCGTCGCGGCGCGGCGTCGACGGGCCTCGACGAGCGCGGGGACGAGGAGCGCCAGCGGCCCGGCGAGCGCGAGCAGCGCGTAGAGCGGCTGGCGGAAGGTCACGGCGAGGGCGAGCGAGGCGACCGCGGGGGCGGCCGCGGTCGCGAGGAAGCCGGCGCTCGGCCGGCCCGGTGCCGCGTCGACGGACGAGGGGCCGGCGGGGCCGGTGCGAGGCCCGTGCACCAGGACGGGGCGAGGTCGCAGGGCGTAGACGCCCTGCGGGGTGACGAGGGCGTCGCCCGCGCGCCAGCGGACCGCACGCCACGACGCGACCCGGCGACCGGCCCGGGCGGGCCGCGCGACGAGGACCGCCGCGTCGTCGGGCACGCGCCGGGAGCCACGCGGTGCGCGGACCCGGACCCGCACGCCGCGGCGGGAGACGCGCCGGCGGAGGTCGAGCCCGTCGACCCGGGTGCGGCCCGCGCCGTCCGGGACGGCGACGAGCCGGCCCGCGTCCCCGCCGGCGAGGACGGCGACGTGGAGCGGCGCGGCGAGCACGTCGTCCGGGCGTGCCGCCCCGGCGACGGCCCTCCCCCCGCGGGACGCGACCGCGACCGTCGCTCCGGGGAGCAAGGGGCGGGTCCCGCAGCGCTGGTCGTCGTCGACCGGGACGCCGTCCACGAGCAGGGCGGCGGTGCGCAGCTCCGGGCGGCACACGAGGTCGGCGACACCGGCGCGCACGTCGCCGAGGCGCGCCCCGGCCGGGAGCAGGACGTCCGTGCCCGGGTGCACCGTGACGCGCAACCACGACTCGTCGGCCGGCGCGGCGCGCCCCGGCGCGGCCGGGGCGGGGCCGGTGACGGGGGACGGCGGGGCGGGGGCGGCTGGCACGCGCCGATGGTGCCGGACGGCGCTGCCTCCCCGCCGGGGAACGAGCGCGCCCCTGTGGACGGGGGTCCGTCCACAGGGGCGCGCGTCGACCGCCAGGCCCGGCGAGCCGCGGCTCAGTCCACGGCGAGCGCCGCGACGGGTGACGTGCGGGCGGCCGTCCGGCCGGGCACGACGGACGCGACGAGCCCCGCCACGAGCGCCACGACGAGCACGAGCGCGACGTCCCGCCACGGCACCGCGAGCGACACGTCGCCCATGACGCTCAGCGCCGTCGCGGCACCGGCCCAGCCGTACAGGACGCCCAGCACGATGCCGAGGACCGCGCCCACGCCCGCGATGAGCATGCCCTCGAGCGCGAGCATCCACCGCAGCTGGGCGCGGCTCAGGCCGATCGCGCGGAGCGTCGCCGACTCGCGGCGCCGCTCGATGACCGAGAGCGACAGGGTGTTCGCCACGCCGATGAGCGCGATGACGACGGCGACGGCGAGCAGGCCCACGATGACCCCGAGGATCGTGTCGATGACGCTCTGCATGGCCGCACGCTCGACGGCGATGCCGGCCACCTCCACGGGCGTGTCCGACTCGACGATCGCGTCCTGGATCGCCGGCACGACCTGCGTCGCGTCGCCGGTGTCGTCGAGACCGACCCACAGCCGGGACACGAGGGCGTCCGGGGCCAGGGTCCTCGCGTCGTCCGCGTCGAGGAGCCAGCCGTCCCCGATGGCCCCGACGTGGGCCGTCACGTCGAGGGTCGCCCCGTCCGGCCCGGTGAGCTCCAGCGTGTCGCCCTCGGCGACGTCCCAGGCCTTCGCGTCGGCCTCGGGGACCATGACCGTGCCCGGGGCGAACGCCGCGAGCACGTCGGGCGAGCGCACGACGGCGCGCGCCTGGTCCGGGTCCACCCCGTGCATCGTCATCTCGGCGCCGTCGAGCAGCGTGACCGTCGCCGCGGAGAGCTCGACGACGCGCGAGACGCCCTCGGTCCCCGAGACGGCGCGCACCACGTCGCTCGGCACCGCGTCCTCGGTCGACCCGTAGGCGTCGGTCGCGACGAGGACGTCGACCGGGTACTGGTCGTCGAGCGCCGCGTCGAGCGACGTGCGGGCGCTCGCGGCGCCGGTCGACATCATCGCGACGAGCGTGACGCCGATGAGCAGCGCGGTGCTGGTCGCCGTGGTGCGGCGCGGGTTGCGCAGCGTGTTCGCGGTGGCGAGCCGCGCCGTCGACCCGGTGCCGGCGAGCAGCCGGCCCACGAACGACACGACGCCCGGCAGCCAGTACACGGCGCCGACGAGGACGCCGACGAACGACAGGGCGCCGCCCGCGACCCCGGCGAGGAGGCCGGCCTCGGGGCTGCCGGTGCTGCCGAGCCAGATCCCGCCGCCGAGGACGGCGAGGCCCCCGAGGGTGAGCAGGGTCGCGATCACGAGGCGCACGCGGCCTCCGCCGCGCGCGAGGCTCGGCGCGTCGGCGGGGCGCAGCGCCTCGAGCGGCGCGACGCGCGTGGCGGCGCGCGCCGGGGCGAACGACGCGACGAGTGTCACGAGGGTGCCGACGAGCAGCGGGACGAGGACGACCGCGGGCGTCACCGTGATGGTCGCCGGGATCGGCACGCCCAGGTCCGCCCCGCGGGCCACGAGGAGCGCGACCTGCGTGAGCAGGCAGCCGAGCAGGATGCCGCCCACGGAGGACAGGACGCCGAGGATCGTCGCCTCGGACAGGACCGACCGGGCGAGCTGCGACCGGTTCGCGCCGACGGCGCGCAGGAGGGCCAGCGTGCGCGTGCGCTGCGCGACGAGCACCTGGAACGTGTTCGCGATGACGAGCGCCGCGACGAGCAGGGCCACGGCCGCGAAGCCGAGGATGACGTACGTGAAGACGTCCTGGCCGCCGGTCATCTTCTGGGCCTGCGCCTGGGCGTGCTCGTCGGGCGTCACGGCCTCGGCCTCGTCCGGCGAGGCGGCGACGAGACCCGCGCGCGCCGTCTCGAGGTCGGTGCCCGGCGCGAGGCCGACCATCGCCGCCGAGTACAGGCGCTCCGCGTCGTCGGGGCTCGCCTGCGCGGCCTCCCACGCGGCCACGTCCTCCGCCGTCACGACGACGGCCCCGCCCATCTGGGCGTACGCGCCGTAGGGGTCGTCGGTCGTCCCGACGACGGTCAGCTCGTCGCGGACCTCCTCGTACGCGCCGCCGTCGGGCGCGGACGCGTCCCACACGTTGCGCGAGCTCGCGACGGTGTCGCCGATGCCGACGCCCAGGCGCTCGGCCACGGCGGTCGGCAGCGAGACCTGTCCGGACGCCGTCGGCATCGACCCCTCCACGACCTCGAGCGCCTCGAAGCGCGGGTCGGAGGGGGCGGGGACGCCGAGCTGGAACACGCGCTTCGCGCCGTGCGACAGGTCGAGGTAGGTGAACTGGACCGCGTCCACCGCGTCGACGCCCGCGACCGAGCGCAGGGCGTCCACGTCGGACGCCGTGAGGTCGCTCGGCGCGGAGACGACGAGGTCCGCGTCCGCGAACTGCGCGGCGATCGAGTCGTTCGTGGTCTGGGTGATGACGTTGCCCGCGATCAGGGTCGCCGTGACGAACGCCGTCCCGATGACGATCGCGACGCCGGCCGCGACGAGGCGGCCGATGCTGCGGCGCATCTGCGCCAGGGTGAGGCGGAGCATCAGGCGCGCACCGCCTGCGACGCGGTCGGGGCGGAGCCGTCGGCGCCCGGCGCCTCGAGCGTGCGCAGCGCGTCGAGCCCCGCGAGCACCGACTCGGGCGTCGGGTCGGTGATGTCGCCCGCGATCCGCCCGTCGGCGATGAGCACGACGCGGTCCGCGTAGGCGGCGGCCGTCGGGTCGTGCGTGACCATGATGATCGTGCGCCCGAGCTCGCGGACGGACCGGCGCAGGAAGCTCAGCACCTCCGCGCCCGAGCGCGAGTCGAGGTTGCCCGTCGGCTCGTCGGCGAAGACGACCTCCGGCCCGGCGATGAGGGCGCGCGCGATGGCGACGCGCTGCTGCTGCCCGCCGGAGAGCTCGCTCGGGCGGTGGCTCAGCCGGGCCTCGAGGCCGAGCGTGCGCACGAGCGTGCCGAACCACTCGCGGTCGACCTTGCCGTTCGCGAGCTCGACGGGCAGCGTGATGTTCTGCTCCGCCGTGAACATGGGCAGCAGGTTGAACGACTGGAACACGAAGCCCACCCGGTCGCGGCGCAGCTGCGTGAGCGCGTTGTCGTTCAGGCCGGTGACCTCGGTGTCGCCGATGAAGGCGTGGCCGCTCGTCGCGGTGTCGAGCCCCGCGAGCAGGTGCATGAGCGTCGACTTGCCCGAGCCCGACGGGCCCATGATGGCCGTGAAGTGGCCGCGCTCGAAGTCCACGTCCACGCCGTCGAGCGCGTGCACCGCCGCCTCGCCCGTGCCGTAGGTCTTGCGCAGCGAGCGGGCCCGGACCGCGGGCGGGCCGGCGGGGGCGGGGTCGGTGGGGCGGTACACGGTCGTGTCCACGGCATCTCCTGGGTACGTTCGAGGGTCGTCGTCGGGTCCGTCGCGCGCTCACGCCGACCAGGTCGGAGGCGTGCGCCGGGATCGTGGACGACGCTACGGACCGGCCCCGCCCGGCCGCGTCCGGCGAGGGTCGGGTCCTGCACGGGAGCCGGGTCATCCCGTGGTCGTACCCGCCGGGCGCCGAGGGCTGACACGACGGCGCCCCACGGGTCCGGGGACCGGTGGGGCGTCCTCCGCGGGCGGACGGTCAGGCGCCCGGGCGGACCAGCCCCGCCTCGTAGGCCGTGACGACGGCCTGCACGCGGTCGCGCGCGCCGAGCTTGGCGAGGATGCGCCCGACGTGCGTCTTGACCGTCGCCTCCGCGACGAACAGGTCGCCGGCGATCTCGGTGTTGGACCGGCCGCGCGCCATGAGCACGAGCACCTCGCGCTCGCGCTCGGTGAGGCCCTCGACGGCGGCGTGCGCGGGGGAGTCGTCGGTCTGCTCGGCGGGCAGGGCCGTCACCAGGTGCTCGAGCAGGCGCCGCGTGGACGACGGCGCGATGACGGCGTCGCCGCGGTGCACCGTGCGGATCGCGGCGAGCATCTCCTCGGGCGGGGCGTCCTTGAGCAGGAAGCCGCTCGCGCCGGAGCGGATGGCCTCGAGCACGTACTCGTCGAGGTCGAACGTGGTCAGCACGATGACCTTGGGAGCGTGTCCGCCGTCGGCCGCGGCGGCGGTGAGCCGGGCGGTCGTCTGGAGCCCGTCGAGGTGCGGCATGCGGACGTCCATGAGCACGACGTCGACCGGGTGGTCCGCGAGGAGGCGCAGCGCCTGCAGGCCGTCGCCCGCCTCGACCGCGACGGTGAGGTCCGGCTGCGAGTCGATGACCATGCGGAAGCCCGCGCGCACGAGCTGCTGGTCGTCGACGAGCGCGATGCGCACGGGCTCGAGGGGCGCGAGCGGGTCTGCGGCGTACGCCCCGTCGGGGACGGGGAAGGCGTCGGTCATGGTGTCCTGTCGGTCGGTCGGTCGGGCGCGGGCTGCGAGGAGCCGTGCGCGACCGGCGGTGGCGGTGGGGGCGGGGCCGTCGCGGCGGCCGGGCGGCCCGGACCCATCCTGCCCGACGGCGCGGGCGCGGGTGCGGGGGCCACCTGGCCCGGGGGCTGGGGGAAGGCGCCCGGCCCGGGGGCGGTGCCCGGCAGGGCGGGCACGGGGATGCGCAGGTGCACGCGGAAGCCGCCGCCGGCGCGGGGTCCCACCTGCACGGACCCGCCGAAGAGCGCGGCCCGCTCGCGCATGCCCAGCACGCCGTAGCCGCCGGGCCGGGCGTCCTGCCGCGCCGCGGCGGAGGCCGACGCGCCGCGCCCGTCGTCCTCGACCTCGAGGTCCAGGGTGGCCGCGCCCCAGCGCACGACGACGGTGACCTCCGGATCGGGTCCGGCGTGCTTGAGCACGTTGGTCAGGGCCTCCTGGCACACGCGGTAGACGGTGAGCCCGGCCCCGGGCGGGAGCGGGCGGGCCTGGCCGACGCGGACGAACGACACGCGCATGCCGCTGTCGCGCACCTGCGCGACGAGCGTCTCGAGGTCGGCCGTGTCCGGCTGGGGGGCGCGCTCGAGCGCCGCCGTCGCGCTGCTCGCGGACGCCGGGTGCCCGGGTGCGGCAGGCCCGTAGGGCGAGCCGGCGGGCGGCGTCCCGGCCGGGCCGCGTCCGGACGGCAGCGTGAGCGTCCCGGACGGCCCGACGACGGGGCCCGGCGGCACGACGACGCGCGGCGGCTCCGACCGGAGCACGCCGAGGAGCCGGCGCATGTCCGCCAGCGCGGTGCGGCCCGTCTCGGACACGGTCGCGAGCGCGCGCGTCGCGGCGTCGGGGTCGTGCGCGGCGGCGTACCGGCCGCCGTCGGCCTGGGCGATGACGATGGAGAGGGAGTGCGCGACGATGTCGTGCATCTCGCGCGCGATGCGGGCCCGCTCGGCGGCGGTCGCGATCTGCGCCTGCTGGTCGCGCTCGACCTCGAGGCGTTCCGCGCGGTCGACGAGCGCGGCGATCGTCTCGCGCCGGGAGCGGCGCACGAGGCCGAACGCCCAGACCGCGAGGAACGTCATGCCGCCGAACGCGGACGTGAAGAAGACCATGGTCGCGAGGTCGGTGAGCCGACCGGACAGCAGGCCGAGCGCCACCCCGAGGACGACCGCGCCCACGAGCGAGGACACGATGGCCGTCCGGTGCGCCCAGCGCGGCCCGTAGACCGTCACGGAGTAGAGCGCGACGAGCACCGCGAAGTCGGCCGGGAAGATCACGAGGTAGCCGGCCAGCAGGTGCACGAGCGCGACCGAGTACACCGTGATCGCCGACGCGAGCGGACGGGACCGGCGCCAGGGCAGCGGGGCGAGGAGCAGCAGCGCCCAGAACGCGGCCCAGCCGCCGCTCGTGCCGGTACCGCTCGCGCCCATCGACGTGAAGGCCGCGGACGCGGGCACGAACACGACCGCGAGGACGAGCGTGACGGTGAGGTCCACACCGAACCGGTGCTCGTCGGACCACTGCCCGAGCCGCTCGTACCATCCCATGCGTTCCAGCCTAGGCAGAGGGCGGCGACGAGGCGTCCGACCAGGGTCGCAGAGTTCACGAGACACGATGGGACCGAAGTCGTACGGATGCCCTAGCATGAGCGAATGACCCACGTACTGCTAGCGGAGGACGACCCGGCGATTGCCGAACCTTTGGCGCGCGCACTGACACGTGAGGGTTACAACGTCGTCGTCCAAGGAACTGGTCAAGGGGCGATCGACTCCGCGAGCGGTGCGGACATCGTGGTGCTCGATCTGGGCCTTCCGGACATGGACGGCCTCGACGTCGCGCGCGAGATCCGTCACAAGGGTCTCACCACCCCGGTGCTCGTGCTCACCGCCCGGGCCGACGAGGTGGACCTCGTCGTGGGTCTGGACGCCGGTGCCGACGACTACGTCACGAAGCCGTTCCGCCTCGCGGAGCTGCTCGCCCGGGTCCGGGCGCTCCTGCGTCGCTCGCACGGCGAGCAGGTGGACGAGGAGGAGCTCGCCGCGCAGGACGTGCGCATCGACGTCTCCGCGCACCGCGCCTTCCAGGGCGAGCGGGAGCTGCACCTGACCACCAAGGAGTTCGAGCTGCTGCGCGTGCTCGTCGCGAGCGCGGGCTCGGTCGTCGTGCGCGACGCCCTCATGCGCGACGTGTGGGGCTCCGAGCCGGTCGGCTCGACCAAGACGCTCGACATGCACGTGTCGTGGCTGCGCCGCAAGCTCGGCGACGACGCGAACGCGCCGCGCTACATCTCGACCGTCCGCGGTCTCGGCTTCCGCTTCGAGACCGGCGAGAGCTGACCGACCCCGACCGAGGGACGAGGACACGGGAGCGAGGAGCAGCGTGCGGCGTCGGATGCTGCAGGCGACGGTGGCGGCCGTGGCCGTCGCCGTCATCCTCCTCGGGTTCCCGCTGGCCTTCTACGGCGCGCGGTTCGTGCTCCAGGGGGAGGTAGACGACGTCACGTCGCGCGTCGAGCGCCTCTCGCGCTCGATCGACGCCCGCCTCGCCGCGGGGGACGAGATCCCGGACTACGTCATCACGGACGCGGTCCAGCCCCGTGCGAGCGACCCTCCGGCGCAGGTCTACGTCACCCTGCCCGACGGCACGGTGCTCACGGCCGGCGAGGAGATCACCGGCCGGGGGATCGAGCAGCCGCTGCACTCCGAGTCGGGAGCGCTCGTCACGCTCACCGTCTCCTACTGGGACGCGTACATCCAGGCCGCGCAGGTGGTGCTGCTCGTCGTGGCCGCGGCCATCGTCGCGTTCGCCGCGGGCATCGGGATGGCGGTGTGGCAGGCGAACCGCATCTCCGCGCCTCTGGTCTACCTCGCGGCGTCCGCCGAGCAGCTCGGCTCGGGACAGGTGCGCCCACGGCTCGAGCCGTCGGGGGTCGAGGAGATCGACCTCGTGGCCGCCGAGCTCGCGCGCAGCTCCGACCGGCTCGCCGGCCGGCTCGCGGCGGAACGCCAGTTCGCCGCGGACGCGTCGCACCAGCTCCGCACGCCCCTCACGGCGCTCAGCATGCGGCTCGAGGAGATCTCCATGGCGTCGGACGACCCTGCCGTGCAGGAGGAGGCCCGGATCTCGCTCGAGCAGGTCGAGCGCCTCGTCGGGGTCGTCGACGACCTCCTGGCCTCGTCGCGGCGCGCGCAGGGCGGGACGACGGAGGCCGTCAGCCTGCTCGACGTCGTCCACCAGCAGGAGGAGGAGTGGGTCCCGACGTTCGCGAAGGCGGGCCGGGAGCTCGTCGTCGACGTCCCCGCGGAGTACCAGGTGCTCGCGACGCCCGGGGCGCTCGCGCAGGTCCTGGCGACGCTCATCGAGAACTCGCTCAAGCACGGCGGCGGGACGACGACGGTCCGCGCGCGCCCGTCCGGCACGAGCGGCGCGATCGTCACGGAGGTGTCGGACGAGGGCGCGGGCGTGCCCGACGACCTCGCCCCCCGCATCTTCGAGCGCGAGGTGACCTCCGGGGCCGGGACGGGCCTCGGGCTCGCGCTCGCGCGCGACCTCGCGGCGTCCGACGGCGGCCGGCTCGAGCTCGCCCAGCGTCGGCCCGCGGTGTTCGCGCTCTTCCTCGCGGGCGTGCCGCGGCGCCTCGACCCGCGCGTCGTCCTGCCGACGGGGGTCGCGGTCTCCGCGCACGGCCGACGTCGTCGACGTCGCGGCTGACGCGGGTCTCGCCCCGGGCAGGACCGGTCAGCGCGTCTCGGACCCCTGGGGGGCGACGTCGTCCCGCGCCCGGTCGCCCGTGAACACGAGGCGACGGTAGGCGACGTAGCGGAACGCCGTGCCGAGCGCGAGCCCGACGACGTTCGCGGAGACGTTCTTGGCGAGCGGCGACGTAAGCCCGAGCGCGTACGTGGAGATCGCGAGGCAGCCGACCGCGATGAGCATGCCGCCCACGTTGACGACGACGAAGGCCGCGAGCTCGCGGCCGCGTGTCTGCGTCCGGCGCGTCGAGAACGTCCAGTAGCGGTTGCCGACCCACGCGACGAGCGTCGCGACCGCGACGGAAACGATCTTGGCGGTGAGCGGCTTGTGCCCGAGGACCTCGCCCGGTCCGAAGCTGAGCAGGTTGAACAGGCCGAGGTCGACGACGTAGGCGACCGCGCCGACGGACCCGAACTTCGCGAGCTCGCGCACCCGGGCGAGGACGCGCTCGCGGCGCGGCAGAGTCGCTGCGTCCGCCTCCGCCCGGCGGTCCAGGTCGCTCGTCACCCTCCGAGGCTACCGGGCGCTCCTGAGCGTCGCCCGGGTGCCGGCGCGGCCGCCGGGCACGGGCCCGACGGCCCCGACGAGTCCGGAGTCCGGTCCCCGCGCGGTCCCGCGGCACCGAGGCACTAGGGTGGGTCCACGTGGCAGCCCCAGTGATCGCCGTGGTCGGCGGAGGACAGCTCGCGCGCATGATGGCCCCCGCCGCCGGAGAGCTCGGGGTGCACCTGCGCGTGCTCGTCGAGGCCCCGGACTCGTCCGCGGCCCAGGTCGTGGTCGACGCGCCCGTGGGCGTCGCGTCCGACGAGGCCGCGATCCGCTCCCTCATCGCCCCCGCCGTCGGCGAGCCCGCGGCGGTCCTCACGTTCGAGCACGAGCACGTCCCGAACGCGCTGCTCACCGATCTCCTCGAGCACGGCACCCCCGTGCGCCCGGGCCCCGACGCGCTCGTGCACGCGCAGGACAAGATCGTCATGCGGCGTCGGCTGACCGAGCTCGGCGTGCCCTGCCCGCGCTGGGCCGCGCTCCCCACCGCGCCCGACGCCGCCCGCACGGCTCTCGCGGACTTCCTCGCCGAGGTCGGGGGCGAGGCCGTCGTGAAGACGGCGCGCGGCGGGTACGACGGCAAGGGCGTCCGGGTCGTCTCGGTCGCCGCGGGCGGCCCCGAGCAGGTCGCCGAGTGGATCGAGGCGGCCGCCGCAGGCGGCCCCGAGCTGCTCGTCGAGGAGAAGGTGCCGTTCACCCGCGAGCTCGCGGTGCTCGTCGCGCGGCGTCCGTCCGGCGGACCCGACGGACGCGGCGAGGTGCGGACCTGGCCCGTGGTCGAGTCGATCCAGCGCGACGGCGTGTGCGCGGAGGTGGTCGCGCCCGCGCCCGGGCTCACCGACGCCGAGGCGGAGCGCGCTCGCGACGCGGCGGTCCGGATCGCCGAGGGCCTCGGCGTCACCGGGGTGCTCGCGGTCGAGATGTTCGAGGTCGCGGGCGAGGACGGGCCGCGCGTGCTGGTCAACGAGCTCGCGATGCGCCCCCACAACTCCGGGCACTGGACCATCGACGGGGCGGTGACCAGCCAGTTCGAGCAGCACCTGCGCGCCGTGCTGGACCTGCCGCTCGGTGACACGACGGCCACGGCCCGCTGGACCGTCATGGCGAACGTGCTCGGCTCGACGCTCGGCGAGCTGACCGACGCGCTGCCCGCCGTCCTCGCCGCGTTCCCCGACGCGAGGGTCAACCTCTACGGCAAGGGCGTGCGCCCCGGGCGCAAGCTGGGCCACGTGAACGTGAGCGGCGACGACCTGGACGAGGTCCGGCGTCGGGCCCTGGCCGCAGCGGCGATCCTGCGGGGCGAGCGTCCCGCGAGCACCGACGAGGACCCCGAGAACGAGGAGCGAGCATGAGCGAGAACCCTGTCGTCGGCATCGTCATGGGGTCGGACTCCGACTGGCCCGTCATGGAGGCCGCGGCCGACGCGCTCGCCGAGTTCGACGTGCCCGTCGAGGTCGACGTCGTCTCCGCGCACCGCATGCCCGTCGAGATGATCGACTACGGCCGCACCGCCGCCGAGCGCGGCCTGCGCGTGATCGTCGCCGGCGCCGGGGGAGCAGCACACCTGCCGGGCATGCTCGCCGCCGTGACGCCGCTGCCGGTGATCGGCGTCCCCGTGCCGCTGCGCCACCTCGACGGCATGGACTCGCTCCTGTCGATCGTCCAGATGCCCGCGGGCGTCCCCGTCGCGACGGTCTCCGTCGGCGGGGCGCGCAACGCGGGCCTGCTCGCCGCGCGCATCCTCGCGGCGGGGACCGACGACGACGCCGCGCGCCTGCGGGACAGGATGGTCGCCTTCCAGGCGGACCTGGGCGACCAGGCGCGCGCGAAGGGTGCGCGCCTGCGCGCGTCGCGGTCCGGGGAGCAGCGCACGGGCTTCGGCGCCTGACCGGCGCGCCGCGGGTTTCTGCGGCGGGCGGTTGTCGGGTTAGCCTGCGGGCGCGTCTCGCGACGCAGGGGGCTGGACCGACGACGGTCCGTGGCGGGTCGGTCTGACACCCACCCGGAGCAGTTTCACGTGGCAGCACTGCAGGAGCCTGGCGCGCCGACGGCGCCGTCCGACGTGACCCCCGAGGCTGGTGCGACGGCGGCCGGTGCTGTCCGACGGCACGCACGCCCCCGGACCGCGGCCTCGCGCGAGGGCTACCGCTACGACCTCGACGGGCTCCGAGCCGTCGCGATCCTGCTGGTGGTCGTCTACCACGTCTGGCTCGGCCGGGTGTCGGGCGGCGTGGACGTGTTCCTCATGCTCTCGGCGTTCTTCCTCACCGGGTCGTTCGCGCGTCGTCTGAGCGCCGGGCGCGGGGTCGCCGTCGGGGCGTACTGGGCGCGCACGTTCAAGCGGCTCGTCCCCGTCTCGGCGGTGGTGCTCCTCGGTGTCCTCGGGACCGCGTACCTGCTCTACCCGCCGTCGTCGTGGCCGTCGGTCTGGACGCAGACCTGGGCGTCGCTGGGCTACGTGCAGAACTGGGAGCTCGCGCGCGAGGCCGTGGACTATTACGCCCGCGACGGCGCGGCCGCGAGCCCGCTGCAGCACTACTGGTCGCTCTCGGTCCAGGGTCAGGTCTTCGTCCTCTGGCCGCTCCTCCTGCTCCTGTCCGGACTCGTCGTCCGGCGCATGCGGGTCTCCGTCACCCCGGTGCTCCTGACGGTGTTCGGGGCCGTGTTCGTGGCGTCGTTGGCCTTCTCCGTCGTCGAGACGGCGTCGAACCAAGGGCTCGCCTACTTCGACACCCGGACGCGACTGTGGGAGTTCGCCCTCGGCTCCCTCGTGGCGGTGGTGCTGCCGTTCGTCCGGCTTCCCGCCCGGGCCGCCGTGGTCGTCGGCTGGGTGGGGCTCGCCCTGATCGTGACCTGCGGACTCGTGCTCGACGTCCAGGGCGGGTTCCCGGGATACTTCGCGCTGTGGCCCACCCTGGCGGCCGCAGCCGTCATCGTCGCCGGCACGTCCGCGCACCCGTGGGCCGTGGGCAACGCGCTCGCGCACCCGGTGCTGCGGTCGCTCGGTCGGGACGCGTACGCCCTCTACCTCGTGCACTGGCCCCTGCTCATCACGTGGCGGGTGGTCACCGGACGTCAGGTCCCGTCCTGGCACGAGGGTGCGGTGATCGTGGTCGTCTCCCTCGTCCTCGCCCGCATCCTCACCACGCTCGTCGAACGCCCCGTCCGGGACCTGGCGTGGGCGCGCACCGTCCCGTGGCGCGGTGCGGTCGCCGTGCTCGTCGCGGTCGTGGTCGTGGCCGTGCCCCTCGGCACCTGGCAGTCGGCCGAGCGGGCGCGGGCCGCCGAGGCGCTGGCGGGAGCCTCGGCCGACAACCCGGGGGCGCGCGTGCTCCTGCCGGGGTACCAGGACGCGTCGGACCCGACCGCACCTCCCGTCCCCGCGGCGACGGCGCTCGACGCCCAGTGGGTGTCGCTCGCCGAGCGGTGCTCGGGTCCGTTCGCGCCCGACGTCGCGGAGCTCGCGAAGCGGTGCGGGCAGCTCGTGCCCCCGGAACCTCAGGGACCGACGGTCGTGGTGGTGGGCGACTCGCACAGCGAACAGTTCATGGGGGCGCTGATCCCCGTCGCCGAGCGGGAGAGCTGGACCCTCGTGTCGGTCCTGTACGGGGGATGCTCCTTCGGCACCGCGGGCCACCCGTGCCAGGAGTGGAACGAGCAGGTGCTCGACTACGTCCTCGGGCTCGGTCCGGACGCGGTCTTCACCGTCACCACGGCCGCCGAGGTCGACGGCCCGGGCGAGTCCGTCGTCGTCGGCCTCCAGGAGGCCGTCGACACGCTCGCCGACGCGGGGGTCGCGCTCCTCGGGGTCCGGGACAACCCGCGGTTCTCGACGGACATGTTCGTCTGCGCCGAGCAGCACGGTCCCGACGCGGACGCGTGCCGCCTCGACCTCGCGTCCCGCTCCGCCGCACGGAACCCCGCAGAAGACCTCAGGGTGGGGGACGGGTCGGTGCTCGTCGACCTCTCCGCAGCCGTGTGCCCCGACGGGTGGTGCGTCCCGGTGGTGGGGAACGTGCACGTCTTCCTCGACGACAACCACCTCACGTGGGACTACGCGCGCTCGCTCGCCCCGTTCCTCGAGGACGAACTGTCGCCGTGGACCGACCGCGCGACGACGACCACGCGACAGGGAGAGCCGTGATGACCGGACCCGTCGGCACGGGCGCGCACGCCCACGGCCCGACCCGGCCGACGGCTCCACCCCGTCATGCGCGGCCGGGTGCGGCCGGCCGGTCGACGGGCGCAGCCGCGCCGTACCGGCACGACCTCGACGGCCTGCGGGCGCTCGCCGTCGTGCTCGTCGCCGTCTACCACGTGTGGGTCCACCGCGTCTCGGGCGGGGTGGACGTCTTCCTCATGCTCTCGGGATTCTTCGTCGCCGGGGGACTGCTCCGCTCGTTCGCCCGCGGGACGCCCGTGCGACTGCGGACGTACCTCCCGCGGCTCGCCCGCCGGCTCCTGCCCGCGCTCGTCCTGGTGCTCGCCGCGGTGCTCGTCGCGAGCGCGGTGCTCCTCCCGCGCACCCGGTGGACGGGGGTCTCGGGCGACGTGCTCGGGTCCCTGCTCTACGCCGAGAACTGGCGGCTGGCCGCCGCGGAGCAGGCGTACGGCGCGGCGGACGTAGGACAGAGCCCCTTGCAGCACGTCTGGTCCCTCTCCGTCCAGGGGCAGCTCTTCGTCGGGCTACCGATCCTTCTCCTCCTCGTCTGGTGGTCAGCCGGTCGCGCAGCGGTCGCGAGACGCCTGATGATCGTGCACGCGACCGTGCTGGCCGCGGCCGTCGCCTCGTTCGCCTATGCCGTGGTCGCGGTGCGCGCCGACCAGGCGACCGCCTACTACGACACGTTCGCCCGCGCGTGGGAGTACCTCGCGGGTGCTCTGCTCGCGCTCCTGGTCACGCGCGTGCGGCTGCCCGGTGCGTGGGGACTCGTCGCGGGCTGGGCCGGGCTCGCCCTCGTCGTCGCGAGCGGCGTCCTCGTGGACGGCGCAGCTCTCTTCCCCGGTCCCGCCACCCTCGTGCCCCTCGCGGGCGCCGCGCTCGTCGTCGTCGCGGGAGCGCCCGGCCCTCGCGGGATCGCCGTCGCAGACGCGTGGTCGGTCTCGCGCCTCCTCGCGCGGTCTCCGGTCGCCCGGGCCGGCGGGTACGCGTACGCCTTCTACCTGTGGCACTGGCCCGTGCTCGTGTTCACGATCGTCCTCCGCGACCGGCCTGTGGGCTGGCTCGCGGGCGTCGCCGTGCTCGGCCTCGCAGCCGTGCTGGCGGTTCTGACGAAGCACCTCGTCGAGGACGTGCTCCGTCGAGACCCCCGAGACCCCCGAGACGTCCGGGACGCCACGCCCGCGCGGCCTCCTCGGTGGGCGCTCCGTCCTCTCGTCGTCGCGGTCACCGCGACCGTGGCGATCGCCCCGCTCGTGTGGAACGCCCACGTCCTGTCGATCCAGCGCTCGTACCAGAGCACCGTGCAGGACGCCGACGTCGCCGCCTACCCCGGGGCGCTCTCCGTCCTCGAGCCGGGCGCGTACGCGGCGGCGACCGCCGACCCGGTACCAGCCGTGGAGACGGTGGCCGAGGACACGTCGCGGGTCGTCCCGGACGGCTGCATGACGGGGAACAGGGAGAGCGACGTCAAGCGCTGCTCGTACGGACCGGAGGACGCCACGACGGTCGTCGCGCTGGTCGGCGCGTCGCACAGCGAGCACTGGTTCGCCGCGCTCGAACCGATCGCCGAGCGTCGCGGCTTTCGCGTCGTCCCCGTCCTCAAGGCGGGATGCCTCTTCCTCGACCCCGAGGACAGCGTCGGCGACGGTGAGTGCGCGACCTGGCAGCGCGAGGCGATGGACTACGTCCTGTCGGTCGAACCTGACGTCGTCATCACGACCTCGACGCGTCCGACGATGTCGGACGGGTCTCGCGAGACGGTCCCGGACGAGTACGTCCGCGCCTGGGAGCGGCTCGCGCAGGACGACATCCCGGTCGTCGCCATCCGGGACAACCCGTGGTTGCCGTTCTGGATGCCCGAGTGCGCCGCCGTCCACGGCTCGGACTCGGACGAGTGCGCCGTGGCATGGGAGGACGTCCTGGACGACGTGGACCCTTCGCTCGACGCCGTGCAGGAGCTGTGGAACACGACGATCCTCGACTTCAACGACGTCCTCTGCCCGGACCGTGTTTGCCGGCCCGTCCAGGGCAACCGGTTCGTCTACCGCGACGACAACCATCTGACGGCGACTTACGCCGTGACGCTCAGCCCGGTCTTCGACGAGCGGTTCGGCGTCGCGACCGGGTGGTGGTGACGGCCGCTACTGCGGCAGACCGCCGACCTGGCCCGGGGCGAGGTTGCCGTCACGGATGTCGACCCAGAACTGACCCACGGTCTCGGGGTCCAGCTGCACGGTGGACCCGACGTTGCCGCCCGGCCGGTAGTCGGGGTTCGAGATCGGCGGCGTGCCCGTGATGCCCTCGGGGCCGTTGGCCTTGCGGAACGCGAGGGCGAGCTTGCCGAGGTCCACGATGCCGGTGCTCTGGTCGACGGTGAGCGCCCCGAGGCCCGAGTCCAGCAGCGAGACCTGGTCGCCCGGGCGGAACAGGATGCTCGGGTTCGCCGCCTTCGAGCTGATGGCGCCGATGACCTGGCGCTGGCGCTCGGCCCGCCCGATGTCGCCCTTCGGGTCGGAGTAGCGCATCCGCGAGAACGCGAGCGCGGTGCGGCCGTCGGCGACGTGGCACCCTGCGGTCCAGACGAGCTCGCTGCGCTCGTCGTTCACGTCGTAGTCGAGGCACAGCTCGACGCCGCCGACGGCGTCGACGATGCCCTCGACCCCGCCGAACCCGACCTCGACGTAGTGGTCGACGGTGAGGCCGGTGAGCTGCTCCACGGTCTGCACGAGCAGCGGCGGGCCGCCCCACGAGTAGGCCGAGTTGAGCTTGCTCGCGCCGTTGCCGGGGATCTCCGCGTACGTGTCGCGCGGCAGGCTGATGAGCGCGACCGGGCCGCTCGGCGGGGCGTGCAGGACCATGATCGTGTCCGTGCGCGCGCCCTCGGTGCCGTCCTCGCTGATGCCCTCGCCGCGCGCGTCGGAGCCCGCGAGGAGGTAGGTGCTCCCGGGCGTGCCGGGCGCACCGGAGAGGGCCTCGACGTGCTGGATCTTGCCGTTCGCCCAGATGAGCAGGCCGACCGGCCAGGCGAGGAGCGCGACGATCACGACGCAGGCCACGAGCCCGACGACGCGGCCCTTGCGGACGCGGAATCCGCCCCCGCCGGTTCGTGGGGTCCCCGTGCCCGACGGCGGTCGCCCACCCCCGCCACCGGGTCGGCCGGCGCTCGGCCGCGGCGCCGCGCCAGGACGGCTCCGCGTCGTCGTGGGCACGGCCTGCGCACCCGCGTGGGGCGACGACGAGACGCGCGGAGGTGCCGCCGTCGCCGCCTGACGAGGCTGGCGGGACGGAGCGACCGACGGCGGGAGGGCCGACGCCGACGAGGCCGCACGGGGCCGGGCGCTGCGCGCCGGAGGTGCTGGTGGGGGCGTGCCCTTGCGCGCCGGGGTCACGGGGATCTCGCGCGACGACTGGCGTTTGATGCGTGGCTCGAGGCGCACCGCGTCGTCGGGCACGGCGGGCCGGGGCCGCGCCTGGCCACGTCCGCTGTTGCCCACGGCGATCGCGTCGTCGACCGACGACGGCCGCGGGGCGCGACCGCCCTGGGGCGTGAAGCTCGGGGGGAGCGACCGGGGGTCGCGCGACGGGTCGGTCATGGCGTCACCCGCACTGGGCGGTCTCGTCGGCGGCGGAGAACGCCTCCTTGCCGGCTTCCTTCGTCTGCACCGGAGCCGGTTCCGGCGTGGCCTCGCCGGTCCCCACGGGGGTCTCTTCGGTGCCCGACGACGGAGCGGTGTCGTCCGTGGCGGCGTCGGAACCGACCGCGGGCCCTTCCGGCGACGGGGCGACGACGGGCTCGTCGGCCCGCACCTTCGCCCACAGCTCGTCGGCCTCCGGGGTCCAGACGACCGTCGCGTCGGGATTCTGCGGGTCTGCCGTGTTCGGGACGGTCATGAAGGTGATGTTGCCACTCGTCGCGCCCTTGAGGCTGAAGGCGAGCCCGGCGAGGCTCGGGATCGACGACAGGTTGGCACTCATGGTCAGCGACCTGGTGCCCGCGTCGACGAACCCGTAGATCTGGCCGAGGTCCGAGAGCACGTTCTTCGAGAGCACCTGGTTCACCGTCGCGGCGAGGAGCTGCTGCTGGCGGCCGATACGGCTGAGGTCCGACCCGTCGCCCACGCCGTAGCGGGCCCGCGCGAACCCGAGCGCCTGGGCGCCGTCGAGCGTCTGCATCCCCGCGTCGAGCCGAAGGTCCGCCTTGGGCGAGTCGATCGCCTCAGGGATGCACAGGGGGACGCCCCCGATCGCCGTGACCATGTTCTGGAAACCCGCGAAGTCGACCACGACGAAGCCGTCGACGAACACGTCGGTCAGGCTCTCGACGGTCTGGGTCGTGCACGCCGCGGCCGAGTCGACGTCGCCGCCGACGGTCGCGCCGTTCGCGAACGCGGCGTTGAAGCGCGTGTTCGCCGGCGCGGTCGTCCTGCCGTTCGTCGTCTGGCACGCCGGGACGTCGACGCGCGAGTCACGGGGGATCGAGATCATCTCCACGCGCGTCCGGTCGGCCGACACGTGCACGAGGATCGTGGTGTCCGAGCGCATCCCCTCGACGCCCGCGACCTCGTGGCCGTTCTCGCCGCCGCGCTCGTCGGACCCCATCACGAGGATGTTGAGCGGCTTCCCGGCGTTGGGGTCGCTCGGGTCCGGGGCGGGCTGCTCAGGTCGGTCCGTGAGGAGCTCGAGCCCGTCCGAGGGAGCGATGTTCCCTTGGATGTTCGTCACCGCTGCGGCTCCGCCGACCGCGCCGAACGCGAGCACTGCCGTGGCGACGAGCCCGACGGTTCGGGCAACCCCGTGGGTCCTCATCGCCCGCGCGTGCGCCGGACCGCGCGACGGCTTGTCGGCCGCCGCATCGCGGGTCTGGGCACGGGAACGGGCTGTCACGGGAGTCGAGCATAGGCGCGCCGTGCGACCTGGCCGCGCGGGCTACGGGCTCGCGGGGTGGAGGAGTTGTGCAGGCGCGGACGGGTACGAGGACCGATCGGTCAGCCGGCGGGCGGCGCGTCCGGCCGGCCGCCCTGTCCGTCGCGCTGCTCGAGCTCGTCGACCGATGCGTCGACCCGGCTGAGCCGTGCCTCCGCGAGGCTCAGCTCGCGCGTCAGCAGCGTGATCTTGCGGGCGAGAGCATTCGCGCGTCGGTGGCTCGTGGCGATGTAGCTCACGAACGCGATGACGAGGGCGTAGAGGAGGAGGTCGGTCCCGCGTCCCACGTCGAGCAGGTTGGCCAGGCGGGTGAGCCATTCGGGGAACAGGACGGAGAGCCCGGCGACCACGACGAACCCGACGAGCAGCAGGCGGCGGATCGCCTGGTGCCGCGCGTCGACCGTGGAGCGGGTGAGCAGGACCGTGACCACGGCGATGGCGACGACGAGGACGATCTGGATGAGCATGTGCGGCTCCCGTCTACTTGAACACGAGGTCGACCAGGATGTTCACGGAGTTCCACAGCGACTGCCCCTTGGCCCGCGAGTAGTCCGTGTAGAGGACGTGCACCGGGTACTCGCGCCAGGGGAGACCTGTGCGTCCGAGCTGGAGCACGATCTCGCTCGCGTGCGCCATGCGGTCCTGGCGCAGCTCGACCTGGCGCGCCGCGTCGACCCGGATGACCCGCAGCCCGTTGTGGGCGTCGGTGAGCCGTAGGCCGGTGCTCCGGTTCGTGAACCAGACCGCGGTGCGCAGGACGACGCGCTTGAGGAGCCCGGGCCGGGTACGGGCGTCGAGGAAGCGGGACCCGAAGACGATCGCGACGTCCTCGCGCCGAGCCAGGTCGACCATGGCGGCGGCGTCCTCCACCTGGTGCTGGCCGTCTGCGTCGAACGTGACGAGGTACCGGACTCCCGGGAGGTCGCGGGCGTACTCGATCCCGGTCTGCAGGGCGGCGCCCTGGCCGAGGTTCACGGCGTGCCGCAGGACCGTGGCGCCGGCCTCGGCGGCGCGTCGGACGGAGTCGTCCGAGCTCCCGTCGTCGACGCAGACGACGTGGGGGAACGTGGCGAGCGCGTTCTCGACCACGCCGGCCACCACCGCGCCCTCGTTGTACAGGGGGACGACGAGGCAGGCGTCGTCGACGGGTCCGACGGCCGCGGCGCGCGGGCGACCACGCGTCGCCGCGTCCGGTTCGTGCATGGTGTCCATTGTTGCAGCCCGCCGACGGGACTCGGGACCTTCGGCGCTCGAAGCCGGGTTCCGTGGCCAGGTAACCTTGCCGACGCGACGCCCGCGCCCGACGCGGGACCGTCCACCTCAGACACCGAAGGAGCCTGCATGGGAGTCCGCATCGCCCCCAGCGCCGATGTCGCGGACGGCGCGTCGATCGGTGACGGGAGCCAGATCTGGCACCTCGCCCAGGTGCGCGAGGGGGTGTCGATGGGGGAGTCGTGCGTCGTCGGACGAGGCGCCTACATCGGGACCGGAGTGCAGATGGGCAAGAACTGCAAGGTGCAGAACTACGCGCTCGTGTACGAACCGGCCTCGCTCGCCGACGGGGTGTTCATCGGCCCGGCCGTCGTGCTCACCAACGACACCTACCCCCGCGCCGTGAACCCTGACGGGTCGCTCAAGAGCGCGGACGACTGGCACGCGGTCGGGGTGACGATCGGCGAGGGCGCCGCGATCGGTGCCCGGGCAGTGTGCGTCGCTCCGGTGACGATCGGCGCGTGGGCCACGGTGGCCGCGGGCGCGGTCGTGACGAGGGACGTCCCCGACCACGCGATCGTCGTCGGGGTCCCTGCGCGGCGCGTCGGGTGGGTGGGACGTGCAGGAGAGCCGTTGCAGCACGACGGTGAGCACTGGGTGTGCCCGGTGACGGGCGCGCGCTACGAAGAGCACGACGAGACCATCAGAGAGGTTGCGGCCGAATGAGCCAGACACTGATCCCCGCGGCGAAGCCGATCGTCGGGGACGACGAGCGCGCGGCCGTGGACCGCGTCCTGCGCAGCGGGATGATCGCGCAGGGCCCCGAGGTCGCCGCGTTCGAGCAGGAGTTCGCCGAGGTGCTCGTCGGCGGGCGCACGTGCGTCGCGGTGAACTCCGGGACCTCGGGGCTGCACCTCGGCCTCCTCGCCGCGGGCGTCGGTCCCGGCGACGAGGTGATCGTCCCGTCCTTCACGTTCGCGGCGACCGCCAACTCGGTCGCGCTGACCGGTGCGACGCCGGTCTTCGCCGACATCGAGCCGGACCAGTTCTGCCTCGCTCCCGACGCGGTGCGGGACGCGATCACGGAGCGCACCAAGGCGATCATGCCGGTGCACCTCTACGGGCACCCGGCAGACATGACGGCGCTGGGCGCCCTGGCGGACGAGCACGGTCTGCTCCTGTTCGAGGACGCCGCGCAGGCGCACGGGGCGACCCTGGACGGACGACCGGTGGGCTCGTTCGGCGCGTTCGCCATGTTCAGCCTCTACCCGACGAAGAACATGACGTCGGGCGAGGGCGGCATGGTCTCGTGCGCGACCGACGAGATCGCGCGCAACGTCCGCCTGCTGCGCAACCAGGGCATGGAGCGCCAGTACGCCAACGAGGTCGTCGGCTTCAACGCCCGCATGACGGACGTCCACGCGGCGATCGGCCGCGTGCAGCTCACCAAGGTCCAGGGCTGGACGGCGGACCGCCAGCGCAACGCGGCCTTCCTGTCCGAGAACCTCGAGGGGGTCGTCACCCCGCCGGTCGCGGACGGGGCGGTGCACGTCTACCACCAGTACACGATCCGCGTCGCCGACGACCGTGACCGTGTGGTGACGGCTCTCCGCGAGGAGCACGGCGTGGGTTCCGGGGTCTACTACCCGATCCCGAACCACCGCCTCGAGAGCCTGAAGCACTTCGCGCCCGGCCTCGACCTGCCCGAGACCGAGATCGCGGCGCAGCAGGTGATCTCCCTCCCGGTGCACCCGTCGCTCACGCAGGGCGACCTCGAGCGCATCGTCACCGCGGTCAACACCGTCGTGAAGGCAGGTGCGTGATGGCAGACCTGCGTGCGGGCCTGATCGGGCTCGGAGCGATGGGACGGCACCATGCCCGGGTGCTCCGCGAGATCGACGGCGTCGACCTCGTCGCCGTCGCTGACCCCGGCGGAGACCCGTACGGCGTGGCGGGGGACCTCCCGGTGCTGCCCGACGTCGGCGGACTGATCGACGCCGGCATCGAGATGGCCGTCGTCGCCGTCCCGACCGTGTACCACGAGGAGATCGCGCTGGCCCTCGCCGCCGCGGGCGTCCACACCCTCGTGGAGAAGCCCATCGCGGCCACGAGCGAGGCCGGTCGCAAGGTCGCCGAGGCGTTCGCCGCGGCCGGGCTCGTCGGCGCGGTCGGGCACATCGAGCGGTTCAACCCGGCGCTCCAGGAGCTGCGTCGCCGCATGGAGGCGGGCGAGCTCGGGGAGGTCTACCAGATCGCGACCCGACGGCAGGGGCCGTTCCCGGCGCGCATCGCCGACGTCGGCGTGGTGAAGGATCTCGGCACGCACGACATCGACCTCACGGCCTGGGTCGCCCAGAGCTCCTACCGTGCGGTCGCCGCGCAGACCACGCACCGCAGCGGGCGCCCGCACGAGGACATGGTCACCGCGACAGGTCGTCTGGAGAACGGCGTCGTGACCAACCACGTCGTCAACTGGCTCTCCCCGATGAAGGAGCGCGTCACGATCGTCACGGGCGAGCGGGGCGCGTTCGTCGCCGACACGGGCACGGCCGACCTCACCTTCTACGCCAACGGCGTCATCCCGACCGAGTGGGAGGCCGTCTCGGCGTTCCGCGGCGTGTCCGAGGGCGACATCACGCGCTATGCGTTCGCGAAGCGCGAGCCCCTGCGGGTCGAGCACGAGGCGTTCCGGGACGCCGTCCGGGGGATCCGCCACGACGTCGTGACGATGGAGGAGGGTCTGCGCACCCTCGAGGTGGCCGAGGCCGTCCTGGAGTCGGCGTCGTCGGGGCGGACCGTCACGCTCTGAGCCGGAGCCCGGCGGCCCCGTGGTGGGGTCGCCGGGCCGACTCCCGACTCTCCCGGCGATCGTCCTGCGAGAACGTGCCCGCCTTGTGATACTGGCCGGGTTCGTCGGGGCGCGAGCAAGCCCTGGGTGATCTCTGCGACGACCGGGGTGAGCACGATGACCAAGAGGTGGACGACCGTCCTGACGGTGCTGGCGGTGACCGCGACGTCGGCGGTGACGGGCAGCACCACCGCAGGGGCAGCCAGCCCCGCGCCACGGGCCGCGACCTCGGTGGCGCCGCACGTCGCACCTGCCCCGGTGGCCGTGCCCGCACCGGTCGCCCCCGAGATCGACGAGACACCGCTCGAACCCGTCGACGCGTCCGGAGAGGCCCCCACGACGCCGGTGCCGTCGGAAGCGGGCGCTGCCGAGGGGCCCGGTGAGCAGGTGCTCCCCGAGGTCCCGGCCGACGACACGACGAGCCCGGAGGGGACCTGGTCCGCGACCAGCCCGGCGACCGGTGCGACGACCGTCGTCGGCGTCACCTGGGACCTCGGGTCGGCAGGGGACGACGTCGTCGTCGAGGTGCGTTCACGTACCGGGACCGTCTGGACCGGGTGGACCGACGTCCACGCGGAGGATGCCGAGCAGACCGGAGGCTCCGGGGAGCAGCGCGACGGTACCGAGCCGCTGTTCGTCGGGGACGTCGACGAGGTCGAGGCGCGGGTCCTGCCCGGCCAGGGGGCCGCCCCGGTCGACCCGGTCCTGGTGGTCGTCGATCCGGGAGCGGACGCGGGAGGAAGCGGCGGCGGCGCGGGCGGGCTCGGACGGTCGACGACCTCCGCGCTCGCGACGCCTGCCGCCGCACCGGCAGCCGCTCTGCCCACCGCCACGACCCGTCCGGCGATCTACTCGCGCGCCCAGTGGGGTGCCGACGAGCGGCTGATGACGTGGACGCCCCAGACCGGCAACGTCGTCGGCGCGGTCGTGCACCACACGGCCGGGTCGAACGACTACACCGCGGACCAGGTCCCGGCACTCATCCGGGGCATCTACGCGTACCACGCGCAGTCCCGCGGGTGGGGCGACATCGGGTACAACTTCCTCGTCGACAAGTACGGGCGCATCTGGGAAGGGCGCGCCGGAGGGATCGACCGGGGGATCGTCGGTGCGCACGCGTCCGGGGTCAACTCCCAGCGCTTCGGTGTCTCCGTGATGGGGAACTTCGACGCCGCGCAGGTCTCCTGGGCCGCCGTCGACGCCGTCTCGGCCGTCATCGCGTGGAAGCTCGACATCCACGGGGTGCGAGGCACCGCGGGAAGCATCGTGGTGGGGCACCGCGACGTCGGCCAGACGTCGTGCCCCGGGGCCTCTCTGTACGCGGCGCTCCCGCAGGTCCGCGCGCTGGCAGCGTCCCGCCAGGGACCTGTGACGGATCGCTCGCTGCGGCGCGACGTCGGGCTCGACGGGTACCCCGACCTGGTGGCGCGGACGTCCGGCTCGATCTCGTTGCTCACCGCGCCCGACGCCGGGTGGGGAGCCACCCGCACGGTGGGATCGGGCTGGCCCGGGGAGCGGGTGATCGCCCCGGGGGACTGGAACGGCGACGGCAACCCTGACCTCATGCTCATCGACCCCGCCACCGGCTACCTGTGGCTGTACCCGGGGACGGCCTCCGGCGGGTGGGCCGGCAAGCAGCGGATCGGCACGGGCTGGGGCGTGGCGAACCTGATCGTGGGCGGACAGGACTGGGACGGAGACGATCGCAACGACCTGATCATGCGACGCCACGACGGGTCCCTGTGGCTCTACCCGGGCGACGGCCGCGGTGGGTTCGGGACCGCGAGGAAGATCGGGGCCGGCTGGAACGGCATGAGCACGATCGCCATGGTGGGCGACCTGCGCGACGGTCGGCCCGCGCTCGTCGCGCGTGCCGGGGGCGACCTCTACACCTACGTGGGCGACGGCCGTGGGGGCTTCTCGGGCACGCGGACCTTCGTCGGCCCGGGCTGGGACGTGATGTCGACGATCGTCGGCGCGGGCGACCTCAACGACGACGGTCTGCCCGACGTCGTCGCACGCGACACCCAAGGTCGCCTGTGGCGCTACGTGGGTGACGGCGGTGGCGGACTCGTCGGCCGCTCGCTCATCGGGACCGGGTGGGGCGGCTTCAGCGTGGTCCATCCGGCGGGACGGTCGGGTCGTGGCGAGGACTTCTTCGCGGTGCGACGTGACGGCACCCTGCTGCGGTACGACTACCGAGGGGGCGCCGCGTTCTCCCGGGTGGCCGGGACGGGCGTCTCGGGGTCCGGTGTCGTCGAGGCGATCGCCCCCGGTGACTGGAACGGGGACGGCCGGCCCGACCTCATGACGCGCCGTTCGAACGGCGACCTCTACCTCCACGTCGGGACGAGTACCGGCAGCTTCAACGCGGCGGGATCCCGCGTCGGGACGGGATGGGGCGTGATGACCCAGGTGGTCGGTGCGGGGGACTGGCTGGGCACGGGCGTGCCCGGGCTGATCGCGCTCCAGCGCGGGACCGGCCAGATCTGGCTCTACCCGGGCGACGGTCGAGGCGGGTTCGGCACCCCGCTCGTCATCGCCCGGGGTGCGCAGTTCATCGACCGCATCGTCAACGCCGGTCACTGGCGCGGCGCTGCGACGCCCGACCTCATCGCCCGCGACGCGGGCACCGGTCGGCTCCTGCTCTATCCGGGGAACGGTGGCGCCCTGCTCGGGTCGTCGACGGTCGTCGGGACGGGGTGGCAGGGGATGTCGAACGTCGTCGGTGCGGGCGACGTCGATGGCGACGGACGGCCCGACCTCGTCGCGTCCCGCGCGGGCTCCCTGGTGCTCTACCCGGGGAACGGGTCGGGCGGCTTCCGAGCGGCACGGACCCTGACGAGCGCGCCGTCCGGCGCGAACGTCTCGTAGGTCCCGCCTACAGGGTCCGGGTGATCCCGCCCCACCCGGTGCCGACCTGGACACGGCCGGCGAACCGTGATCCCGTCCACGGGTACAGCCAGTACCGGCCGGACGAGTCCGCCGCGAGCAGGTCCGGCACGCCGTCGCGACCGAAGTCGTTCACCAGGGTCAGCAACCGCATGCCCCGCCAGCCGGAGCCGATCTGCACAGGGGTGAACCCTCCCGCACCGTCGCCCCGGTAGAGCAGGAGGCGCCCGCCCGTGTCGACAGCGAGGAGGTCCGACCAGCCGTCGCCGTTCCAGTCGCCGCCGCCACCGACCCACGTCATGGCGTTCCACCCGCTGCCGACGAGCACGGCGTCGCCCAGGGTGCCGTTCCCCAGGCCCGGGTACAGCCAGAGCCGTCCCGACGTGTCGACCGCGAGGAGGTCGGCCGACCCGTCGCGTCCTACGTCGCCCGGGGCGACGAGGAAGCGCATGGCGCCCCAGCCGCGACCGGCCTGGACGCGGGTGCCGAGCGTCCCGGACGCCGTCGTCGGGTAGCGCCACAGTCGCCCGGCCGAGTCGACGGCGAGGACGTCGTCGCGACCGTCGCGGTCGAGGTCGTTGGCCCGGACCGCGAGCAGCATCGTCTGCCAGTCGTGACCCGCCGGGCGGCTGCCGACGAACCGCCCGTCGCCGTCCCCGAGGTACGCCGTGAGACGGCCGTCGGCCCACTGGCCGAGGACGTCCACGCGCCCGTCGTTGGTGGAGTCGCTGTCGAGCCGGCTCGTGCCGGTGAGCTTCCACCAGTCGGAGCGCAGACCGAAGGCGCTGCGGAACTGCGCGCCCGTGAGCGCGACGGAGCCTGCCGATCCGGTGACGACGACCCGGACCACGCGCCCGCCCCACTCGCCGTCGCCGGTCCGCGACGTGACGTCGATGCTGCGCGGCGAGCCAATCTGCGGGTACCGCGCGCCGACGTCCGAGGCCCGGAGCGAGACGCTCCACGCGTGCACGGGGTTGCCCTGCGCGTCCCAGGGGTCCGGTCGGGACGGGAGGTAGGGGAAGGACCCTGCCGCGCTCCAGCCGCCGTTCGACGAGCCGAACTGGGTGAAGGCGAGACTGCCGCCGTGGTGGCGCACCTGCCCCGAGGTCGCGGCGACGGCGGCGTCGGTCGAGGCCGCCTCGTGGTGGCGCGTCTCGACCCCCGCGGACGTGAAGCTCTTGTGCCCGGGGTAGACCTGGCAGGCGGTGGTGTCGCAGGTCTGCCAGGAGCCCGACCGGTGCGCGCGGTCGTACGACGCGTAGGTGCGCGCGGCGACGGCCTGCGCCCGCAGCGCGTCCGCCGGCCAGCTCGACGGCGACTCCGCCGGCACGACGGAGCGCAGGTAGTCCTCGAGGCCCACCACGTTCACGGTCTGCTGCCCGGGGCTCGTCCCGGAGGGGACGGCCCGGACGGTGCCGCGGTAGTCCGTCTGCGTACCGTCGGGCCTGATCAGCCGGATGAACCCCGACGGCGCGGCGATGCTCAGGAAGCCGGGGGAGGCGCCTTGCGACCACTGCCGCCAGGACCCGCCGACGAGCCCGTGCAGCACGAACCCGCCGGGGCCGCGCACGATGCGCCACTGCTGCGGCGTCGCGCCGCCGAAGCTGATCGGGGTGCCGGTCGAGGCCGCGTCGCTCGCCGTCATGCCCGGGACCGCGAGGATGCGGACGTCGTTGTCGGTGTCGCCGCTGATGAGGACGCTGATCGTGCTCGCTGCCTGGGTGACCCGTGTCGTGCCGGGGTAGTACGCGTCGAGGATCTGCTGGTAACCCACCCCCTGCGCAGCGGCCGCCCGTGCCCCCCACTGCGACATCCCGCGGCCGTGACCGAAGCCTCGCCCCGCGACCGTGACGGTCGTGCCGGTGCCGAGGACCACCCGTTCCTGGGTGAGCGTGTCCGCGTGCGCGGCGACGGACTGCGCGACGAACGACGTCCCGACCAGGACGGCCGCCAGCAACGACGCCGTCATCCTCTTCCGTGCGCCCATGGGTGACCTCCGTAGCCCTCGGTCCGATCCACGGTAGGTCGGGTGACGGGAGGGCGCCCGGCGGGCAGGTACCCTGGGGCGTCGTCGGGCGCGGTGCCCGACCCGAGACGAGGGGGAACCCTGGCAGGCGTCGTGCGGACAGTGCTCGAGCACTCGGCGTTCCGCTACCTGCTGGTGGGCGGCTTCGCCTTCCTCCTCGACCTCGGGCTGCTGGCTCTGACCTACCGGGTGCTGGGCGCGCCGCTGTGGCTCGCGACGGCGGTCGGGTTCTGGGGGAGCTTCGCGTTCAACTTCACGCTCCAGCGGCGCTACGCCTTCGGCGGTGCGATGCCGACCGGGCCGGCGCTGTGGCGGTACGGCGTCCTCCTGGCGGCGAACTCGCTCGCGAACATCGCGGTGGTCGGTGTCTTCGAGCACCTCGGTTGGGGTTTTGCCGTCGGCAAGGTCGCGGTCACCGTCGCGCAGACCGTCTGGAACTACTTCGCCTACCGCTACTGGGTCTTCGGTGGGCGCGCTGCGCCCACCTCGCCCGCAGACGACCGAGCAGGGCCCCCGTTGCCCGTCGAGCACGACCACAAGGAGAGCTGAGGATGTACAAGGGCGCGCGGATCGCCGCCGTCGTGCCGGCCTATCGTGAGGAGGCGATGATCGCGACGGTCGTCACCACGATGCCGGACTTCGTCGACGACATCGTCATCGTGGACGACTGCAGCCCCGACGGGACGTCCGACGCCGTGAAGGCGCTGGACGACCCGCGCGTCACGCTCGTGCGCCACGAGGTGAACAAGGGCGTCGGCGGGGCCATCATCACCGGGCACCGCACCGCGATGGAGCTGGGCTCGGACGTCAACGTCATCATGGCGGGCGACGCCCAGATGGACCCGAACTACCTGCCCGACCTCCTCGACCCGGTGACGTCCGGCGGCTACGGGTTCGCGAAGGCGAACCGGTTCTTCCGCCCCGACTCGTACACGGGGATGCCGCGGTACCGCGTGTTCGGGAACATCGTGCTCTCGTTCCTGACGAAGTTCGCGTCGGGGTACTGGCACCTCTTCGACCCGCAGAACGGCTACACGGCCATCCGGACGTCGGTGCTCGAGAAGCTCGCGCTCGACCGCGTCGCCGAGCGCTACAGCTTCGAGAACGACCTGCTGATCCACCTGAACGTCGCGGGCACGGCGGCCGTCGACGTCCCGATCCCGGCGGTGTACGGCAACGAGGTGTCGAGCATCCGCCTCGGCAAGGTGGTCCCCGAGCTGCTCAGCCTGCTCTTCCGCGGGTACTGGTACCGGATCTGGTACCGGTACGTCCTCTGGTCGTTCTCGGCGGTCGCTCTGCTGCTGTTCTCGGGCCTCCTCCTCACGCTCCTGGGCGTCGCCGCGGGCATCTGGATCATCGCCGCGACCTGGGACTCCCCGCCCGCCACGGCCGGCACGGTCCTCCTGGCGGTGACCCCCTTCGTGCTCGGCGTCCAGATGCTCGTGTCGTCGTTGCAGCTCGACATCCAGGAGAGCCCCGACACCCCGACGCTCGCCCCGTTCGACGAGGGATGAGCCCCGAGAAGGAGCTCCGCGGCGAGGGCGACGACGTTCGCCGCGCGGGGCGGACGGCCCGCGTCACGATCGCGTCGCGGATCTTCCTGCCTGAGCCGGCCGCGGCGTCCTTCCGCCTCGCTGCGCTCGCCTCGGCACTCGCGGACGAAGGGGCGGAGGTCACCGTCGTGACGGCCTCGGTGCCCGCGTCGATGGGCTCGGGCCCGGAGCACGAGCGAGTCCGGGTGCGGCGCCGCCCCGTGCTCCGGGACGCCAGCGGGTACGTCCGGGGATACGTGCCGTACCTGAGCTTCGACGCGCCCCTCTTCCTCCGCCTGCTCGCGGGCCGACGGCCCGACGTGGTCGTGGCCGAGCCACCGCCGACCACGGGGGCGGTGGTGCGCCTGGTGTGCGCCCTGCGACGGGTGCCGTACGTCTACTACGCGGCCGACATCGTCTCGGACGCGGCGGGGTCGACCGGTGCGCCCCGGCTCGTGGTGGGCATCGTGCGCGCGCTCGAGCGCTTCGCCCTGCGCGGTGCGTCGGCTGTCCTCACCGTGACGGACGCGGTCGAGGCGCGGGCGACGCAGCTCGGCGCCCCTCGGACGACCATCGTGCGGCACGGCGTCGACACAGCGACCTTCAACGCCGAGGTCGTGCCGCTCGCACCCGAGGGCCGGGGCCCGTTCGCCGTGTACGCGGGCAACGCCTCGGAGTGGCACGGTGCCGAGGTCTTCCTCGAGGCCTGGCCCGGCGTCGTGCAGGAGGTCCCCGGCGCGCGCCTCGTGTTCCTCGGACGAGGCAGCATGCACGGCCGGCTCGCCGAGATGGCGGCCGCGATGCCCGACGGCGGAGCGAGCGTGACGTTCCTGCCGCAGCAACCCGCTGCCCAGGCCGCCCGCTGGCTCCGCGGTGCCGACGTCGCGCTCTCGAGCATCCGGCCCGAGTCGGGGTACGAGTTCGCGATCCCCACCAAGGCGCTCGCGGCGATGGCCGTCGGTACGCCGGTGCTGCAGGCCGGACCCGGTCCGGTAGGACTGATCATCGAGCGGGCGACCGCGGGCCGGGTGGTCCCCCACGCATCCGACGCGGTCGCGCGCGCACTGGTGGAGATGCTCGAGGCGCCGCCGTCGGACGACGAGCGGCTCCGGGTCGCGGCGTGGGCCGAGGAGCACCTCTCGGTGCGCTCGACGTCCGTGATCGCCGCTCGGTCGGTCCTCGGTGTGGTGGGTTCCCGGCTCCGGCGACGCGCGGGGGAGGGGATCCGTCGTGCGACGCACCGATCACGGCCCTGACGCCCTGCGTGCCCGCATCCACGTCGTTCCGCCGGGCTCGCCGTGAACGGTCGTCCGCCCTCGCTGATCCGTCGGGCCGCGTGGTGGATCACCTCGTGGCTCCCGCCGGCCCTCTTCCTGCGGGTCGTCCGGGCGAGAGGGCGCCGGGGCGCCGTCGTCCCGCGCGTACAGGTCCCCAGGACTCCTGTGCGTCTCTTCGTCGGCCCGGCGAACTCGGCGGGACAGGGCTGGGAATGGGCGCGGTCCGCCGAGAAGTTCCTCGACGGGGTCGGTGCGCGCAACATGACCTACCGGCGATCCTTGCCTTTCCCCGCCGACGTCGACGCTCCGTTCCCGTTGCGCGGGTCGAGGGCATGGCAGGTCGCCCAGCTCAGGGCGGTACGGCGCTTCAGCCACGTGATCGTCGAGTCGCAGCTCCCCCTGTTCCCAGCGCTCGGCCGCGGCGTGACGGGGGAGATCCGCGAGCTGCGCGACTCCGGCGCCGCCGTGGCGACTCTCTGCCACGGCAGCGACGTCCGCCTGCCGAGCGCTCACGCGGCGCGCGACCCCTGGTCGCCGTTCCTGCTCGAGTCCTACCGTGACACCCCGCTGCTGCAGGCCCGCGCCGAGCGCAACCTGGACCTGCTTCGACGCCTCCACGAGGACGGCGTCCCGGCGTTCGTCTCCACACCCGACCTGCTGCTCGACGTCCCGTGGGCGACATGGCTCCCCGTGACGGTGGACGTCGAGCGGTGGAGGGCGCCCGGGACGCCGCTCGAGCGCGACGTCCCGGTCGTCGTGCACGCGCCGAGCCGCGCTGTGCTCAAGGGAACCGACCTCGTCGAGCCGGTGCTCCGGGAGCTCGAACGGGACGGGCTCGTCGAGTATCGCCAGGCCACAGGTCTCGACCGGGACGGGATGCTCAGGCTGTACCGCGAGTCGGACGTCGTCGTCGACCAGCTCCGCATGGGGATCTACGGTGTGGCGGCGTGCGAGGCGATGGCCGCCGGCCGGGTGGTCGTCTCGCACGTGTCCGACCAGTCGCGCTCGGTCGCGGGGCGCGCAGCAGGACAGGATCTTCCCGTGATCGAGGCGACGGGCGACACCCTCCGTGCGGTGCTGCTCGACGTCCTGGACCGACGGGAGGACGCGCGCGCGACGGCCGCTCGTGGCCCCGGGTTCGTCCAGGTTCTCCACGACGGCCGCGCGTCCGCCCGAGCGCTGGAGCCGTTCTTGTCCAGCCCTGGCTCCCCGTCTCGGTAGACTCACCCGGTTCCTGATCCGTGACCTGGAGCGCCATGCGTACCGCCCTGATGGTTGACCACGACACCCGTGGTGGCTCGCGCGCCGTCGAGCGTCCCTGCCCCGCGGCCGGCGTGCCGACGACGGGAGTCGAGGGGAGACGGCCGTGAGCGTGGTCAACAAGCTCGTCAGCAGCCTGGTGGCGAAACGCTCCCGGCTGCCACGGCGTGTCAACGCGATGATCGACCGGCTGGTGGCACCCGGCACGGGGCCGCTCGGGCGCGCGGTCCAGCGACTCGGGGGCGTGGCCGTCGGTGGCGCTGTCGCCCCGCCGCCCCGGGTGCCGGAGGGGTCCGTGCGGCTCTACGTGGCACCCACGAACTACGCGGGTCAGGGGTACCTCTGGTGCCGGGCCGTGGAGCGCGAGCTCGACGGGGTCGGCGCGGTCAACATGGTCGCAGAGGCTGACCACGGCTTCCGCTTCCCGGCCGACGACAGCGTGCCCATCGCCACCTATCTGATGAGCCGGCGGTGGCAGCAGGAGCGGGAGGGATACGTGCGGAGGTTCACGCACGTGATGTTCGAGGCGGAGCGTCCCCTCTTCGGTCGGCTCCACGGCGGCGACGCCTTCACCGAGGCGCGGATGCTGCGCGAGACGGGCCTGGGCGTGGCGATGATGTGCCACGGGACCGACGTGCGGCTGCCGAGCCGACACCGGGCGGCCAGCCCGTGGTCGCCGTTCCACGAGGACCCGCGCTTCGACGTGCTGGAGGAGACCGCCCGTCGCAACCTCGCCGGCCTCGCCGCCCTGGGTGCCCCCGTCTTCGTCTCGACACCGGACCTGCTGGAGGACGTCCCGGCGGCGACCTGGTGCCCCGTCGTGGTCGACGGCGACCGCTGGCACGCCGAGGCGGACGCGCTCGAACGGACCCGCCTTCGCGTCGTCCACGTCCCGAGCAGCTCGGCCGTGAAGGGGACGAACCTCATCAACCCGGTGCTCGAACGGCTCGCCGCGGAGGGCGTCCTGGACTACGAGCACGTGCAGGGGGTGCCGGCGTCGCAGATGCCGGCCGTCTACGCGCGTGCCGACGTGGTCCTCGACCAGTTCCGTGTCGGCAGCTACGGTGTCGCCGCGTGCGAGGCCATGGCGTCCGGGAGGGTGGTGGTCGGGCACGTCACGTCGTCGGTGCGCGACCACGTCCGTGACGCCACGGGCCGGGACCTGCCGGTGGTCGAGGCGACGCCCGACACCCTGCGGGACGTCCTCCTCGAGATCGCGGAGGACCGCGAGACCTACCGGACGAAGGCTGCTGCGGGACCCGGTTTCGTCGCGTCCGTGCACGACGGGACGCTCTCCGCGGCGGCGCTTCGCGCGTTCCTGCTGGGTCCGTGAGCCGTCCGGCGCAGCGACGCCGTGCCGCACCGCCCGGTGTCGGCACCACGAACGATCGAGCAGGAGGAGCAGTGGCAGAGCTGTCGTCCGATCCCGTCGTCGACCTCGTCGTCGCCGTCCACAGCACGGCGCGTCCCGTCGAGCGTGCGGTGGCGTCGGTGCTCGCCCACACACGCACCCCGCTGCGGGTCACGGTCGTCTGCCACAACATCGACGCGGGCCCGATCGCGGAGAAGCTGGGTGCGCTGGTCGACGACCCCCGGGTGCGCACGATCGAGCATCGAGACGGGCTGCGTTCACCGTCGGGTCCCTTCAACCGGGGGCTGGACGAGGCCACGGCGCCCTTCGTCGCGATCATGGGTTCCGACGATCTGCTCGAACCGGGAGCGGTCGACTCCTGGGTGGCGCGGCAGCGGGCCGACGACGCCGACATGGTGGTGACGCACCTGCGGCACGCCTCCGGCGCGTACGTCCCGACACCGCCGGTGCGGCCGTGGCGGACCCGCCTCCTCGAGGGCTCGCGCGACCGGCTCGCCTATCGCAGCGCACCGCTCGGCATCGTCCGGCGTGCGGCCTTCCCCACGCTGCGACTCACGGAGGGGGCACCGGTCGGCGGCGACATCGCGTTCGTGCTCTCGATCTGGTTCTCGCGCCGACGGATCAGCTACGACCGTACCGGTCCCGCGTACGTCATCGGGGCGGACGCCTCCGACCGGGTGACCTTCCGGCCCAAGCCCGTCGCCGAAGAGTTCACCTACCTGGAGAGCCTGCTGGAGGACTCGCGGTTCGTGGGGTTGGGTCCGCGGGAGAGGGCCTCGTACGCGGTGAAGTTCTTGCGCGTCCAGGTCTTCGGGGCGGTGCACAACCGCCCGGACCCTGCGTTCTGGACGGCCCAGGAACGCGCCGACCTGCGCGCGGTGACGCGGCAGATCCTCGACCTCGCTCCCGGTGCGGAACGTGTCCTCTCGATCGCCGACCGTCGTGTGCTGGACGCGGTGCTGGACCTGGGAACACCCGTGGAGGTCCTCTTCGCGCGCGGCGTCGCACGCCGTCGCTTCCGCAGCCCGGCAGCACTGCTGACACGTGACCCGTCCCGCCTCCTCGCCCGGGAGGCCCCCCTGCGGTTCATGGTCGCCTCGGTCCTCTCACGGCGGTGATCCCGAGCGTCCGTCACGTCCCGCGAGTTTCGGGGACGAGCGGTGCGCTTCGGTAGACTCGCCCGGTTCTCGAACTCTTCCCTGGAGACACATGCGCATCGCGTACATCGTCCACAACGACACCCATGGCGACGCGCGGGTCCTGAAGTACCTCGACTCGGCCGCCGCGAACGGCCACGAAGCGCGGCTCTTCGCCGTGGGCGGCGGTGTGTCCCGCTTTCCTCCAGGTGAGGAACGTCGGCCGAGCGGCGGCGTGATCGTCCGTCTCGGCCCGCGCCAGCGCACCGCAGACCGGGTCAAGCCCGGGCCGAAGTCGCGGCGCCGATGGCTCCAGCTGGGGCTGCGGCAGTGGACGTTCGCACTGCGCGCCGCGGTGGCGATCCGTCGGTGGAAGCCCGACCTCGTCCACGCCCACGACGCCGACACGCTCTTCGCCGCCATCCTGGTGCGCCTCGTGACGCGGAGGCCGTTCGTCTACGACGCGCACGAGATCTGGGAGGCGCAGACCCTGCCCCCCAGGATCGCCGCCTACTACCGGTGGATCCTCGACCGGGCCTCCTCTCGGTGGGCCGGGACCATCACCGTCTCCCAGGGGATCCAGCGCTGGATGACCGACCGCTTCTCCCTCGACACGCAGCCGACGCTGGTCCGGAACGTGCCGCTGGCCGCCTCGCTGCCGGTGCCGGGGAGCCGTGGGATCCTGCGATCCGCCGCCGACGTTCCCGAGGGCGCCCGCCTCGTCGTCCACGTCGGACTCATCGGACCGGCACGCGGTGTCGCCGAGACGGTCAAGGCGTTGGCGCTCCTTCCCGACGACGTCTATCTCGCCCTGATCGGCCCGGCACCTCAGCGCTCCCGGGACCACATCGCCTCCGTGGCACGAGAGCACGGGGTGGCCGACCGGGTGAGGTTCGTCGACCCCGTGGAGTCCGACGAGGTGCCCACGGCGATCTCCGACGCCGACGTGTCGGTCGTCTACCCGCAGCCCGTGAGCCTCAACTCGATCTACAGCCTGCCCAACAAGCTGTTCCAGTCGATCCAGGCGGGGTTGCCCGTCGTCGCCTCCGACGCCGAGGACGTGGCCGCGGTCGTCACCTCGCTCGGGATCGGGGTCGTCGCTCCGGCGCGTGACGTCGCCGCGCTCGCCCGGGCGGTCTCCGACGTGCTCGCGGCGGGAGACGGCTACCGCGAGGCCGCTCGCCGTGCCGCGCCGGAGATGACGTGGGAGCACGAGTTCGCCCGGGCGAACGAGCTCTACGGCACGGTGGTGGCACGATGAAGCGACTTCTCGACCAGTACCGGTCGATCTCGCCCTACCTGCCCCGCAGTGCGCAGCGCTTCCTCATCATCTTCTCCATCGGGTCGGCGTTCCTCTCCGTGCTCGACGTCGTGGCGCTCATGCTGCTCTCCAGCGTCCTCGCGGCGGCGGTCACCGGGGGCGACTTCACGATCCCCTTGATCGGGACGATCCCGATCAGCTCCGTGCCGGCGTTGATCGTGGTCCTCTCGGGCGTCGTCCTGCTCAAGTCCGCGATGGGCGTGGCCCTTCAGTGGAAGGCGACACGTCACTTCGCGGGCTTCGAGCTCTCGGTCGGCGACCACCTCTTCCGGTCCTACATCCACTCGCCGTGGACCGAGCGGATCAACATCAGCACGCCGAGGGTCATCCAGCTCACCGACGGCGGGGTCTCGAGCGTCGTGGGTGGGCTGCTGCTGCCCCTGACGACGGTGCCCGGCCTCCTCGTCACCGCCGTCGGGGTGGTCGTCATCATCTTCCTCCAGCAGCCGTTCACGGCGGCGATCACGCTGGCCTACCTCGGCGGTATCGGTGTCCTCCAGTACTACGTGCTGGGGAGGCGCACGCGGGTGGCCGCGCGGGTCGCCCGCGACTCGTCGCTCAAGGTCGCCGGCCTTCTCACCGGCATGATGGCGGCGCTCAAGGAGATCACGCTCCGGGAGAAGGAGGACGAGGTCGCGCAGGCCGTCGCCACGACCCGTGCACGGACCTCCCGGGCACGGTCGAACCTGTACTTCCTGAGGGCAGTCCCGAGGTTCGTCCTCGACGCGGCGGTCATCGGCGGGTTCGTGCTGACCGGGGGCGTCGGCTTCGCCGTGGGCGGCATGACCGAGGCCGTCTCCGCGCTCGCCCTGTTCGGCATCGCCGGCTTCCGGCTGGTGCCGTCGATCACCTCGTTCCAGTCGATCGTCACGAGCTCGGTCTCGGCGGACCCCTACATCCGGACGATCATCGGCGACATCGAGCGCTCTCGTGAGCGTGCCACCGCGAACCCCGAGGACGACGACGCGGGCCCCGCGCTCCCCAGCTCGCTGGCGATCGAGATGCGGGACGTCTCCTACACGTACCCGACGGGGACCGAGCCGGCTCTGCGGGACGTCGAGCTGACGATCCCGTTCGGTTCGACGGTCGGGATCGTCGGTGCTTCCGGTGCTGGCAAGTCGACGCTGGTGGACATCCTCCTCGGGTTGCTCGAACCGAGCGGTGGGACCGTCTCGTTCGGAGGCGGGGCCCACGCCCAACGACCCTCCGAGTGGCGCCGCCACGTCGGGTACGTGCCACAGGCCGTCGCGCTGTTCGACGGCTCGATCGCCCAGAACGTCGCCCTGACCTGGGGCGGCGACTTCGATCGCGACAGGGTCGAGCGGGCCCTGCGGCGTGCCCAGCTCTGGGACGCCGTGACCGCTCGATCCCGAGGGATCGACGAGCGGATCGGAGAGGGAGGGCTGGCGCTCTCCGGCGGCCAGAGGCAGCGACTGGGGATCGCGCGGGCGCTGTACTCGGACCCGCTCGTGGTCGTGCTCGACGAGGCGACGAGCGCCCTCGACACGAAGACGGAGGCGGACGTGGCGGCGGCGATCAACGAGCTCGCCGGCGAGATCACGGTGATCTCGGTCGCGCACCGGCTCTCCACGATCCGGGACGCGGACCAGATCCTCTACATGGAGTCGGGGGAGATCGTCGCGTCGGGGACGTTCGACGACGTCGTGGCCGTGAGCCCGGCGTTCCACCAACAGGCCAGCCTCGCGGGCCTCGTCTAGGCGGCGAGGCGAACCATGACCGCCACGACGGACACCCTGCTCATCCTCTCCTTCTCCCGGCTGGAGCAGGACGCCCGGCTGCGCCGCCAGATCGCGCTGTTCGCCGAGACGTACCGTGTGGTCACGGCGGGGTGGGGGCCGCCGGTACCTGGTGCGGAGCGGCACATCGAGCTCCGGGTGCCGCCGTCGGTCGGCTGGCGCCGACGGGCGCGGTTCTACGTCGAGGCCCTGCTCCTGCGCCTGCACGCCTACCGGCTCCTCTACTGGAGCCAGCCCGCCGTGCGTTCCGCGCGGCGGGCGCTCCGCCGGGAGCGGCCGGCCCGCATCCTCGCGAACGACATCGAGAGCCTGCCGATCGCGCTCCGGCTCGCCCCGGGGAGCAGCGTGCACGGGGACCTGCACGAGTTCTACCCGGGACTGCACGACGACAATCCTCGCTGGGTGCGGGTGCGTCAGCCCTACCTGGAGTGGTTGATCCGGCGGTATGCACCCCGCGCGGGCTCACTCACGACCGTCGGGGCGAGCGTGGCCGAGGCCTACCGACCCTTCGCGCTCGAGCTCGGCGTCGTGACGAACTCGCCCTCGTACGTCGCCATGGAGCCGACCCCGGTCGCAGACCCCGTCCGGATCGTCCACCCCGGGGCGTCGCTGCGGGGCAGGCGGCTCGAGAACATGGTGAACGCGGTGGCGGCATCGACCGCGGACGTGCGACTCACCCTCTTCCTCACGGGGAACGACCCCGGCTATGTCGCGGAGCTCCGCGCGCTGGCCGAGGAGACCGACGGACGAGTGCGTGTCGAGGACGCGGTCCCGCACGACGAGCTCCTCGCGCTCGTCAACACGTACGACGTCGGCATCCACGTCCTGCCCCCGACCGTCACCAACAACGCGCTCGCGCTCCCGAACAAGTTCTTCGACTACGTCCAGGCGCGCGTCGGGGTCGTCGTCGGACCGACGCCCGCGATGGCCCGCCTCGTGCGGGAGCACGGACTCGGGGCGGTGACGGACGGGTTCGACGCGGACGCCATCCGCGCGGTCATCGACGAGCTGACGCCCGAGCGTGTCGACGGCTGGAAGCGTGCCGCGGACGCGGCCGCCCGCGAGCTCTCCGCGGAGGCGCAGCTGCCGGTCTGGCAGCGAGCAGTGGAGGGGCTCCGGCCGGCCCGACGGGCAGACTGACCGGTCGCGGGCGGCTGTGCGTCGACGCCAGCACGCTCAGCCGGCTCGGGTGCCGTTCTCGACGGCGGCTAGGAAGGCCTCGCGCTCGACCTCCGCGTTGAGCACGTCGGCGGCGCGGTCCGACGCGGCCTTGACGCGGACGACGTCGTCGGGCGTGAGGCCCTCCAGCGCCGTCGCGAGATCGGCGGCGTCGAAGCCGGGGACCACCACGCCGATCCCGTGCTCGCGGACGAGCTCGGCCATGGCCGGGCTCTCGCCGACGACGACCCCCAGCCGTCCCTGGACCGCCTCGAAGAACTTGTTCGGGAGGGCGAACTCGAGGTTCCGTTCGAGCGGTCGGTAGAAGATCACCTCCAGGTCGTACTCGTTGATCCGCTGCGCCAGCTCGCGCATGGGCGCCGGAGGCACGATCCGGATGCGGTCACGGGACGGGTGCGCGTCGACCTGCTCCCGGAGCCGTGCGTGGACCGCCGGGTTCGGCATGAGCATGAACGTCATGGTGAACCGTTCGGGCAGCACCGTCATGGCCTCGAGGATCGCGTCGAACCCCCGCTTCCACGACGCGAGCCCGTGGAAGAGCAGCCGTATCTCGCCCGGGTCGACCGGGCTCGGCTCCTGGTCGACGAACGGCGGGATGTTGCGCACCGGGACCAGGGGCTCGACGCCGAACTCGTCGACGTAGAGCCGACCGATCGGGGCGTTCACGACCGAGCGGGACGTGAAGGCGCGATGCCCGATGAAGCTCCGCACCCACCGGTAGTGCGGGCCGGTGATCCGTGCGCCGAGGGTCTGACGTCGCTGGACGGGGTTGTGGTACTCGTGCAGGTCCAGGTGCAGCCGTGCCTGCAGGGCCTCCGGCGTGAAGACGGTCGGGTCGTCGAGGAGCGGGCCGAACTCCGTCTCGTTGAACACGACGAGGTCGTACTGCCCGGAGCGCAGCCTCTCCCGTGCGGCGCGCGGGATCCGGTCGACGATCTGTCGCCGGAACCGCACCCTGGCCGGGAGCAGGAGCTGCGACGCGAGCACCCCGGATCGCGTCGTCACCCAGCGGGACGGCTCCTCGAGCAGGAAGTGCTGCCTGACGGTCGTGGTCGGTCGGCCGCCGAGCCCGAGCGTGTCGACCGCCCATCCCGCACCGGTGAGCCAGTCCACCTGCCGTCGGACCCGCGGGTCCGACTCGATGACCGAGTACGAGAGCACGAGGGCTGATCGCGGTCCGTTCGGGCTGGTCACTCAGGCCTCACCTCTCGTCGACGGGCGCCCGCCGACGCCGACCGCGATCCTATCCGAGCTCCGTCAGGCCCGGTCCGGCACCGTCGAGGCGAGCTCCACGAGCGTCTCCACGACCCGCCGGGCGGCGTCCCCGTCACCGTAGGGAGCCTCCTCGGTCGCGGCGGGCACGGGCCGTGCGACGGCGTCGCGGATCGCCACCACGTCGTTGGCGAGCACGTTCCAGCCGAGCTCGACCGTCTCGACCCACTCGGTCTCCGTCCGGATCGTGGTGCACGGGACCCGCAGCAGGAACGCCTCCTTCTGCAGGCCGCCCGAGTCGGTGACGACGCCGCGGCTGCGCAGGGACGCCGCGACCAGGTCGGGGTAGGCGAGGGGCGCGTGGGAGCGCAGCGCGCCCGTGTCGAGCGAGAGACCGTGCTCCGCCGCCTTCGCGACCACCCGGGGATGGGCGAGCAGCACGACCGGACGGTCCAGCCCGGCGAGGGCCTCGACGATCATCGCCATCCGCGCCCGGTCGTCGGTGTTCTCCGCACGGTGGATCGTGGCGAGGTAGAACTCGCCCGTGACCAGGTCGAGCTCGTCGAGGATCGGGACGTCGCGGTCGGCGACGGCGTCCCGCACCTGGAAGAGCACGTCGGTCATCACGTCGCCGACGAGGACGGAGCGACCGGCGAGCCCCTCGGAGGCGAGGTGGTCCATCGCGACCTGCGTCGGTGCGAGGCAGAGGTCGGCTGCGTGGTCCGTGAGCACGCGGTTGTGCTCCTCCGGCATGCGCCGGTTGAACGACCGGAGGCCGGCCTCCAGGTGCGCGAGCGGGACGTGCAGCTTCACCGCTGAGACGGCGGCCGCGAGCGTGGAGTTCGTGTCGCCGTAGGCGAGCACCCAGTCGGGGCGGTGCTCGTCGAGCACCCCGTCGAGGGCGCCGAGGATGGCCCCTGTCTGCACGCCGTGGCTGCCCGACCCGACCCCCAGGTGCACGTCCGGGGCAGGGATGCCCAGGTCTCGGAAGAACACGTCCGACAGCATCGGGTCGTAGTGCTGCCCGGTGTGGACGATGACGTGCTCGACGCCCGCGGCAGCCGCCGCGTGGGCGATCGGTGCGAGCTTGACGAACTGGGGGCGCGCGCCGACGACGCTGAGGATCTTCACGGTCGTCGATGCTATCGGGAGCGGGTACGGCGAGCGCCCCGCCCGGAATGGGGCTTTTCCTGGGAAGGGATCTGGGCTAGGTTCACGCACCGTCCGCCGTCTTCGTCTACGCGGACTGCCCACGTACCCAGGAGGCGAGACCGTGGCGCGCGACGAAGCACGGAAGATCCCGACCAGGAGCTCGACGGCGCACCGGGCGGCTGAGCCCGCGCGTGCCGTCGTCGCACGACTTCTCGCCCTCGGCCTGGTGCCGTTGCTGGCGCTCTCGGCCGCGCCCGCAGCGTCCGCCGCCGCCCTGCCGCGGTCAGCGGTCGCCGGGCCGCAGGAAGCCTCTGCGGCGGCACCGGACGCACCTGCTGCGCTGCCGCGGCTCGGCACGACGCCGGCCACCGTCGAGTCGCACGACCCGACCTCGAGCGGTGTCGTCCTCGTCGCGGACGGCTTCCAGACCGCTGCCGTGACCTGGCCGTCGGACCTCGACCCCGCGGTCCCGGAGCTCCGGCTGCGCGCGCGGGCGGTCGACGGCGCGTGGGGACCGTGGATCCACGTGGAGCGGTCGGCCGACGGAGCGGACTCCGGCAGCCACAGCGAGATCGTGACGTCGAGCACGGTCTACGTGGGCCAGTCGGAGGAGGTGCAGGTCTCCACCGTCGAGGCCGGTGCGGTGCTGCCTGAGGGCATCCGGGTGACGACGGTCTCGTCCGCGCTGACGGGGTCGCCCACCGCGCGGCGGTCCGGTCCGGTGACCGAGGCCCGTACCACGGACGCCGCGACCGCGAGCGTGGCCGGACCGGCGATCGTGACCCGTGAACAGTGGGGCGCCGCTCCGGCGTCGTGCGCCTGGGACTCCGCTCCCGCGCTCAAGGGCGGCACCGTCCACCACACGGTCAACGCGAACGACTACACGACCACAGCGCAGCTGATGCAGATCATCCGGAACGACCAGGCGTTCCACCAGGCGGAGCCGCCGAAGGGGAACGGCTGGTGCGACCTGGGCTACAACTTCCTCGTCGACAAGTGGGGCAACGTCTACGAAGGCGCCGACTCCAGCATCGAGTCGGCGCTCATCGGTGCGCACACCGGGGGCTTCAACACGGGCACTGTGGGCGTGGCGATGGTCGGCACGTTCACGAGCGTGACCCCGACGGACGCCCAGCTCGACGGAGTCGCGCGGATCATCGCGTTCCGCCTGGCGCAGTACGGCGTCGACCCTGCCGGGAGCACCACCTTCACAGCGGCGAGCAAGACGGCCGGTGGACGGTTCGAGGCCGGGCAGTCGGTGGTCCTCCCGCGCATCTTCGGTCACCGGGACACCCACCAGACCGAGTGCCCCGGGACGCTCGCCTACGGGAAGCTGGCGCGTATCCGCGAGCTCGCGGCCGGGCACTACCAGGCGTTCCGCGCGGAGATGGTCGAACGGGTCTCGGGGGCCAACCGGTACGCCACCTCGGCGGCGATCTCCGCCGCGACGTTCGAACCGGGGGCGCGCGTCGCCTACGTGGCGAACGGGCTCGCGTTCCCCGACGCGCTCTCCGGCGGCGCCGCCGCAGTCGTCTCCGGCGCTCCGGTGCTGCTGGTCGCACCCGGTGCCGTGCCGGCTCCCGTCGCCGCCGAGCTCCGCCGGCTCCGGCCGCAGGAGATCGTCGTGCTCGGCGGGTCGGGCGTGGTTTCCGGGACCGTCGTCGCGCAGCTCTCGGACCTCGCGACGACCGGGAAGGTGACCCGTCTCGCCGGTACCGACAGGTACGCCACCTCCGCGGCGATCTCGTCGGCGACCTTCGCGCCCGCCGTACCCGTCGTGTACGTCGCGAACGGGCTCGCGTTCCCCGACGCTCTTTCCGCCGCCCCGGTGGCGGGCGCGGCCGGCGCCCCGGTGCTGCTCGTCGGCCCGACCTCCGTCCCTGCCTCCGTCGAGGCCGAGCTCCGGCGGCTGCAGCCCGACCGGATCGTGGTGCTGGGCGGGACCGGGTCGGTGTCCGAGGCAGTCGCGGGTCAGCTCGGTGCACTGGCGTCGAAGGGCGTGGCCCGGACCTCGGGCAGTGACCGCTTCGGGACGTCCGCCGCCGTGTCCGCGGCAGCCTTCTCCCCGGGGGTACCGGTCGTGTACGTCGCCAACGGGCTCGACTTCCCCGACAGCCTCTCTGGTGCCGCCGCGGCCGGGGCTGCCGGCGGGCCCGTGCTGCTCACGTCGAGCAGTCGCGTCCCGGCAGCGGTCGCGGCCGAGCTGGACCGGCTCGACCCGGCGCAGATCGTGGTGCTCGGGGGGTCGGGGGTCGTCTCGGACGCCGTGCGTGCGTCGCTCGCCGGGTACGAGGCCGGGCAGGGGTCGTGACCGGCCCGGCCGACGACCGCGGGTAGTCTTCGGCCGGTCACTGTCCACTCGTAGAGAGCACACCCGTCCCGTGCACCGGTCTCCCTCCACGCGTCGCTCCGCCGACCCCGTCGGGAGCGCCCCGGCGAGCACGGCCACCCAGGAGGGGAAGCGGCCCGCCGAGCGGTTCCGCCTGGACGTCCAGGGTCTGCGGGCCGTGGCGGTCGGTGCGGTCGTGCTCTACCACGCGGGAGTGCCCTGGCTGCCGGGAGGCTACGTCGGCGTCGACGTCTTCTTCGTCATCTCGGGATTCCTCATCACCGGCCACCTGCTCCGCTCGCTCGAGACCGGCGGGACGGTCGGGTTCGCCGAGTTCTACGCCCGCCGCGCCCGTCGCATCCTGCCGGCGTCGTTCGCCGTGCTCCTGGTGACCCTGGCGGTGGCGGCGCTCACGCTCGGACCGGTGCGCGTCCGGGAAGCGGCCGTCGACGCCGTAGCCACCGCCGTCTACGTGCCCAACCTGCTCTTCGCGTACCGGGGGACGCAGTACCTCAACGAGACGGATCCGCCGTCCCTCTTCCAGCACTACTGGTCGCTCGGGGTCGAGGAGCAGTTCTACCTCGTGTGGCCGTTGCTCCTGGTGGGCTTCTTCGCCCTGCGGCGGTCGCACCGGGTACTGACGGTGCTGATGGGCGCCGTCGTCGTGGTCTCGTTCGTGGCGTGCCTCGTGCTGACCGTCCGGGCTCAGCCCTGGGCCTTCTTCGGCCTTCCCACGCGGGCCTGGGAGCTCGCGGCCGGAGGCCTGGTGGCGGCGGTCGTGGGTCGTGGCTCCGTCCTGCGCCGGTCCCTTGCCGTCCCTCTGGGTTGGGCGGGGCTGACGGCGATCGTCGCGTCGGTCCTCCTGCTCGACGCGTCGACGCCGTTCCCGGGACCCTGGGCTGTGCTCCCCGTGGCGGGGACGGCGCTCGTGATCCTCGCCGGTGCGAGCGCCGGGCCGGGCGGTCCGGCCGCGGTGCTCGCGCGCTCGCCCATGGTCTGGGTCGGCGGGATCTCCTACTCGCTCTACCTGGTCCACTGGCCCGCGATGACGCTCCCGCAGGCGATCCTCGGCCGGGCGGAGCCCGTGCCGCTGCCCTGGCAGCTGCTCGTCGCTGCGGCGTGCGTCCCGCTCGCCTGGCTCTCGTACCGGTTCGTCGAGACCCCGTTCCGCACGGCGCGGCGACTGCGGTCGGCCCGGCCGCGGAGGGTGGGACTCGCGGTGCTCGCGGCGACCGCCGTCGTCGTCGCGTCGGCCGGGCTGGCGGTCTGGGGCGCGGACCGCGCGCCGCAGTCGTCGGCGACCGTGGTCACCGCCACCGAGCTGCGACGCGCTCCCGTCGGCACGCCGGTCGTCCCCGCGAACCTCGAGCCGTCGCTCGCCGAGGCCGCGGACGACCTTCCGGTGGTCTACGAGGACGGCTGCCAGCTCGACGCGTCCGAGCAGGAGCCCCGCTCGTCGTGCGTCTACGGCGCCGACCCGGCGGCTCCGCGGGTCGTCCTGTTCGGCGACTCGCACGCCAGCCAGCTCGTCCCTGCGCTGAGCCCGCTGGCGGACGCCGGCTCGATCCGCCTGGACGTCATGACCAAGAGCGGCTGTCCCGCGTCGGACCTCGGTGTGGTCACGGGCAGGGGGCAGCCCTACCCGACGTGCCCGCCGTGGCGGGCGGCGGTGCTCGATCTGCTGCGGACCGATCCGCCCGCGGTCGTGGTCGTCGCCGACTACGCGGGCGAGTCGGGCGGAGCGGACGGCGCGCGCTTCGGCCCGGACGAGTGGGGCGAGGCTCTCGGGCGGACGCTCCGAGCGCTCCCGTCGACGACCCAGGTGCTGGTGGTGGGGGACACCCCGACGCCCGGGACGGCGCCCGGCGTGTGCCTCTCCGACCACGTGCAGGACGCGGCGGCGTGCGACCTGGGCGTCGAGGTGCGCAACGTCGTCGTCCAGGAGGGCCAGCGAGCCGCGGCGGAGGCCGCCGGGGCGCGGTTCGTCGACCTCGACGAGTACCTGTGCAACCCGGAGGCGTGCCCCGTGATCATCGACAACACCCTGGTGTACCGCGACGGGACGCACCTGACGGCCACGATGGCGGCGCGTCTCGGCGAGGTGCTGGGTCCCGAGGTCCTCGCGCTGCTGCCGCGGTGACCCTCGCCTCGCGTATCCTGCACGGTGGTCCGACCGCTCGACGATGAACGACACCGTCGCGGTCCCCCGATCCGGGAGACGCTGCCGGACCGACCACCCGCTCGCCGGAAGGAACACTCGATGCGCATCGCCGTCGTCGCCCTGGGGAAGATCGGCCTTCCCCTGGCCGTCCAGTTCGCGTCCAAGGGACACGAGGTGATCGGAGTCGACGTCAACGCCGGTACGGTCGCCACGGTCAACGAGGGCAGGGAGCCGTTCCCGGGTGAGGCGCACCTCGCCGAGAAGCTCGCTGAGCTGGTCCCGGCCGGCCGGCTGCGCGCGACCACCGACTATTCCGAGGCGATCCCGGGTGCCGACGCCGTCGTGCTGGTGGTCCCGCTGTTCGTCGACGAGGAGACGGCGGCGCCGGACTTCGGCTGGATGGACGCCGCGACGAGGTCCCTCGCGGAGCACCTGACGGCGGGGACGCTCGTCTCGTACGAGACGACGCTCCCCGTCGGCACCACCCGCAACCGGTGGAAGCCGATGCTCGAGGAGATCTCGGGCCTGGTGGAGGGCGAGGACTTCCACCTCGTGTTCTCCCCGGAGCGCGTGCTGACCGGTCGCGTGTTCGCGGACCTGCGCAAGTACCCCAAGCTGGTCGGCGGGCTCTCGCCCGATGGGGCGCAGAAGGCGCGGGAGTTCTACGAGGCCGTGCTCGACTTCGACGACCGTCCCGACCTGGACCGCGAGAACGGGGTCTGGGACCTCGGCTCGGCGGAGGCCTCCGAGCTCGCGAAGCTCGCCGAGACGACGTACCGCGACGTCAACATCGGTCTCGCGAACCAGTTCGCGCTGTTCGCCGACAGGCAGGGCATCGACGTGCACGCGGTGATCGACGCGAGCAACTCCCAGCCGTACAGCCACATCCACCGTCCGGGGATCGCCGTCGGAGGGCACTGCATCCCGGTGTACCCGCGGCTGTACCTGTCGGTCGACCCGGACGCGTCCATCGTGCGCGAGGCCCGTGCGGTCAACGCGTCCATGCCGGAACGCGTCGTGGGTCGTGCGGCGGACCTCCTGGGGTCGCTCGACGGTCTGGACGCCGTCGTGCTCGGCGCCGCGTACCGCGGCGGGGTGAAGGAGACCGCGTTCTCCGGGGTCTTCGCCACCGTGAAGGTCCTGGAGGCGCGGGGCGCGTCGGTCCGCGTGCACGATCCCCTCTACTCCGACGCCGAGCTCGCCGCGCTCGGCTTCGCTCCCTTCCACCTGGGAGACGAGGCCGACGTCGTCGTGGTCCAGACCGACCACGCCGAGTACCGTGAGGTCGGCCGCGAGAGCGTGCCGGGGGTGCGGCTCGTCGTCGACGGTCGGGGCGTCACGGACGCCGGGCGCTGGGCCGGCGTGCCGCGCGTCGTGCTGGGGCGGGGCGACGGCCCCGACGAGGCCTGAGCCGCGCGCGCGCCCTCCCGCTCATCGTCCGGACGCCGCCTGCAGGCCTCCTGACCTGCGCATCCACCCGCTGCGGGTGGACTATCCTGCACGAGCGCCTTCGCTCGTCTCCATCCAGCCGATCCCCGAGGTTCTCCATGCGAATCGCCGCGGTCGTCGTCGCGTACGACCGGCGTGACCTGCTCGTCGAGGCGCTCGACGCGCTCGCCGCACAGACCCGTCCGCTCGACGCGGTCGTCGTGGTCGACAACGCGTCCCACGATGACTCGGCGGTCGTGGCGGCCGAGCACCCCGTCGGGGCGGAGGTGCTCGAGCTGCCCCGGAACACCGGCGGAGCCGGCGGCTTCGCGGTCGGCATGGCCCACGCGGTCGAGGCCCTCGACGCGGACCTCGTCTGGCTGATGGACGACGACACGATCCCGACTCCGACGGCCCTCGCCGAGCTGCTCGCCGCGCGAGAGGCGTACCCGGGCCCGGTCGCGCTGCTGGGGAGCCGCGTCGTCTGGCACGACGGCCGCGACCACCCGATGAACACGCCGCGCCGTCGCCCGGGGGCGTCCGCGGAGCAGATAGCGCGGGCCCGGGAGTCCGGGGCGCTTCCCGTGCGGTCCTCCTCGTTCGTCTCGATGCTGGTCGACGCGCGGGCGATCCGGCACCACGGCCTGCCCGTCGCGGACTACTTCATCTGGAACGACGACTTCGAGTACTCGGCGCGGCTGCTGCGCCGCGGGACCGGCCTGCACGTGCCGGCCTCCGTCGTCGAGCACCGGACCAAGAAGTTCGGGGCCACGGACGCCGACCCCGGCGAGCGCTTCTACTACGAGGTGCGGAACAAGCTCTGGATGCTCCTGCGCTCGCCCTCGCTCTCGCCGGAGGAGCGGTTCCTCTACCTGGGCGCCTCGCTGCGCCGCTGGGCTCGCACGTTCCGCGGCTCGGAGCGCCGCGAGGTCCTGCGGGCCGCGGCGTTGCGGGGCGCGCGCGACGGCGTGCTCCGACGGCCACGGCGCAACGCGACGGTGCTCGCCGCGATGGGACCGCTGACCGCGGAGGTGGACGCGCTCGACGCGCGTCGCGGGCGGCCGGGCGCGCCGGCATGACCACGGGGTCGACGCCGCCCTTCTCGCTCCTCCTCCCGGTCTACCACGGCGACGACGCGGCGCACCTGCGCCGCGCCTACCGCTCGGCGACGACGGAGCAGCATCTTCCGCCCGACGAGGTCGTGCTCGTCCAGGATGGTCCCGTCGGTCCCGCGCTCGCGGAGGTCGTCGCCGAGATCGAGGACACGGCGCAGGCCGTCACCGTCCTCCGCCTCGAGCGGAACGTGGGCCTCGCGCTCGCGCTCGAGGCCGGGCTCGCCCGCTGCAGCCACGAGATCGTCGCGCGGACGGACGCGGACGACGTGTGCCGGCCCGAGCGGTTCGCGCGCCAGGTCCCGCTGGTCGCCGAGGGGTACGACATCGTCGGGTCCGCCATCCAGGAGTTCGTCTCCGAGGACGAGCCGGGGCTCGTGCGGGTCCCGCCGCTCTCCAGCGACGCCATCACGACCGGCGCCCGCTTCCACTCGCCGTTCAACCACCCGACCGTGGTCTTCCGCCGCTCCGCCGTGTCTGCCGCCGGTGGCTACCGCGACCTCCCGCTGCTCGAGGACTACTGGCTCTTCGCGCGCATGCTCGCGGCCGGCGCTCGGGGCTGCAACGTCCCCGAGCCCCTGCTGCTCTACCGGGTCGGGGCCGGGGCGTACGCGCGACGTGGGGGGACGCGCCTGCTGCGGTCCGAGATCGAGCTCCAGCGCCGGATGCGTCGCCTCGGCTTCACGACGCGGGCACAGGCCGTGCGCAACGTCGTCGTCCGGGGCGGGTACCGTCTCGTCCCGGAGAAGGTGCGCACCGTCCTGTACCGCACCTTCCTCGCAGACCGGGGAGGGCGTCGGCGTGGGTGAGTGGCTCGTCACGTGGCCCGCCGCGCTCGTCGCGGTGCTCGTCCTCGTCGTCCCTGGAGTCGGCCCCGCCTACGGGCTGGGGCTGCGCGGCCTCGTCGCCTGGGGTGCGGCGCCCGCGCTCTCCGGCGCGGTGGTCGGTTCGACGGCGGTCGTGCTCGGCGAGCTCGGGGTGGGCTGGAACGTCGCGTGGGTGGCGGTCGGCTCCGCGGTCGTGACCGCGCTCGGGTACGGCGTCTGGCTCCTGTCGGGCCGACGGAGCACGGGGACGCTGCGCCGTGGCCGGACACGCGCCGCGGTCGCCGTCGCGGTCGGCGTCACCGGGCTGGTGGCCGTCGCCCTCCAGGTGCGCAGGACCGCCGCGGCGATCGGGGGCCCCGACCGTGTCGCGCAGACCTTTGACACGCCGTACCACCTGAACTCGGTCCGGATGATCCTCGAGAACGGCGACGCCTCGTCGTTCCACATGACCCTGACGCAGCCCGAGGCCACGACGGCCTTCTACCCGGGGCTGTGGCACGGCTTCGTCAGCCTCGTCGTGCAGGTCACGGGGGCCGAGATCCCGGTCGCGGCGAACTGGGTCTCCGTGGCGACCACGTGCGTGGTCTGGCCGCTCAGCATGCTCGCCCTCGGGCGACTGCTCCTCGGCCCGCGCCCGCTCCTCCTGGGGATCGTCGTCCCGCTCTCCTTCGCGATGACGCAGTTCCCCAACCGGCTCCTGTCGTTCGGGCTCCTGTACCCGAACGTCCTCTCCTACGCGATCCTGCCCGGAGTCCTGGCCCTCAGCGTCCTCGCGCTGGTCCGCACGCACGGCCGCGGGCGGCTCCCGGCCGTCGCCGGCGTCCTGACCGGGCTGGTCGCGCTCACCTTCGCGCAGCCCAACGGCGTCTTCGCGCTCGGGTTCGTCGCGATCCCCCTGGTGGTGCACGCGCTCGTCCAGGTGACGGCCCGGCTCCGCCACCGAGGGCGCGGATGGGTCGTCGCCCTGCTCCCGTGGCCGGTCACCGTCCTCGTCGTCGCGGCGGGGTACCGGGCGCTCGGCATGCTCCCGCTCGTGAGCGGGTTCCGCGGGAAGGTCGTGTGGGCCGTCACCGCGGGCCGGGAGCAGGCCACGGCCGAGGTGCTGCGGCTGACCGCCATGCACCCGTCGATCACCCCCAACTTCCCGGAGACCGAGATCCTGTCCCCGGGGACCCCGAACATCCTGGTCGGGGCGCTCGTCCTCGTCGGGGCCGTCGCGGCGCTCTTCGTCGCGCGGTGGCGCTGGCTGCCGTTCGCCTACGCGATCCTGGCCGGCCTCTACCTGCTCGTGCGCGCGGTCGACATCCCGCTGCGCGGCACCCTCACCGGCTACTGGTATGCCGACCCCCAGCGCATCGCGGCCCTCCTGCCCCTGGTCGGCGTGCCCCTGACGGTCGTCGCCGTGGCCGGGCTGGCCCGTCTCGTCACGCTCGCCGTGGGGCGCGTCCGCGGCACCGACCGTCTCCGGGTCTCGCCCTGGGCAGGGGCTGCGATCGCGGTCGTCCTGGGGCTGCTCGTCTCCGTGGTGCTGCCGCGAACGGCCACGTTCCGCGAGTCCTTCTCCTACCTGGCGCACGCGTACCGGGTGGACCCCGAGGCGGCGACGTCGACAGGCCTGGTGGACGCGCGCGAGCTGCGGCTCCTCGGTCGCCTCGACGAGATCGTCCCGGAGGGGGTGTCCGTCGCCGGCGACCCGTGGGACGGCAGCGCGCTGGTGTGGGCGCTCGCCGACCGCGAGGCGATCTACCCGCACATGGGCATGGTGATGGACCCCGACCGGGCGCTCGTCGCGTCCTCGCTCAACGAAGCCCTGACCGACCCGGCCGTCTGCGAGGCGGTCGACGACCTGGGCATCGGCTACGTGCTCACCATGGGCAGGCATCTCTCCGACGGCGGGCAGGGCGGGTTCCCCGGCCTCGAGGGGCTCGAGGAGGCCGGCGTCGCTCGGCTCGTCGCTGCCGAGGGCGAGGCGCGTCTCTACGAGGTCACCGCCTGCTGAGACGCCGCCGCCGCGGTGGTGAAGGTCTTGTGGGGATGTGGACCGCCCGAGCCGTCCGTCGAGGCGGGATGGCCCGACCTTGTAGGCTTGGGCGGCTGTTCGTCGAGGCTAGGAGAGTGTGTGGACGCGGATCTTGTCGTCGTGGGGTCGGGCTTCTTCGGTCTGACCGTCGCTGAGCGCATCGCCGAGGAGTACGGCCGGAAGGTCCTCGTGATCGACCGCAGGCCGCACATCGGCGGCAACGCGTACAGCGAGGCCGAGCAGACGACCGGCATCGAGGTGCACCGGTACGGTGCCCACCTCTTCCACACCTCGAACGAGCGGGTCTGGGAGTACGTCAACCGGTTCACCGCCTTCACGAGCTACGTCCACCGCGTCTACACCACGCACCGGGGCGAGGTCTTCCCGATGCCGATCAACCTCGGCACGATCAACCAGTTCTTCCGTTCGTCGCACGGTCCTGACGCGGCGCGCGAGCTGGTCAGGGAGCTCTCCGCGGAGCTCGGCGGCAAGAAGCCCGAGAACCTCGACGAGCAGGGCGTCTCGCTGATCGGGCGACCTCTGTACGAGGCCTTCATCCGCGAGTACACGGCGAAGCAGTGGCAGACCGACCCGCGCGAGCTGCCGGCGTCGATCATCTCCCGGCTCCCGGTGCGCTACACGTACGACAACCGGTACTTCAACGACACCCACGAGGGGTTGCCCGTCGACGGGTACACCGCCTGGCTCGAGCGCATGGCCGACCACCCGAACATCGAGGTCCGGCTCGGCGTGGACTTCTTCGACGAGTCGCAGCCCGTCAGCAAGGGCAACGTCGTCGGGAACGTCCCGGTGGTCTACACGGGGCCGGTGGACCGGTACTTCGACTACGCCGAGGGCGACCTCTCGTGGCGCACGCTCGACTTCGAGGAGGAGGTGCTCCCGGTCGGCGACTTCCAGGGGACCTCCGTCATGAACTACGCCGACGCCGACGTCCCGTACACGCGGATCCACGAGTTCCGTCACTTCCACCCGGAGCGGGACTACCCGACCGACAAGACGGTCATCATGCGAGAGTTCTCCCGGTTCGCCGAGCGCGCCGACGAGCCGTACTACCCGGTGAACACCGCGGCAGACCGCGAGCGGCTCCTCAAGTACCGCGACCTCGCGGCGTCCGAGACGGACGTGCTGTTCGGCGGTCGGCTCGGGACCTACAAGTACCTGGACATGCACATGGCGATCGGTGCCGCGCTCTCCATGGTCGACAACAAGCTCGCGCCCCACTTCGGCAAGGGCGCAGGCATCGAGAGCGGGGGAGTGGACGCATGAGTGTCAAGACGGACGCGTCGGTCGGCACCGGCACCGGGCTCGAGAGCGAGGGTTTCCGCACGGTCCAGCGGGTCATCCTCCCCGTCGACGCCGACTCGGACTCGCTGCCGCTGTACGTCGAGGCCGGCGAGCTCCGGGCACAGCAGATCCCGACCGACCTCGAGTCGATCTGGGGCGGCAAGGCGCGACCCGACCTCCTCGGAACGCGGGCATCCGAGTCGGTCCGGTCCCAGGACATCTCCGGACGGTTCTCGATCTCCGTGCGGCCGGGTCGGCGCATCTCGTTCGCCACCTACTTCAACGCCTTCCCCGCCAGCTACTGGCGGCGGTGGACCGTCGTCGACTCGGTCCGGCTGACCGTGCGCACGCGCGGCACGGGCACCGTCACGGTGTACCGCTCCAACGCGCGAGGCGTGCAACAGCGGGTCGAGTCGCACCCGGTGTCCGGCGACGGGCGCACCGTGGTGGACCTGTCGCTGGGCCAGTTCGGCGACGGCGGCTGGTACTGGTTCGACCTCATCGGTGGCACCGAGCAGCTCCATCTCGTCGAGGCGGCCTGGTCCGTCCCCGAGTCGGGGCGCGGTCACGGACGCACCAGCCTCGGCATCACGACCTTCAACCGTGCCGACTACTGCCTGGAGACGATCCGGACCGTCGCGGAGAGCCCCGAGGTCCGGGAGGTCCTCGACGAGCTCATCGTCGTCGACCAGGGGACGAAGCGCGTCCGCGACGAGGACGGCTTCGACGACGTCGCGGCCGAGCTCGGTGACCAGCTCCGGATCGTCGAGCAGGGCAACATCGGGGGGTCCGGCGGCTTCTCGCGAGGAATGTACGAGACGCTCCAGGCGGGGAAGAGCGACTACGTCATCCTGCTCGACGACGACATCGTCCTCGAGCCGGAGAGCGTGGTGCGCCTCGTCACGTTCGCCGACTTCACCCGTGTGCCGACGCTGGTCGGTGGGCACATGTTCGACATGTACAACCGCTCGACGCTGCACACGTTCGGCGAGATCGTCGAGCCGTGGCGGATCCAGCCGGGCCTGCCGCACAAGGACATGGAGAACGGACACGACTTCCGTGGTGCCGGCCTCCGGTCGACGCCGTGGTTGCACAGGCGCGTCGACGTCGACTACAACGGCTGGTGGATGTGCCTCATCCCGACCTCGGTCATCCGTGAGATCGGCCTCTCCCTCCCCGTCTTCATCAAGTGGGACGACGCCGAGTACGGGCTCCGCGCTCGTGCGCACGGGTACCCGACGGTGTCTCTCCCCGGTGCCGCGGTGTGGCACGTCTCGTGGGCCGACAAGGACGACCTGGTGGGCTGGCAGGCGTACTTCCACGAGCGCAACCGCCTCATCACGACTCTCCTCTACTCGCTCTACGAGCGTGGAGGGCGCGTCCTGCGGGAGTCCTCGTACATGGACGTCAAGCACCTCATCTCGATGCAGTACTACTCCGAGCAGGGCCGTCTCATGGCCATGCGCGACGTCCTGGAGGGCCCCGACGCCCTCCACGGCGTCATCGGGACGAAGCTCCCGGAGATCCGCGGCATGGTCGCGGAGTTCACCGACGCGCAGTACAAGCCCGACCTCGACGCCTTCCCGCCGCCCGCGCCCAGCAAGCCGCGCAACAAGGGCCGCGGCGTCCAGGTCCCCAACCGCCTCACCCTCGTCCCCTGGGCGGCGAAGACCGTGATCCGCCAGGTCGGCAAGCCGGTCGAGCCGCAGCTGGTCGACCAGCCGCAGACGATCGTCCCGCACCAGGACGCGCGGTGGTGGCGGCTCTCGCAGTACGACAGCGCCATCGTCTCCAATGCCGAGGGCACGGGTGCGTCGTGGCACAAGCGTGACCCGCGCAAGGTTCGGAGCATGCTCGCCGAGGGGGTGCGCCTGCACGCGGAGCTGTTCGCGCGGTGGGCGGACCTGCGCTCGACCTACCGCGAGGCCCTGCCGCGCATCACCTCGGTCGAGGCGTGGGAGAAGACCTTCGGCGAGAACCCCCCGATGCCACGATGAGCCAGACGGTCGTGACCGAGCGGCCTCTGGTCGAGCCTGGTCGTGGCCACGGACTCGTGGACGTGGTCCGGAACCGCTTCCTCCTCCGGCTCATCGTCAAGAAGGAGGTCCGGGTCCGCTACCGGGGCTCCGTCCTGGGCATGCTGTGGTCGTACGTCAAGCCTGCGGTCCAGTTCGTCGTCTTCTTCCTCGCGCTGGGCCTGTTCCTCGGTCTGAACAAGGGGATCGAGGACTACGCGGTCTACCTGTTCTCGGGAATCGTCGTCATCAACTTCTTCGGCGAGGGCTTCTCGAACGCGACGCGGTCGATCGTCGGCAACGCTCCGCTCATCCGGAAGATCTACCTGCCCCGCGAGCTCTTCCCCGTCTCGTCGCTGTGGGTCTCGGCCGTGCACTTCCTGCCCCAGCTTCTCGTCCTCCTGGTCGGCGCGCTCATCTTCGGGTGGCGGCCCAACCCGGCCGAGCTCGGGGCGGGGCTCCTCGGGTTCACGATCGTGGCGGTCCTGTCCCTGGGGCTCGGGCTGCTCTTCGGCGCGGTGAACGTGTTCTACCGCGACGCGGAGAACTTCGTCGACCTGATCGTCATGGTGGCCACGTGGCTCTCGCCCGTCCTCTATCCGTGGGAGGCGGTGCACGACGTCCTCCCGTCGTGGCTGTTCACGATCTACCAGCTCAACCCGCTCACCGGCGCGGTCGAGCTCTTCCACTACGCGTTCTGGTACCCGGGCACGACGTCGCCCGACGTGGCGCTCCCTCCGTCGATGTGGGTCTTCGGCTGGGCGGGCCTCGGCATCGCCCTGCTGCTCCTCCTCGCGGGACAGTCCGTCTTCCGGCGCCTCGAGGGGCGCTTCGCCCAGGAGCTCTGAGATGACCACCAGCATCGAGATCCGGGACGTCCGGAAGCAGTTCACGCTGCGGCACAACCGCTCGCTCAAGGAGCTGGCGATGTCGGCGATCCGCCGCCAGCGCCTCGCGGACGACTTCGTCGCGCTCGACGACGTCAACGTCACCGTGGAGGAGGGCGAGACGGTCGCGCTCCTCGGGTTCAACGGGTCCGGGAAGTCGACGCTCCTCAAGCTCATCTCGGGCGTGCTGCGTCCCGACCAGGGCACCGTGCGCACCCGCGGGCGCGTCGCGGGTCTCATCGAGGTGGGCGCGGGCTTCCACCCGGACCTCACGGGACGGGAGAACGTCTACCTCAACGGGGCGATCCTCGGGATGCGCGAGGAGGACATCGACCGCCTGTTCGACGACATCGTCGCGTTCAGCGAGATCGAGCGGTTCATCGACACCGAGGTCAAGTTCTACTCGTCCGGCATGTTCCTGCGGCTCGCCTTCGCGGTCGCGGTGCACTCCGACCCGGAGGTGTTCCTGATCGACGAGATCCTCGCGGTCGGTGACGAGCCCTTCCAGAAGAAGTGCCTGGCACGGGTCCGGCGCCTGCGCGACGAGGGCAAGACGCTCGTCATCGTGAGCCACGACCTCGACATGGTGGCCGACCTGTGCGATCGCGGCATCCTGCTCGAGGGCGGCCGCGTGCGTGCGGACGGCCCGAGCCACGACATGGTCGACCTCCTGCGGGCGGCGGCGTAGCGGTGGCGACGATGGAAGACGGCACCGACCCGGCGACGGTCGTGGCGTCAGCGGACGGCGAGGCCGGTGCGAGCGCCCCGACGCAGGCGCCGTCCGACCCCGCGCGGTGGGACGCCTTCCGGGCGTGGGGCGAGCGTGGTCGTCGTGGCCCGCTCGTGGCGCTCGCCCTCGTCGTCGTCGCGGTGGCGCTGTCGTTCGTCCCGTACCTGTTCGACGAGCGCTTCTACTTCAACGACGACACCCAGACCGGCGCGTACGGCATCTGGTACGTCATCGGGCAGAGCCTCCGGGCCGGCGAGATACCGTTCTTCGAGCCCAGCCGGTGGATGGCGGGGAACTACGCGGCCGAAGGCCAGTGGGGCCTCTTCAACCCGCTCATGATGCTGGTCGGGCTCGGCGCGAGCACGGCCCAGGACATGACCGCGTACGCGGCCCTGGTGAAGGTCGCGTTCCTCGCGATCGCAGCCGGCGGCTGGTTCCTCGTGCTGCGCTCCTACGGCGCCGACCGCACCTGGGGCTTCCTCGGGGCCGTGCTGACGACGTGCACCGGGTTCACCGTCTACGTGGACGCCGCATCGTGGGTCACGGGACTCTTCGTCTGGGCCCTCCTTCCGTGGGCGTGGTGGGGACTCCGCCGTGTGGCGGGCCGGGAGGGGAGCCCGTTGTGGGCCTTCCTGGGCGGCTACCTGGTCATCACCGTGGGATATGTCCACGGGACGATCATGCTCATCGCGGTGATCCTCGCGACGCTGGTCGAGGCGCTCGTCGCCCGGCGGCGGGCGGGGGCGGTCCGCGTCCTCGCGGTGGGGGCGCTCCTCGGCCTCGTCGCGCTCGCGAGCTACCTGCCCGGGCTGCTCACCGCACCGGTCACCGTTCGGGACGCGACGGGGATACTCAACGACAACTTCATGTCCCCGGACCTCTCGGGCCTCTCGACGTCGTGGATCGCGACAGCCCAGCCCTGGGTGTCCGGCTTCTGGGGGCTTCCGGCGCCCGGGCCGATCCTGTACATCGCGTGGCTCCTCCCCGCCGTGCTCTTCGTCCGGCTCGACCGGGCACGGAGCGTCCTGCCCACTCTGCTCGGGCTGCTTCTCGTCGGCGCCTTCGCCGCCGTCTTCGTCCTCGGGCCGAGCGCCGTCGGACCGTTGCGGTTCCCTGCCCGTCTCATGCCGTACCTCGCGACGTGCGTGATCGGTGTGGTCGTGGTCCTCCTGGCACGGGCCGCAGGCCGGCCGAGCACGCGCAGGATCGTCACGGTGTCCGTCGTGGTGCTCGTCGGCGCCTACTTCGCGTACGCCGAGGCGCCGTCGTGGTGGAAGGTCTACGCGGCGTCCACCGTGCTCGCGCTCGCCGGGGTCGTCGCGCTCGGGATGCTCCTCCGACGGGGTGGGCCGCGGCAGACTCGTGCCGTCCTGGCGGGCGGGCTCGCGGTGACCACGCTGGTGGTCGTCCTGCAGCACGCCACGATCCCTCAGGCACCGCTCCCGGACTACGGGCTCTCGGGGCAGCGGGCCGACTACCAGGACAAGCTCCCCGAGGCGGAGGGCGACGTCATGGTCGTGGGCACGCCTCAGTTCGTCCCCGGTGCCTGGAGCGACGTCGCGTACGCGAACCTCTGGTATCTCAACGACGCGTCCGTCCAGAACGTCTACACCCCGTTGCAGTACCGCACCTACTCCGAAGACCTGTGCATGTCTTCTCACGGTGCCACGTGCTGGGACGTCGTGGACACCCTCTTCGCGACCGACGAGACCACGGGACGGCCGGTCGCGGACCTGCTCTCCGTGAGCACGCTGCAGATCGTCCGGCGGTCCGACGGCGAGTCGCCCGACCCGTACGCCGACGCCGAGCCTCCGCCCGGTTGGCACGAGGCGGGCCGCACTCCCCTGAGCGTCGCGTGGGTGCGGGACGAGCCCGTCGATCCGGCGGGCGGGATCGCCTGGACGTCCGAGGGCACCGAGGTCTCCGACGTCACGGTGACCGGCACGAGGGTCGAGCTCACGGTCGACGGCGTCCCCGAGGGCGGCGGCCAGATCGTCTTCTCCCGGCTCGCGTGGCCCGGATACACGGTGGAGGGTGCCTCGCTCGCGGAACCCGTGCGCGACTACCTGCTCACGGTGGACGTCCCGCCGACGAGCGCGGGCGAGCGCGTGACCGTCTCGTTCCTCCCGCCGGGATGGACCGTCGGGCTGGTCTCGTTGGGCGTCGCGATCGGCGGCGCCCTCGTCTGGTCGATCCTCTCCCTGGTCGTCCCCCGGTTCCGCCGCGCGAGCGCGACCCGGTCCGCCCGGACGTGAACGCGCGGCCGAGCACGGCGGCCGCGCACCAGGACCAGGGGGCGCGGAAGGGCCACGGGCGCCGCGACGTCCAGGGGATGCGTGCGCTGGCCGTGGGTGTCGTCGTCGTCTACCACCTGTGGCCGAGCCTGCTGCCCGGCGGGTTCGTCGGCGTCGACGTCTTCTTCGTGATCTCTGGCTACCTGATCATCGGTTCCCTCGTCCGCGAGCTCTCGCGGACCGGTCGGGTGCGGCTCGCCGACTTCTACGCTCGTCGGATCCGTCGGCTGCTCCCGGCATCGACGCTCGTCATCGTGGTGTCGGTCGTCGGCACGCTCCTGCTCCTGCCCGAGTCGCAGTGGCGGAAGGTGCTCTCGAGCGCCCTGACGTCGGCGCTCCAGGTGCAGAACTGGGTCCTGGCCTACGGGCCGGACGAGTACGCCCAGGCCACGGCGGAGGTCTCACCGTTCCAGCACTTCTGGTCCCTGGCCGTCGAGGAGCAGTTCTACCTCGTCGTGCCGCTGCTCATGGTCGTGGCCGCGCTCGTCGCGCGACGGACCGGGCGCGCGTCGCGTCGGGTCGTGACGGCCATGCTCGCGGTCACGTTCGTCGCGTCGCTGGTCTGGTCGGTCTTCCTCTCGGCGACCGAGCCGGCGGTCGCGTACTTCGTCACGACGACACGAGCCTGGGAGCTGGCGCTCGGCGGGCTCGTCGCGCTCCTCGGCGCGCGCGTGCGGTCTCGGCGGGCGGGTGCAGCCTTGGGTGTCGTCGGGCTCGTCGCCGTGCTCGTGCCGGCGGCGACCTACTCGACCTCGATGGCGTTCCCCGGCTGGATCGCGCTCGTCCCCACGCTGGGGACCGCGCTGCTGCTCGTCTCGGGCGCCACGTCCGGGCCGAGCACGGGAGTCGCGCGCGCGCTCTCTGCCCGCCCGCTCGTGTACGTCGGCGACATCTCCTACAGCCTGTACCTGTGGCACTGGCCGATCATCGTCTTCGCACTGGTCGTCGTCGGCGGCGCCCAGCTCACCGCACCCCTCGCGCTCGCGGTGCTCGCTCTGTCCGTCCTCGCCGCGGTGGCCTCGACGAGGTGGGTCGAGGCACCGTTCCGACGGAGCCCGACCACGACACCGGCCGCGGCCCGGCACGCGCGCCCGCGGGCCGTTCTCGCACCGACGTACGCCCTGGGCGCGGGCCTGGTCGGGCTCTCGTTGGCGGTTGCCGTCGTCCCGCTCGCGGAGGTCGTCGCGCGATCGGACGCGGCGACCCAGGTGGTCGCCGGTGCGGAGAACCCGGGCGCAGCCGTGTTCGACGGCGTCGTGGCGCCTGCGGGGGCCACGATCGTCCCGGACCCGCTCGTCGCGGCCGGCGACCTGCCGGTGGTCAACCTCGACCGCTGCATCGAGGCGGACATCACCGCACCGGAGTCGAGCGCCGTGCCCGTCGACGCCTCGACGTGCCGCTACGGCGCCGACGGTGGCGCCCCCGTCGTGCTCGTCGGTGACTCGCACGCCGCCGTGCTGAGCACACCGCTCGCCAGGATCGCGGAGCAGCACGGCCTCCGGCTGACCGCGCTCGTGCGCAACGGCTGCCCGTTCACGCTCGACCCGATGTCGAGCGAGGGCATTCCGTTCGCCGAGTGCGGGGAACGCAACCGGAGGAACCTCCAGCTGATCCTCGACGAGCGACCCGAGCTCGTCGTCGTCTCGGGGATGACCGCCGACGGCTACCGGACGGCGCTCGGGTGGGGGTGGGCGGACGAGACGACGGCGGTCGCCGCGTATCGCGACACCCTGCGGCCGCTCGTCGAGGCGGGCATCCGTGTCGTCGTCGTGCGGGACACGCCCTATCCGCCGTTCGTCGGGCCCGAGTGCGTGGCCGAGCACGGCCCCGGCGCTCTCGCCTGTGCGTTCCCCCGTCCGGTCGACGGGAAGGTGGTGGACCCGGCGGTCGAGGCCGCACGGAACCTCGACGGTGTCGACGTCGTCGACCTGACGGACGGGCTCTGCGAGCCAGAGGAGTGTCGCGCGGTCGAGGGCAACGTCCTCGTGTACCGGGACAACCACCTCACGGACACGTACGCCCTCAGCCTGCTGCCGCGCCTCACGCGCGAGCTCGGGCTCGGGTGAGGGACCCGGTGGTACCGCTCAGTCCTGGCCGCGCGGACGCATGCGACGCCCGAGCACGAGGTAGGCGGCGCGACGCTGCAGAGCGACGACCTTCGCCAGACGGTCACCTCGGCGCACGTCCTGCTCGGTGATCGTGGCGGGCGCCAGCTCGCGCGCCAGGCGGTGGAACTCCGCCGCCTCGTCCGCCTGCTGCTGCATCAGGCGGACGGACCACTGGCTCGCGCTGACGCGGAACGACGCGAGGGACTCGCGCAGGGCGACGACCTGTCCCTGGACCATCACGTGGGCGTACGAGCCGGCGTCGATGTAGTACCGCAGGTCCTGCCACCACCCCGCGCGTCGCAGGGCGTCGGTGCGCATGAGCACGCAGGCGGGCTCGCCGAAGAGGTTCGTGCCGGAGCGCACGGTGGCCCGCAGCGCCTCGGCGCCGTCCACGACGCCGTCGAGGTCGCCCAGGCCCCGCGCACGGACGAACACGTCGCCGCGTGCGTCGACGAGGTCTCGCTGCGACGCCACCAGCACGGCCCCGGGACCGGCCGCGTCGATCGCCGCGACCTGGCGGGCGAGCATGGTGGGGTGGACGAGGTCGTCCCCGCAGACGAGCTTGACGAGCTCGCCCCGGGCGAGTTCGCTCACCCGGTTCCAGTTCCGCCGGGCTCCGCCGCCCGCCTCCGTCCGCACGAGCCGCACCCGGGGGTCGTCGGCGAACGCCTGGAGCTGCTCCCACGTGTCGTCGGTGGACGAGTGGTCCGCGACGACGAGCTCGAAGTCGTCGAAGGTCTGGTCCAGCACGGAGCGCATCGTCGCGGCGATGTAGTCGCCGTTGTTGTACGCGGGCACGACGACCGAGACGCGAGGGCTCACGTGGGGGCGTCCTTTCTGCTGTGGCTGTCGGGAGCGCCGGTGTCGGCGACGTCGGTGGGAGCAGGCTTCTTGCGTCGGAACGAGAAGCCCTTGTGGCCGAAGTAGCTGATGAGCGCGGTGACGCAGGTGATGAGGAGCTGGGCGGGGATCGGTGCGAGCCCGAAGAGCTCGACGACGAACGGCAGGGCGACGAGGTTGACACCGAGCGCGCCGAGGTTCACCACCTCGAAGCGGGCGAGGTCGAGCCAGACGTGCCCCGTCACCCGGAAGACGAACTTGCGGTAGAGGACGAACGCGCAGAGCACGGCCGCGACGTGGGCGCAGACCAGGCTCGCCATGTAGCCGAACCGGCCGAGCTGGTCGCGCAGGAGCATCTCGAAGAAGACGAACCACGCCGTGCCGATGACGGTGTTGAGGCCGCCGACGATGAGGAACGCGACCCGCTGGTCCTTGACGAGGGAGAAGAGGGGGCCGAGCGACCCGTGCATCCCTGCGGGAGGGGCCGGGGTCGGCGATCCGGGGGCGTCCGTCGTCGGGGGCTCCGGGTCCATGACCATCGGGCGGGGTACCTCTTCTCGGAGCTCGCGGGCGCACCCGAGGGCGGACGGGCTGCGACGACCCAACGACTATAGTCTCCAGCGTGACGAACGAAGACCTCGACGGCGTCCTTCACAAGATCTCCGTCGTCGTTCCCGTGTACCAGGGTGAGCGCACGCTCCCGGCACTCCTCGAGGAGCTCGAGAGTCTCTGTGCCCCGTTCGCGACACCGGCGGGCGCGCAGGCCCAGGTCACGGAGGTCCTGCTCGTCTTCGACCACGGTCCCGACGGTTCCGCCGCGGTCATCCGCGACCTCGCCGCGAAGTACGACGTCGTCCGGCCCGTCTGGCTGAGCCGCAACTTCGGGCAGCACGCCGCGACCCTCGCCGGGATGGCCTCCTCCGGCGGCGACTGGATCGTCACGCTGGACGAGGACGGCCAGCACGATCCCGCGGACATGGGCGTGCTGCTGGACGCGGCGCTCGCACAGCGGGCGACCGTCGTCTACGCGGCGCCGACCAACGCCCCTCCGCACTCCGCGTTCCGCAACGTGACGTCCAAGGCGGCGAAGCGCGTGATCGAGGCGCTCGCGGGAGGTACCGACACGTCGCTCTACCAGAGCTATCGGCTCGTTCTCGGCGAGATCGGTCGGTCCGTGGCCGCGTACGCGGGCCCCAGCGTCTATCTCGACGTCGCGCTCGGCTGGGTCGCGGGGACCGTCACCACGGCCCCCGTCGCGCTCCGTGACGAGGGGGAGCGTCGGTCCGGGTACTCGCTGCGACGCCTCCTGTCGCACTTCTGGCGGATGGTGCTCTCGAGCGGCACCCGGGGTCTGCGGATCGTGAGCGTGCTCGGCGCGGTCTTCGGCGTCGCGGGCGTGGTGGTCGCGGTCGCGCTCACGATCGCCCGCATCGCGGGCGAGTCCGTCCCTGCCGGCTGGACGTCGCTCATCGTCGTGATGCTGCTGGCGACCGGTCTCATCCTGTTCGCGATCGGTGTGGTCGCGGAGTACATCGGGGTGGCCGTCAACATGGCGATGGGCAGGCCGCTCTATCTCATCGTGAGTGACCCCGCGCAGGGCCCGCTCGGACGCGCGCGCGATCGATGACCGGTCCGGGGAGCGCGACCCTGGTCGTGGGCGCGGGGGGGCTTCTCGGCCGGGCCGTGACCCGTGAGCTCGGCCGCCGCGGGACGGCGTCCGTCGGGGCGCGGGTGCGGTGGGGCGTGCGTGCCGACGCCGTCGAGGACCTCGGGCGCGCGGTCGACGAGCTCCTCCGGACGGCGGGCGACGGGCCGTGGGCCGTGGTCTGGGCTGCGGGGGCGGGGGTCACCGCGTCGACGGCCGACGCGCTCGGCGCCGAGCTCGACGTCATCCGCGACGTGGTCTCCCGGATGCGGGCGCTCCCGGCGGACGTCGCGGCACGGGGCGCGCTCCTCTTCGCCTCGTCGGCCGGCGGGCTCTACGCCGGGAGCGACGATCCACCGTTCAGCGAGGAGACCGCGCCGCGGCCGCTGGCGGCGTACGGGCGTGCCAAGCTCGACGCGGAGGAGGCCTTCCGTACGCTCGCCGGGGCGGGAACGCGCGTGGTGCTGGCACGCATCGCAAACATCTACGGTCCTGGGCAGAACCTCGCGAAACCCCAAGGGCTCATCTCCCAGCTCTGCCTGGCGCACCACACGGCCCGCCCGATCGGGATCTACGTCCCGTTGGACACGCTCCGCGACTACCTCTTCGTCGACGACTGCGCGGCGATGGTCCTCGACACGCTCGACCGCGTGGCCGCCCTCCCGCCGGGGAGCGACCCCGTGGTGAAGATCCTCGCGTCGCAGCAGTCGGTCTCGATCGCCACCCTGCTCGGCGAGATGCGCCGTATCTACAAGCGCCGCCCCCAGGCCGTGCTCGCGGCGTCTCCGTTCGCCTCTCGGCAGGCGCTCGACCTGCGGTTCCGGTCCCGGGTGTGGCCCGAGGTGGACCGCCGCGCGTTCGTGCCGCTCCCGGTGGGCATCGCCGCGACGGGCGCCGACATCGGTCTCGCCCTGCGGGCACGGACGCGGGTCTGAGACCGGGGGACCGGTCGTCTAGAGTGGTCGGTCGGCCGCACGACGACTTGGCAGGAGCAGCGCACATGAAGATGCTGGTGACCGGCGGAGCCGGTTTCATTGGGTCCAACTTCGTCCACCAGAGCGTCCGGGAGCGCCCGGACGTCGAGATCACCGTCCTGGACGCGCTCACCTACGCGGGCGACCGCTCGTCGCTCGATCCCGTGGCGGACCGGGTCCGCCTGGTGCAGGGTGACATCGCCGACGCCGACGTGGTGGACCCGCTCGTCGCCGAGCACGACCTGGTCGTGCACTTCGCTGCCGAGTCCCACAACGACAACTCTCTCAACGACCCGTCGCCCTTCGTGCGCACCAACGTGGTCGGGACGTTCACGCTGCTCGAGGCCGTCCGCCGGCACGGGGTGCGCTTCCACCACATCTCGACCGACGAGGTGTACGGCGACCTCGAGCTCGACGACCCGGCGAAGTTCACGCCGACGACGCCGTACAACCCCTCGAGCCCGTACTCCTCCACGAAGGCGGCGAGCGACCTCCTCGTGCGTGCGTGGGTCCGTTCCTTCGGGGTCGAGGCGACGCTCTCCAACTGCTCCAACAACTACGGCCCGTACCAGCACGTGGAGAAGTTCATCCCGCGCCAGGTGACCAACCTCATCGACGGCGTGCGCCCCCGGCTCTACGGTGCCGGGCTCAACGTGCGTGACTGGATCCACGTCGAGGACCACAACAGCGCGGTGTGGCGGATCATCGACGCCGGGCGGATCGGGGAGACCTACCTCATCGGCGCCGACGGGGAGACGAGCAACCTCGACGTGGTGCGGACGCTGCTCGAGATCTTCGGGCGTCCCTCCGACGACTTCGACCACGTGGCCGACCGCCCTGGGCACGACCTGCGCTACGCGATCGACGCCTCGCGGCTCCGGGAGGAGCTCGGCTGGGAGCCGCGCTACACCGACTTCCGGGACGGCCTCGCCGCGACGGTCGACTGGTACCAGGAGAACGAGTCGTGGTGGCGCCCGGCGAAGGCCGGCGTCGAGGCGACGTACGCCGCGTCCGGGCAGTAGGAGGGGGCCTCGCGGTCGGCGGGTGCCCGGGTGCTCAGGCGCCCGTGCCCCGCCGGTCGGCGAGGAAGGACCGCACGGCGTCCCAGCTGGGCAGCAGGCCCTGCGCGTGCGCCTCGTCGAACGTCGGAGCCTGGGCGTCCTTGTCCGAGAGCAGCGGGCTGAGCGCGCGGCCACGGCGGTCCGTCGTCGGCCACTCGATCGCGAGATCCGGGTCCAGCGGGTGGATCCCGTGCTCTCTGCCCGGGGCGTACGGTGCCGAGCAGAGGTAGGCGACGGTCGAGCCGTCCTCGAGCGAGCAGAACGCGTGCCCGAGGCCCTCGCTCAGGTAGACGGCGCGGCGGTCGACGTCGTCGAGCAGCACCGAGTCCCAGCGGCCGAAGGTCGGCGAACCGACGCGGATGTCCACCACGACGTCCATCACCGCGCCGCTCACGCAGGTCACGTACTTGGCCTGGCTCGGCGGGACGTCCGCGAAGTGCACCCCCCGGACGACCCCGGCGGCGGAGACCGACAGGTTCGCCTGCCGGAGGTCGAGGTCGTGCCCGACCGTCGCAGCGAACTCGCTGCCCTGGAACCACTCGAGGAACACGCCTCGGTCGTCACCGAACTGGCGCGGCGTGAGCTCCCACGCGCCGGGGATGTCGAGCTCTCGGATCTCCACGGTCACTTCTCCGTCGGTCGGGGTTCGGGCACGTCGTCCAGGGCCCGTTCGGGGGTGGGAGCGGCTCTGCCCAGTCGTTCGGCGAGGAGGAAGACGGCGAGCGCGGCGAGCGAGCCGGTGACGAGCACGGTCAGCGGGGTCGGGGCGAGGACGTCCCACCACCAGCGGGGGTCGCCGTCGAGGTTCCACACGGGCGTCTCGATGCCGACGGTGAACCTCCGGATCGTGGTGAACAGGGCGACCGCCGCCGCCAGCGCGAGCGCCGCCGCCCCGGTGACGCCTTGTGCCCGGGTCCACTCGACCTTGCCCCGGGCGGTCGCCACGGTGAGGACGCCCACGAGCAGGACGAGCACGGGCAGGAGGTAGCGCGGCTGGACGAACGAGCCGGGGAGCACCCCCGACTGCTGGTGCAGGAGCGTCGGCATGCCCCACAGCGCGCCGAGGGTGACGACCGCCGCGATCAGGGTCCGGGGCGTGGCCTTGCCGAGGCCGAGGAACACGGCGGCAGAGAGGACGGCCCAGACGAGGACGGGGACGAGGGCTGGGAGGGGGACGTCGAACCAGCCGAGGCCCCACCCGCCGACGGCCCCGATCCACAGGTCCGGGACCTCGAGCACGGTGCGGAAGGTGTCCCACACGCCGAGGGGCGGCCCTCCGGGTCCGTCGCTGAAGCCGCCGCTCACCTGGCCACCCTGCGTCGAGCTCAGGTAGAAGAGCGCGCCGACCGCCGCGATGACGGCGCCCGCCACGACCGGGACGACGAGACGGCGGTCGCGGCGGAGGGAGAGGATAGCGACGATCACGACGGCGAGGCACGCGTAGATCCCGGCATCACCACGCGCTCCGGCGCCGAGGAACCCGGCGAGCACGGCGAGCAGGGCGAGCCCGATCTGGCGGCGCCCCTCGACGAGCGTGCTCGCGTAGAGCGCGAGCCACGTCACGCCCGCCGCGAGGTACGCCCACGAGCTGGGGTTGGTCGAGGGGACGACGAAGGCCCCGAGCGGGACCGCCGTGACGGCGAAGGGCAGGACGGCGCTGCGCCGCAGCCGCCCGGGGACCAGAGCGGCCACCCCGGTGACGAGCCCGACGAAGAGGAGCGCGTTGAACGCCCGCATGAGCAGGACGGACGTCTCGACGTCGGCCGAGGCGAAGACCGACATCGTCGCGTAGAAGACCGGGGGGTACAGGTGCGTCGTGTTGACCCGGTCCGTCTCGACGAGGTCGGTCGAGCCGGACCAGCAGGACGCGTCCCGAGCGGCGTCGCGGGCATAGCAGGGCTCGCCCGCGACCGCAGCCGGGACGAGTCGCGTGAGCTCCTCGGAGCCCTGCTCGCACAGGCCGTCCCGCTCGCCGAGCCCGCACCAGATCGACGGGAGGTGGAAGTCGTCGTCCGGGCTCGAGCCGACCGGCGAGGCGAAGCCCCATGCGAGGAGGGCGACCAGGGCGAGGAGGGGGAGCACGACCCAGGTGGCCGTCCGGCGGGCGCGGGAAGGTCCGCCGATCTCAGGGGTCATGGTTGGTCATCCTACGAGACGGGGGCCTCCACTACGCTCGTCTGGTCATCGCCCACAGGATCGGAGGTCGCTCGTGCACTGGTTGGTCACGGGAGGGAAGGGCATGCTCGGCTCGGACCTCGCGGGTCGGCTCACCGAGCGTGGGGAACGCGTGTGGGCTCCGTCGTCCCGGGAGCTCGACGTGCTCGACACCCGGGCCGTGGAGGACGCGGTCGCCGGGGTCGACGTCGTCGTCAACTGCGCAGCGTGGACGGACGTCGACGGCGCGGAGCAGAACGAGTCCGACGCGTTCGCCGTGAACGCCCTCGGTGCCGACGTCCTCGCGCGAGCGTGCGCCCGTGGCGGGCGCCGCCTCGTCCACGTCTCGACCGACTACGTGTTCGCGGGGACGGCCGACGCGCCCTACCGCGTCGACGACGCACCGTCGCCCGTGTCCGCGTACGGGCGGTCGAAGCTTGCGGGCGAGTGGGCGGTGCGTGCGGCGTCCCCGGAGAACCTGGTGGTGCGCACGGCGTGGCTCTACGGCGCGCGCGGCGCCTGCTTCCCCCGGACCATCGCCCGGCTCCTGCGCGAGCGCGGCGGGGTCGACGTCGTCGCCGACCAGGTCGGTCAGCCCACCTGGACGCGGGACGTGGCCGAGACCGTCGATCGCCTCGTGGTGACGGGCGCCCCCGGTGGCGTCTACCACGCGACGGCGAGCGGCGCGTGCTCGTGGTACGAGTTCGCGCGCGCCGTCGCGGTCGCCGACGGCCACGACCCCGAGAGCGTGCGGCCGACGACGAGCGAGGCGTTCGTGCGGCCGGCACCGCGTCCCGCGTACTCGGTGCTGGACCACGCACCGCTGGCGGCGGTCGGGCTCCCCGTGATCGCCCGCTGGGAGGACCGGTGGCGGGCGGCAGCCGCCGAGGTCCTCGCGGGCTGACGGCGCTCGCATCCGCCGACCGCGGTCGTCAGGGTGCGAGGAGACCCAGCAGGTAGCTTCCGTAGCCGGACTTCACGAGCTTCTCGGCGCGCGAGCGGAGCTCGTCGTCCGTGAGGAATCCGCGCCGCCACGCGACCTCCTCGGGCGAACCGACCTTCAGGCCCTGACGGTTCTCGATCGTGCGGACGAAGTCCGACGCCTCGAGGAGGGAGTCGAAGGTCCCGGTGTCGAGCCACGCCGTGCCGCGGGGCAGCACCTCGACGTGGAGCCGCCCCTGGCGGAGGTACTCCGTGTTGACGTCGGTGATCTCGTACTCGCCGCGCGCCGACGGCTCGAGGTCCCGTGCGATCGCGACGACGTCGTTGTCGTAGAAGTACAGGCCGGGGACGGCGTAGCTCGAGCGGGGCCGCTGCGGCTTCTCCTCGAGCGAGAGAGCCTTGCCGTGCTCGTCGAACTCCACGACGCCGTAGGCGGTCGGGTCGGAGACCCGGTAGGCGAACACGGCGCCCCCGTCGAGGCCGTCGAACCGCGAGAGCCGCGTACCGAGGCCCGGGCCGTAGAAGATGTTGTCGCCCAGGACGAGCGCCGCCGAGTCCGACCCGATGAAGTCCGCGCCGAGGACGAACGCCTGCGCGAGCCCGTTGGGCTCGGCCTGGACGGTGTACGAGATCGAGATGCCGAACTGCGACCCGTCGCCCAGCAGCCGACGGAACTGCTCGGCGTCGTGCGGGGTCGTGATGACGAGCACGTCGCGGATGCCCGCGAGGATCAGGGTCGACAGGGGGTAGTAGATCATCGGCTTGTCGTAGACCGGCACGAGCTGCTTGCTCACACCGAGCGTGATCGGGTGCAGTCGCGTGCCGGAGCCGCCGGCCAGGATGATTCCACGCATGGGCGCCATCCTCCCACGCGTGTCGCGCGCGATCACGACGGGCCCGCGTCGCTCAGGCCGGCAGGTGCCCGTGCACGACGAACTCGTTGTAGACGAAGAATCGGCCGGCCCAGCGGGGGAACGGGAAGGAACGCGACCCGTCCACGACGACGCCGAGCTGGTCGAGCGCCTGCGCGATGCTCCGGTCGTCGACGAAGTCCGTGTGGGTGGGGTCCGACGCGTACCCGCGCTCCTGGGGGCACACCACGAGCACCTGGGCACCCGCGGCGAGCCGTTCGACGTACGGACGCAGCATCTCGACCTGGCTCCCGGGCTCGAGGTGCTCGAGGACGTGCGAGACGAGGAGGGCGTCGAACGGCGCGAGCCGTCCGTCGGAGCTCGCCTCCAGGAAGTCCTCGGGGGTGAAGGCGTCCATCCCGAGGCTGCGGCAGAACGCGACCGACGAGGCGTTGTGGTCCACACCGACGCTGCCCGGGGCGAGGTGACGGAGGTTGCGCCCGATCCCGCACCCCAGGTCGAGCGCCCGGCGAGATCCCAGGTGGTGCCGGACGTTCCACCGGTACGGGGCCTGCACGTTCAGGACCCTCTTCCACCGGGCACCTTGGAGCTCACGCAGGCGACGCGTGTACTCGGCGTCCTCCGTGCTCGCGGCACGTGCCGCGGCGTCGCCGGGCCCGCTGGGCACGGAACGCACGAACGGCTTGTCGTCGGGCTGGGTCACGCGCACCTCGCTCGGGGTCGTGCCTGTCCTCGGGTCCACCCACGATAGCCGTGACGTCTCGCTCGTGGGAGGGGTGCAGGGGAGCCGGTCAGGACGGCGTCGCCTGCTCCTGAGCGAGGAGCCGGCGGAGCCGCTCGGGGTCGGAGTCGAGCGCTGTCGCGGTGGTCGGAGAGACGAGGACGACCGACCCGTCCGCCGCCCAGGTCGCGAGGACCCGCACCAGGATCGACGCCGTCGGAGGATTCTCGTCCCCGGGGTGCGGCGTCGGTGCCAGGAGCTGCCGTCCGCCGGCGGAGCGCTCGACCAGGTGCGCGTGGTCCCACGACGAGGACGGCGCGGAGAGCGCCTCCAGCCCGGGCTCGACCGCGGGCGCCCAGCCCACGCGGTCGCCGTAGGTCATGACCGCGGACGCGGCGTCGATCGCCCCCCCCGGGAGGTCGCCGTCGAACCGGCGGGCGAGTGCCGGCAGGGCGACGGCGACGAGCTCGGCGCGCGTGCCCCTCCAGCGGTCGGGGTGCGTGGTCACGACGACGTCCGGTGGCGCCGTGCCGTCGTCGGCCGTAGCGTCGTCGGCAGCGGCCACGAGGACGACCGTCGCGCCGACGCGCCATGCGGCGAGCGCCCAGACGATCGCGCGCCAATGCACGGGAAGGTCGAGAACGACCCGCGTGCCGGGTCCCGCGTCGAATTCTTCGACGAGAAGGTTGGTCGTCTTGTTGACCCAGTTCTCGAGCACCGCGCCGGAGAGCTCGACGCGCTCGCCGTCGTCGCCGTACCACGTGAGCCGCGGGCGGCCGGGGTCTCGTGTGACGAGACGCAGCAGGTCAGCGACGTGCGCGGGGCGGTCGTCGCGCGGGGCCGGGGGATGGGGAGCGGTCACCATGGACACCACCCTAGAGTGCTGATATCGCGTCCCGACATGTCGGAATTTCACCCCTCGCCTCCTCGTCGCTATCACATTTCGGCTTGACGCCCGCGGACGACACGCGTGTAATTTCTTCAATGCAGTTTCCGGCGGGGTTCTCGGCACGAGGCCCGGCGAACGGCATGAAGGGGCGCACGATGTGGAACATGCTGGACGGGACGGGAGGGGTCTTCCCCTCCGACGCTGAACGAGAGGTGGAGCGCGTGGCACCGGTGCTGCCGCTCTTCGGCGAGCCGGTCGACGACTCGCTCATGGGATGGCAGGAGCGGGCGCTCTGCGCCCAGACGGACCCGGAGGCCTTCTTCCCGGAGAAGGGCGGGTCGACGCGCGAGGCCAAGAAGGTCTGCACGGGCTGCGAGGTCCGCGCGGAGTGCCTGGAGTACGCGCTCGAGAACGACGAGCGGTTCGGCATCTGGGGCGGTCTCTCGGAGCGGGAGCGCCGCAAGCTCAAGCGCCGCGTCGTCTGACGACGAGCGTCGCCGCGGTCCGGCTCGGCGCGCGCCGTACCGGACCACCTCGTGACGGGGTCACGACACCCCGCCACACCGGGGCGCGCAAATGCCGCGCCCGGAGCCGTGTCCGTCGCATGATCGACGGGACATGACTTCCTCCGACCTCACCACGTCCGCGCGCAGCGCACGCCCCGGCGACGTCACCCCGGGGGCGGCCGCGCGTGCCGCCGCGGTGCCGGGTGTCGTCGCGGCACCCGAGATCGTCGCCGCCGTCACCGGGGCTCTGCCTGTGGTCACGACGGTCACGGCCGTGGTCGTCACGCGCGGCAGCACGCCGTTCCTCGCCGCGACGATGGCCGCGCTGCGGGCGCAGACGACGAGTCCGCACGCCGTCGTCGTGGTGGACGCCGCGACGGGTGACGCGACACGCGAGCACCAGGGCCTCCAGCTGGGGGACGCGCGGTTCGTCGCGGCTCCGCGCGCCCGCTCGTTCGGGGACGCGGTCGACGCCGCGCTCGCGCACGTCGAACCGGGCACGTGGCTCTGGCTGCTCCACGACGACTCGGCGCCCGCTCCCGACGCGCTCGCCGAGCTCCTGCGCGCGGTCGAGCACTCGACCGCGGTCGCGGTGGCGGGACCCAAGCAGGAGCGGTGGACGGTCGGCACGGGAGCCGAGCCCGCTGCGCCGTTCGAGCCGGGCACGGCGAGCCGCCTCGTCGAGGTCGGCGTCACGACGACGCCGCTGGGGCGCCGCATGACCGGGATCGACGACGACGAGATCGACCAGGGCCAGCACGACGCGCGCGACGACGTGCTCGCCGTCGGGCTCGCGGGCGCGCTCGTGCGCCGGACGGTGTGGCTGGAGCTCGGCGGGACCGACCCCGAGTACGGGCCGTTCGGCGACGGCCTCGACCTGTGCCGCCGGGCGCGCCTCGCCGGGCACCGCGTGATCGTCGTGCCGTCCGCGGTGGTGCGGCACGCGCAGGCGTCGCTCCTCGGCCTGCGGGACCGGCGGCGCGGGGCGACCACGCTCCCCACGCCGGACCCCGACTCCTCCTCCGCCGCGCGGCGTCGGTCGCAGCTCCACGCGCGGCTCGTCGGGGTCGCGGCGCCGTGGCTGCCGTTCGTCGCGCTCGCGATGGTCCTCGGTGCGCCGTTCCACGCCGCGTACCGGCTGCTCGTCAAGCAGCCCGGCCACGCGCGCGACGAGCTGCTCGCCCCGCTGTGGGCCCTCGTCCGGGTCGGGCCCGTGTGGCGCGCGCGGCGTGCCGCCCGGCGCACCCGCAGGCTCCCGCGTCGTGCGCTGCGTCCGCTGCGCGGCACGTGGCGCGAGGTCCTCGCCGAGCGCCGCGACCGCCGCCTGGCCCGTGCGGAGCAACGACGCACCGCATGGGCGCCGACCGACATCGAGCGGCGGGAGCTGCGCGCGCTCGCCCTGCGGCGGCGTGCGGGGCTCGCCGCGACGGTCGTGGCCCTCGGGGCGTTCACGGCCGTCGTGTTCGGCCCGCTCGCGGGGGCGCTGCTCGCCAGCGGGCGCCTCGTCGGCGGCTCGCTGCTACCCGCGACGGGCACGCTCGGCGACGTCTGGCGCGCCGCCACGACCGGGTGGGTCACGACAGGGCTCGGGGCGCCCGCCCCGGCCGACCCCTACGTCACGGCGCTGGTCCCCGCCTCCCTGCTCGCGGGCGGCGCGACGCAGACCGCGGTGAACCTGCTGGTGCCGGCGTGCTTCGTCGTGGCGGGACTGGGCGCCTGGTTCGCCGCGGGCGCGCTGGTCCGCTCGGTCCCGGCGCGCGCGTGGGCCACGCTCGTGTGGGTGGCCGCGCCCGCGATGCTCACCGCCGTCGGTGCGGGACGGGTGGGTGCCGTGCTCGTGCACGCCGCCCTGCCGTGGCTCGCGCTCGCGGTCGTCCGCGCGCTCGGGCTGCAGCGCGTCGACGCCGTCGCCCCGGCCACCCCCGACACCATGCGCCCGGCCCCGCGGCGCGAGCCGGGGTCGCTCGCCGCGGCGGCGACCGCCGGTCTGCTCTTGGCCGTCGTCGTCGCCGGCGCGCCCGTGCTCCTCCCGGTCGGCGTCGTCGTGCTCGTGGTGGTCGCGGTCGGGGTGCCCGCGCACCGGCGTTACCTCGCCCTCGTCCCCGTCCCCGCCGTCGTGCTCTTCGCGCCGTTCCTCGTGCACCTGGCGAGGACCGCGGGCGACGGCGGGTGGCGCCTCCTCCTCGCCGACCCCGGAGCGCCCGTCGCGGCCACGGCCGCGCCGCCGTGGCAGCAGCTCCTCGGCCTGCCGGTGACGCCCGGCGCCTGGTTCGGCCTCGACGGCTCGGGCGCCGTGGACCTGCTCGCGCGGTGGGCCCCGTTCGCGGCCGGCGCGGCGGTCGTGGCGCTCGCCGTCGTGGCCGTGCTCCGCGGGCGCCGCCTCGCCGTCGGCGCGTGGTTCGTCGCGGCGATCGGCCTCGCGACCGCGATCCTCGCCGGCTCGACCGTCGTCGCGGCCGGGGCGTCGCCGGACGCCCCGGTGACGGGCTGGCCCGGGGCGGGCACCTCGCTCGCGCTCCTCGCTCTCCTCGGCGCCGCGCTCGTCGGTGCGCCGCGCCTGCCCGACGGTGGCGCCCCGCCCTGGCGGTCCGGCGCCGTCGTCGCGCTCGGCCTCGTCGTGACGCTGCTCCCGCTGGGCACCGCGGCGTCCTGGACGGCGGGCGTCCTCGACCGGGACGACGCGCGGGTCGGCGACGTCCGCGCGACGACCCAGCCCGTCGTCCCGCCGGTCGGTCGCCAGATGCAGTCCTCCCCGCGTCAGGCCCGGGTCCTCAGCCTCGAGCTCGGCCCGGGCGGGGTGGTCGAGTACGCGGCCCTGCGCTCGGACGGTCCGCAGGCCGTCGACTCCTCGGTCGTCGTGGAGGCGTGGCAGGCCGCGGACCCCGGCGCGACCGAGGGCGAGCTGCCCCGGCTCGTCGCGGAGCTCGTGTCCGGGACGTCGTCCGACGCCGCGGGCGGGCTCGGTCGCCTCGGTGTGGGGGCGGTCCTGCTCCCGGCGAGCGCGGAGCAGGACCAGGCGCGGGCGGAGCTCGTGGCGCGCCTCGACACGGTGCCCGGGCTCGAGCGGATGACCGAGGGTCAGGTGGGGCTGGTCTGGCGCGTGGCCCCCGAGGGTGTCGAACCCTCCTACGCCCGGGTGGAGTCCGCCGCCGGGACGCAGCCGCTCGACGCCGACCGGCAGGCGCTGCGACCGGTCGACACGGCGGTGCCCGCAGGGACCGAGGACCGGGTGGTGGTGCTCGCGGAGAACGCCTCGTCCGGGTGGCGCGCGACGCTCGACGGCCGCCCGCTGGAGGCCGTCGACCCGTCCACCTCGGGCGGGCTCCAGGCGTTCTCGCTCGGCGCCGACGCCGGGCGGCTCGAGGTGTTCCACGCTGCGGACCACCGGTCGGGCTGGATGACCGCGGCAGGGATCACCCTGCTCGTGTACGTGCTGCTCGCGGTGCCGGTGCGGCGCCGACGGGCGGGGACGAGGTAGCACGGTGGCGACGGAGAACGAGACGGGTCAGGGTCGGAGTCGGACGGTCCCGGACGGGGCGAGCGCCGCGACGCCCCACGGCGGGCGGCGCGGGCTGGTGCGCCGGATCACGACGACGGGCGCAGGCCTGGTCGCGATGCTCGCGGCTGGCGCCGTGGCCGCGTTCGGGAGCACGGGCGCGACGCTCGTCCCCGCCGCACCGGTCCCCGCCGACGCGGTCGAGCAGGTCGCCGTCGAGCCGGGCCCGGAGGTCACGGTCTGCCCGGGCCCCGCGCGGCTCACCGACCCGGAGACGGTCGGCGACGCGCAGTTCGGTCCCGCGCCGGTGGGCACCGAGAGCAGCCTGCGCGCCGTCGTGGAGGGCGACGGGTCGGCCGAGCTCGGCGCGTTCGACGGCACGGTGGCGCGTGCCGACACCCGGGCGCTCGAGCCGGCGCCCGAAGGCGACGTCACGGTGAGCACCGTCGCGGACCCGGCCGCGGGCACCGTCCTGACCGTCCGCCCGGAGGAGGGGGCGGCGCCGCGCGTCGCGGCGTCGGTCGGGTCCGTGACGACCGCCGGTGACCTGCGTGGCCTCGCCGCGGCGAGCTGCTCACGGCCCGGCATCAGCCAGTGGCTCGTGGGCGGGAGCACCCAGATCGGCAGCAGCACCCAGCTCGTGCTCCAGAACCCTGGGCTCACGCCGGCGGTCGTGCAGGTCGACGTCTGGGGCCAGGGAGGGGCCGCGGTGCTCTCCGGGGGCGGGCAGCAGCTCGTGGGCCCGGGTGAGGAGGTCGTGACGCTCGTCGAGGCCGCCGCCCCCGAGCAGCGGCGCCTCGTGGTGCACGTCGCGGCGACCGGCGGGCTCGTCTCCGCGTACCTCCAGCACTCGACGCTCGACGGGCTGGTGCCGCTCGGCGTCGACTACGTGGTCCCCGGCGCGGAACCCGCGCACGACCTCGCGCTCGCGGGCGTCGCGAGCGTCGGCGAGGCCGTCGACGACCCGCACGCCCCGCAGCTCCGCCTCCTCGCCCCGGGCGACCAGGCCGGGTCCGCGCACGTGACGGTCTACGGCGCGGACGGGCCCGTGCCGCTGCGCGGCGTGGAGGACGTCGCCCTCACGCCCGGGGTCGTCACCGACGTCTCGCTCGGCGGCCTCCCCGCGGGGTCGTACGCCGTGGCCGTGCACGCGGACGTCCCCGTCGTCGCCGGGGCGTCGGTCGACCGGCGGGGCGAGCCGGACCCCGACCTGCTCCACGAGGAGCGCCAGTACGACCGGGCGTGGATCGCGGCACGCGCGCTGGCGCCCGCGGGGGACGACGTCCCGACCGAGGAGGACGACGTGCGCGCCGGGCAGGTCGCGCTCGTCCCGGGCACGTCGTCCGTCCTGACGCTGGCGGCCGTGCCCGCCGCGGGTGCGGAGGAGACAGCCGACGGTGCGCTCGAGCTCCGGGTAGGCGCCTACGACGACGCCGGGGCGGAGGCTGGCGCGACGACGGTGAGGCTGCCCGCCGGCACGACGCAGACGCTCGACCCCAGCACGCTGCGGGCGAAGGGCTCGGACGCGACGGTCGCGGTCGTGACGGTCGACGTCGTCGGCGCCCGCGGAGACCTGCACCCGGCATGGTCGGTCACGGCGAGCGCCGGTCCGCCGAGCGGGGACGACGGCGACGAGGCGCCGAGCCTGCTCTCGGTGCTCCTGCCCGTCGTCGACGCGCCGGCCCCCGGAACCGTCGCGGTCCGCGCCTCGGACACCGCGGGCCTCGGCGGCTAGGGGCCGTGGTTCAGCGGTCTCCGGTGTAGCGGGGGTCGATCTCCTCCGGGGTGCGCGCGAGCAGGTGGGCGACCTGCTCCACGAGCACGTCGCGGACCAGGTCCTCCAAGTCCTCGGCGTCGAACGCACGGGCCTCGACCGGTCGACGGTAGACGACGATGCGCGCGGGCTGTCCCGACTCGGCGGGGAAGCACCGGCCGAGCGGCACGCCGCCGTCCTCCCAGGGTGCGGGGTCCGACGGCGGGACGTCCTCGACCGCGAACTCCGTCCCGCGGAGCTGCTTGGCCCACGACTGCTCGACCCGCTCGACGACGTCGACGACGACGTCGTCGAACTTCTCCGCCCGCGTACGGCTCGCCGGTGCGGTCGGTGGCAGGAGCGGACCGCGGATCCCGCGACCACGACGGTCCCGACGCCGCGGGACCGGGCCCTGACCGCCCGGTCCGGGCGCACGGGGCGGGATGACGAGCTCGTCGAACGAGACGGGGGGCGGGGCGGGGGCCGCCCGGCGCGACCAGCGGTCGCGGGCCCGGCGCCCCTTGCCGGCGGGCTCGGGCCGCGAGCCCGGGGACGGAGTGTTGCCACGCACACCACGACTCTAGCCCGCCGACGCCCGGCGCAGCGCGCCCACCTGCGGTGGCGCGAGCACCAGGACGGCGTGTGCCGGCCCCACGGCACGCCCGGAGGGCGTAAGGTCAGCGCGTGAGATCCGTCAGGCAGTGCTCGCGCACGGCGTGCGTCCGTGCCGCCGTCGCGACCCTCACCTACGTCTACGCCGACTCCACGGCGGTCCTGGGCCCCCTCGCGCACCTCGCCGAGCCGCACAGCTACGACCTGTGCGCCGAGCACGCGGAGCGGCTCACCGCGCCGCGCGGCTGGGAGGTCGTGCGCCTGTCCCCGCAGTTCGTCGAGACCGGCCCGAGCGACGACGACCTGTCGGCGCTCGCGGACGCGGTACGCGAGGCGGGCAAGGTCCGGACGGAGCCCGAGCCGCCGGACGTCACCGAGGTGGGACGACGCGGCCACCTGCGCGTGCTGCGCGCCGAGGGCGACTGATCCGACGCACCCCCGCGCTCCCGCCTCGGTAGGGTGGGCGGCGTGACGACCGACCTCTCCCACCTCATCAAGGCGTACGACGTCCGCGGCACCGTCCCGGACCAGCTCAACCCTCGGGTGGCGAAGGCCGTCGGCGCGGCGTTCGCCCGCGCCGTCGTCCTTCCTGAGGCGCCGGCGACGGCCAGCGACGGACCTGCCCGTGCGAGCGTCGTCGTCGGGCACGACATGCGGGACTCCGGCCCGGAGCTCGTGGACGCGTTCGCGGCCGGGCTCACCGAGGCGGGGGTCGACGTCGTCCGGATCGGGCTCTGCTCCACGGACGGGCTGTACCACGCGTCAGGTGCTCTCGGCGTCCCCGGCGCCATGTTCACCGCGAGCCACAACCCCGCGGTCTACAACGGGATCAAGCTGTGCCGGGCGGGCGCGCGGCCCGTCGGGCAGGACTCGGGGCTCGCGGAGGTCCGCCGGCTCGCGGAGGGCTACCTGGACGACGGCCTGCCGGCCGCCGCGGACGAGCAGGGCACGGTCAGCGACCGGGACACGCTCGCGGACTACGCGCAGTTCCTGCGCTCGCTCGTGGACCTGTCGGAGATCCGGCCGCTCAAGGTCGTCGTCGACGCGGGCAACGGGATGGGCGGGTACACCGTCCCCGCGGTGCTCGGCACGGGCGCGGGGCTGCCCGCGTTCCCGCTCGACGTGGTGCCGCTGTACTTCGAGCTCGACGGCACGTTCCCGAACCACGAGGCCAACCCGCTCGACCCGAAGAACCTGCTCGACCTGCAGGCCGCCGTCGTCGAGCACGACGCCGACCTCGGGCTCGCGTTCGACGGCGACGCGGACCGCTGCTTCGTCGTCGACGAGCACGGCGACCCGGTGTCGCCGTCGGCGATCACGGCGCTCGTCGGGCTGCGCGAGGTCGCGAAGGAGGTCGAGGCCGGGCGCACGCCGACCGTGATCCACAACCTCATCACGTCGCGCGCCGTCCCCGACTTCCTCGGGGCGGCCGGCGCTCGCACGGTGCGCACGCGCGTGGGCCACTCGTTCATCAAGGCGGAGATGGCCGAGAACGACGCCGTCTTCGGCGGAGAGCACAGCGCGCACTACTACTTCCGCGACTTCTTCTTCGCGGACACGGGGATGCTCGCGGCGATGCACGTGCTCGCCGCGCTCGGGTCCCAGCCCCACCCTCTCTCGGCGCTCGGGGAGATGTACGAGCCGTACGTCGCCTCGGGCGAGATCAACTCGACCGTGGCCGACTTGCCCGCCGCCCGGGCGCGCGTCGTCGAGGCGTACGTGACGCAGCAGGGGGGCGGCCCGGTCGAGGTCGACGAGCTCGACGGCCTGACCGTCTCGCACTGGGACGCCCACCCGCAGTGGTGGTTCAACCTCCGCGCCTCGAACACCGAGCCGCTGCTGCGGCTCAACGTCGAGGCCGCCGACGAGGACATCATGGAGAAGGTGCGCGACGACGTCCTGTCGCTCGTGCGCGAGACTCGTTAGGGGAACGTCCGAACCACCGCTACTCTCAGCGCACCCTGTACAACCGCTGAGAGGAACTCAGAATGGCAACACCCCTGCGGGGCGCGGACCTCGACCGCCGCACCCCCGTCCGCGCGCGCCGCGTCGCGCGTGCGCTCCTCGCCTCCACGCTGGCGCTCACCGTGGTCGGTGGCGTGGCCGCTACCGCGGGGGCGGAGCCCCTCCCCGGTCCGGGCGCCACCACGCTCGGCGAGCAGTCCGGTGGGGTGAGGTCGTTCCAGGACCTCCTCGCGTCACGTCTGACCCCGGAGCATGAGGCCGAGCTCGAGCAGCGCGTCCAGGCCTTCGCGGCCGCCGGGACCGAGCGGGTAGCGGGCAAGGACCGCTACCAGACGGCGGTGGCCGTCTCCGCCGCCTTCGACCCGGGTGTCCCGGTCGTCTACGTCGCGAGCGGCACGGGCTTCGCCGACGCGTTGAGCGCGGCCCCGGCCGCCGCGGTGCAGGGTGGCCCGCTCCTGCTCGTCCAGCCGAACGGCGTCCCCACGGTCGTCGCGGACGAGCTGGCACGCCTCGCCCCGCAGCGCATCGTCGTCGTGGGCGGCTCCGGCGCCGTCTCGAACGCGGTGTACAGTCAGCTCGCGGCCTACACCCCCGCGATCCGTCGTGACTCGGGGGCCGACCGGTACGCGACGTCGCGCCTCGTGAGCGAGCGCGCGTTCGCCGGGTCCCCCGTCGGGGTCGCGTACCTCGCGACCGGCGTGGACTTCCCGGACGCGCTCTCCGCGGGCGCGGTGGCCGGCGCCTACGGGGTCCCCGTCGTCCTGGTCAACGGCAAGGCTCCCGGCGTCGACGCGACGACCAAGCAGCTGTTCCAGACGCTCGGAGTCGAGGCCGTCGGTATCGCCGGGGGCTACGGTGCGGTGAGCGCCGGCATCGAGGCCGACCTGCTGGACGAGCCGTACATTAACGGGGCGGTCGCCCGGTTCGCGGGCAAGAACCGCTACGAGACGTCGGTGGCACTGAACCAGGGCGTCTTCGAGTGGGCGACCGGGGCATTCCTCGCGACGGGCTCCGGGTATGCGGACGCGCTCGCGGGCGCGGCGGCCGCCGGCGCACTCCCCCTTCCTCTGTGGGTGGTCCCGAGCACGTGCGTCCCCGGCGGCGTGCTCGACGACGGTGCGGCGCTCGGCGTGACCACGTACTTCCTGCTCGGAGGGCGTGGGGCGCTGGGAGACGGCGTCGCGGCACTGTCGCGCTGCTGAGCGCTGGGGACGGTAGGCCTGGAGCGGATCGGTTCCAGGCCTGCCCTCCCCTCGTACCGAGCATCGACGGTGCAGTCCCCGCCTCTCGTGAGCTCCTGCATCCTCGGTGAGCCGTCGGCGGATCACGTTCGTCACCTCAGCCCTGGCGGCTGGCCTCCGGGGCCGCCGCCTCCCATCCGATAGACGAGGCCCAGATGCATCCCAACTGCCTTCGCACGACAGCGACTCCGCACGTATTCCGACGGCACCCACGCGTCGCGCGTCGGCTCGTGGCCGTCGCCGGAGCGCTCGCACTTCTCCTGGCGGCACCGACGGCGGCTTCCGCGGGCGCGGCCGTGGACGTCCGCACGACCGGCGCGGCAGGGGATGACGGCGCGGCTCTCGGCCCTGCCGACACGGATCCTGTCCTCAACCCGACGACCGCGCGTCTCGCCGGCGCGGATCGCTACGAGACGGCGGTCGCGATCTCGAGAGCGGGGCATCCTGAGGGCTCGCCTGTCGTCTACGTCGCGAGCGGGGTGGGCTTCGCAGACGCGCTGAGCGCCGGCCCGGCGGCCGCCCATGCGGGTGGCCCGCTCCTGCTCACCCCGTCGTCCGCGTTGCCCAGCGTGATCCGCTCCGAGATCGAACGGCTGGCACCGGAGCAGATCGTCGTCGTGGGGGGTGAGGGCGCGGTGTCCGCCGACGTCTACGCGACGCTCGCCGCCCTGGCGCCCGACATCCGACGCGACTCGGGTCCGGACCGCTACGCGACGTCGCGCGTCGTCAACGAGCGGGCGTTCGGAGGAGACGGTCCGTTCACGGTCTCGCTCGTCGCGACGGGTAGGGACTACCCCGATGCGCTCTCGGCCGGTGCGACCGCCGGGGCCTGGGGCGTCCCGGTGATCCTCGTCGACGGGCTCGCTTCGCGCGCTGACGCCGAGACGAAGGCCCTCCTCCAGCGCCTGGGCATCCGTGGGGTGCACATCGTCGGGGGGACGGGTGCCGTGACCGCAGGAGTCGAGAAGGACCTCGGGACGGTTCTCGTGGACGGCGTCGCCCGCCAGGCGGGGAGAGACCGGTACGAGACGTCGGTGCGGGTCAACGCGGCGGTCTTCGGCTCCGCGGACGAGGCGCTCCTCGCCACCGGCGGCGACTTCGCGGACGCGCTCGCCGGCGCGGCGCTCGCCGGCTCTGTCCCCATGCCGCTGTGGGTGGTTCCGAAGACGTGCGTCCCGAAGCTCACGCTCGGCGAGGGGCGCTACCTCGGCGTCACCCGGTACACGCTCCTCGGCGGTCGCGGAGCGCTGGACGACCGCGTCGCGAGCCTCGACCAGTGCTGACTCGACGGCCCGGGCTTCTCTCGCGGCAACCCGTAGACTCACGAAGGCGCTGTATCTGGAGACGACGAGGAGCGAGCATGAGCCTGCAGATCGACCCCTGGGTGCGCGAGGCCCTGCGCTGCCCCGTGACGGGCGCGCGGCTCGTGGACGGCACCGGGCCGACAGGAGAGCCCGAGCTGCACTCCACCGACCCCGACCGCCCGCTCGCGTACCCGGTGCGCGACGGTATCCCGGTCCTGCTGGAGGACGACGCGCGCCCGCTGTGACCGTGCTCGTCGGTCCGACGACGCGCCGAAGGCCGGCTCCCCCACGGGGAGCCGGCCTTCGGCGTCGAGCAGGGCGGGTCAGACGCCCGCGGACTCCTTGAGGTCGTCGACGAACGTCGGGTTCGCCTCGAGCCAGGCCTGGACGGCAGCGGCCTCGTCGGCGTACTCGTCGGAGTTGAACATCATGTTCTCGAGCGAGAAGAGCTGCTCGTCGTCCAGCGTGAAGGCGCCGAGCAGCTTGGTCAGCGTCGGGTAGCGCTCCTCGAAGTCGGACGAGCCCCACATGTGGATCTTCTCGGCCTCGCCGAGCGCGCCCTCGGGGTCCTCGAGGTCGCGGACCGGGAACTCGTCGTAGGCCCAGTGCGGACGCCACAGGGTCACGGCGATGTTCTCGCCGGCGTCGGTCGCGCCCTTGAGCTCGGCGAGCATCGCGGGGGTCGAGGAGATGGAGTAGTCCATGCCCTCGAGGCCGTAGGTCGGGATGACCTGCTCCTGGGTGATCTCGGTCAGGCCGGCGCCCGCCTCGATCCCGACGAGCTTGTTGCCGTACTCGTCGGCCATGCCGGCGAGATCCTCGAGCGACTGCGCGGGCGAGTCCTCGTTCACCGCGACGGTGAGCTTGGCGTCGTCGTACCAGTAGCCGAGGTCGGTGACCTCGTCGCCGTACTCCTTCTCGTAGGAGGCGTGCGTGTAGGGGAGCCACACGTCGAGCGTGACGTCGAAGTCCCCGCCGGCCAGGCCGGTGTAGATCACGCCGACGTCGGCGGTCTGGGAGGAGACGTCGTAGCCCTCCTCCTCGAGGATCGCCGTCCACAGGTGGGAGACGGCGATGCCCTCGTCCCAGCCGGACGGGATCCCGATGGAGACCGAGGTCTCGTCCTCGCCCGTGGACGACGCCCCGTCGTCGGCGCCCGACCCGGAGTCGGAGGCGCAGGCGGTGAGCGCGAGGCCGAGGACGGCGGTCGCTGCCACGGCGGCGGTGCGGCGGGCGGTGCGGCGGGTGGTGCGGGTGCGTGCGGGGGTCATGCTGTCCTTCCATGGGCCCGGGGGGACCCGGTCGGTGTGCCCGACGCCGGGGGTGCGGCGGGCGGGTTCCCGGCGCTGCGGCCGGGTTCGGTTCGTGCGCGCGTCAGACGCGCCCCTCAGACGCGCGCCGCGGCGAGCGCCCGCGAGACGGGGGCGCGGTTGCCGAGGGCCGAGGTCACGCGGTCGAGGAACATCGCGAGGATGACGACGGCGAGACCGGCCTCGAAGCCGAGCGCGACGTTGACGCGCTGGAGCGCGGCGACGACGTCGTTGCCGAGGCCGCCGGCGCCGACCATGCCCGCGATGACGACCATGGAGAGCGACAGCATGATGACCTGGTTGACGCCGGCCATGATGGTCGGGAGCGCGAGCGGGAGCTGGATCTGGCGCAGGATGCGCCCCGGGGTCGAGCCGAACGCCTGGCCCGCCTCGACGACCTCCTTGTCCACCTGCCGGATGCCGAGCTCGGTGAACCGGACGCCGGGCGCCATGGCGAAGATGATCGTCGCGATGATGCCCGGGACGGGTCCCGTGAGGAAGATGACGACGGTCGGGATGAGGTAGACGAACGCCGGCATCGTCTGCATGAAGTCGAGGACCGGCCGCACGACGGCCGAGACGCGGTCGTTGCGCGCGGCCCAGATGCCGACCGGGATCGCGACCACGAGGGCTAGGACGGCGGACAGCAGGACGAGCGCGAGGGTGTCCATCGCGTTGTCCCACTGGTCGACGCCGGCGATGACGACGAACCCGACGAGCGAGCCGAGCGCGAGCTTCCAGCCCTTGGCGAGGAGCGCGAGGGCGGCGAGCGCGAGCGCGACGACCCAGAACGGCGGGCTCGACAGGATCGTGTCGAGGCCGTCGTAGATGCCGACGAGGACGTCCTTGACGAAGCGGAACAGCGGCCGGAACGTCGTGGTCATCCAGTCGACGAACGTGTCGACCCACTCGCCGAGCGGGATCCGGGGGACGAGGGTGTCGTTCACGCGGCACCTCCCTCGGTCGTCGCCTGGGCGTCCACGGCGGCGTCCTCGACGGTCTCGTCCTGCACGGCCGGCGCGCCGAGGTCGATCTCGCCCGTGCGGGGCTGCTCGGTCGGGACCATGGCCTCGAGCAGGGTGACGCGCGGGACGACGCCGACGAGGCGGCCCTCGCCGTCGGTCACGGGCACGGGCAGCGAGGACTCGGCCGCGGGGGCGAAGATCTCCGCGAGGGGCGTGTCCGGGGAGACGGGGGCGACGCCGTCGTGCACGAGGTCGCCGATGGACTCCTGGCCAGCCTTGAGGGCGGCCACGGCGTCGTCGTCGCGCACGACGCCGTGCAGCACGCGCTGGCGGTCGACGACGTACGCGGCCGAGACCTGCGCCTCGCGCATCGCGCGGCTCGCCTGGCGCGGCCCGCCGCTGACGGGCACGACGACCGCGGGACGCACCATGACGGACGACGCGGTGAGGACGCGCGTGCGGTCGACGTCGGCGACGAACTGGGCGACGTAGTCGTTCGCGGGGTCGGACAGGATCTGCTCGGCGGTGCCGATCTGGACGATCCGCCCGTCGCGCATGACGGCGATGCGGTCGCCGAGGTGCATGGCCTCGTTGAGGTCGTGCGTGATGAAGACGATGGTCTTGCCGAGGCGCTGCTGCAGGTCGAGGAGCTGCTCCTGCATCTCGCGCCGGATGAGCGGGTCGAGCGCGCTGAACGCCTCGTCCATGAGGAGGACGTCGGTGTCGGCGGCGAGCGCGCGGGCGAGGCCGACGCGCTGGCGCATGCCGCCCGAGAGCTGCGACGGGAGCGAGTCCTCCCAGCCGCCGAGCCCGACGAGGTCGAGCGCGGTGCGGGCCTTCTCGCGGCGCTCGGCCTTGCCGACGCCCTGGATCTCGAGCGGGTAGGCCGCGTTGTCGAGCACGGTGCGGTGCGGCAGGAGCGCGAAGTGCTGGAACACCATGCTCACGCTGCTGCGGCGCAGGGCGCGCAGCTGCTTGGCGTCGGTGCTCGCGAGGTCGGTCCCGCCGACCACCACGTGCCCGGCCGTCGGCTTCCACAGGCCGTTGAGCATGCGGATGAGCGTGGACTTGCCGGAGCCGGAGAGGCCCATGACGACGAAGATCTCGCCGCGACGGACGTCGAAGCTCGCGTCGATGACCGCGGCCGTGCCGAGCGCCTTGACGTCGTCGCGGGTCGCGCCCTGCTCGAGGCGCCGGATGGCCTCGACGGGCCGACGGCCGAAGACCTTGTAGACGTCGCGGACGGAGACGGCCACGTCGGCGGCTGTCGTGCTCGGCTCGGCCTGCTCGGGTGCTGCGGTGGTGCTGTCTGGCGGGGTGATGCTGGGGGCAGTCATGCGGGCGGGTCTCGCCACCTTCCGTGCGGGGGACCGGCACGCCCCGCGCGAGGACGGCGCCAGAGGGGTCCGGCGGCGGCGTCTCGGGAGCGTGGCACGCGGCCCCTGATCGCGTCGCGGTCGGGCGCCCGGGGGGCGACCTCCGCGCTCGGCGCGCAGCGGGCCACATGCTGGTCCGACGTCAATCGGTACTCCAGCACCCTGCCTGATTCGAGGTTCAACTTCTACCTAGAGGTCGTGGATCAGGGGTTGTTCCAGGACGATTCTTGACCGATCATCGTTGCAACGGTGCGGATGACGGACGATCGCGGATCGTTATCCCTTTGTGATCTTGAGATGGTCAAGCATTCGTGTTACGCGCGCGCCCGGGCGCGCGCGCCGGACGAACGGTGTGACCCGCGTCGGGCGTCCCGCTCGCCGGGGCCGGTCGGCACCGTCGTCGGTAGGCTGGGACCGGGCGGGCCGCGGTCCCGTCCGGCGCGGACGGGAGCCCCCAGCGCAGCCACCGGCCGACCACCGGACCGGCCGGTACCACCGGCCCGACCGGCACCGAGAACGCACAGGAGAACCATGTCCACCACAGCGCCAGCCCCGACGGCCACCCCGGGAGCCGCTCCCGGCTTCGACGAGGTCCCCGGCCGCTACAAGGTCCGTGACCTGTCCCTCGCGGAGGCGGGCCGCCACCAGCTCCGCCTCGCGGAGCACGAGATGCCCGGCCTCATGGCGCTGCGTGCCGAGTACGGCGCGTCGCAGCCGCTCGCCGGCGCGCGGATCGCCGGGTCGCTCCACATGACCGTGCAGACCGCCGTCCTCATCGAGACGCTCGTCGCCCTCGGGGCGCAGGTGCGCTGGGCGAGCTGCAACATCTTCTCCACGCAGGACGAGGCCGCTGCCGCCGTCGTCGTCGGGCCGCACGGCACGCCCGAGGACCCGCAGGGCGTGCCCGTCTTCGCGTGGAAGGGCGAGAGCCTCGAGGAGTACTGGGACTGCACCGAGCAGATCCTGCTCTGGCCCGGGGACGAGTCGCCGAACCTCATCCTCGACGACGGCGGCGACGCCACGATGCTCGTCCACCTCGGCCTGCAGTACGAGCGTGCGGGCGTCGTCCCGCCGGACACGCTGCCGGGCGAGCCCGACCACACGCACGAGATGAACGTCGTGCGCGCCGTGCTGCGCCGCGCGCTCGAGGCCGACCCCCTGCGCTGGACGACGATCGCCCAGGCGATCCAGGGCGTCACCGAGGAGACGACGACGGGCGTGCACCGCCTCTACCAGCTCGCCGAGGCGGGCGAGCTGCTCTTCCCGGCGATCAACGTCAACGACTCGGTCACCAAGTCGAAGTTCGACAACAAGTACGGCATCCGCCACTCCCTGCCCGACGGCATCAACCGCGCGACCGACGTCCTCATGGGCGGCAAGGTCGCGTTCGTCGCGGGCTACGGCGACGTCGGCAAGGGCGCGGCCGAGGCGTTCCGCGGCCAGGGCGCGCGCGTCATCGTGTCCGAGGTCGACCCGATCTGCGCGCTCCAGGCCGCGATGGACGGCTACCAGGTCGCCCGGATCGAGGACGTGCTCGGCGAGGCGGACTTCTTCATCACGACCACGGGCAACAAGGACGTGATCCGCGCCGAGCACCTCGTCGCGATGAAGGACAAGGCCGTCGTCGGCAACATCGGCCACTTCGACAACGAGATCGACATGGCAGGCCTCGCCGAGGTGCCGGGCGTCTCCCGCACCGAGATCAAGGCGCAGGTCCACGAGTGGACGTTCGCCGAGCCCGGTCCGGGCGGGCAGCCCGCAGGCCGCTCGATCGTCGTGCTGTCGGAGGGGCGCCTGCTCAACCTCGGCAACGCGACCGGCCACCCGTCGTTCGTCATGAGCAACTCGTTCTCCAACCAGGTGATCGGCCAGATCGAGCTGTTCCAGGACGCGACCCGCGCCGAGCAGGAGGGCCGCGAGCGCTCGTACGCGCGCCAGGTCTACCGTCTGCCCAAGGTGCTCGACGAGAAGGTGGCCCGCCTGCACCTCGACGCGCTCGGCGTGCGGCTCACCGAGCTCTCGCCGTCCCAGGCCGACTACCTCGGCGTCCCGGTGGAGGGCCCGTACAAGCCCGAGCACTACCGCTACTGAGCGCCGACGACCCGCTCGCGCCACGAGGAGGCCGCATGGAACCGTCGTCCGACGAGCGCGGCCCCGTCGTGCCCCCGCCCGCACCGGGCGAGGGCACGACGGGGCCGAGCGACGGGCAGCCCGGCGGGCCGGGGGACGGGCCCGACAGCCCGCCGCCGGGCCGCGTCCGGCCCCTGTGGCACCGGGTGGGTGACCGCTGGGAGCGCGAGCCCCCGCACGACCTGCTGTACGGCGCGATCGTCGCCGGCTTCGTCATGGCCGTCTCGAGCGTGCACGCTCCGAGCGGGGACCGCGTCGTGATCGCGACCTCGCTCGTGGCGGTCGGCTACTGGCTAGCGCACTGCTACGTCGACGCGGTCAGCGGGCGCTTCCACGACAGCGGGCACTCCCTGTGGGACCGTACCCTCACGGCTCTCCGGCTCAACGTCGGGGTGTTGCTCGGTGCGGTTCCCGGGATCGCGGTCTACCTGATCGCCTACGCCTTCGGGCGCGACGCGGAGGCGGCCGCTCTCGTCGCGGTGTGGTTCACCGTCGTGCTGCTGGGCGTCGTCGGCTTCCTCGCGGCGTTCCGCGCGGGGGCGCGGGGCGCGCGGCTCGTCGGGGAGACCGCGCTGGCGGCAGCGTTCGGCGGCATCGTCATCGCCGTCAAGTACCTGCTGCACTGACGCGCGCCCCGGGCCGACCGCGCCGGCGGTCGCCCGATGAGCGCCGCGCTCGCGGTGTGGGTCGTGCCGGCCCGGAGGCGCGGGGTGGCCCTCGTCACGGGGACGTGGACGGCTGCGGGGCTCCTGCTCGTCGGCGCGATCGCGTTCGGGCGCGCGGACGGCGGAGGAGGCCGCTGCGACGGCGTGACACGGGGGTTGTCCCCACCCCGGTCGGGCGGACGCCTCCCTGTCGCCGTGACCTCGGGTCGCCGAGACTGGCACCATGACTGCCGTGACCCCTGACCAGCCGAGCGTCGTGCCCGCGGACGACGCGACGTCGGGCACCCCGACGCCCGGACCTGCGCGGGCACCTCTGGCGGCACCGACCGCACCCGCGACGGGCGTCACGGCGACGCCCACGGCGGCCGCGGACGCGACGTCGTTCGCCGGCACCCAGCCCGACCCACGGTACGTCGACCACCGCGAGCGCGTGGCGTTCGCGCGTGCGCCGTTCCACCGGCAGACGTGGCGCGCGTACGGGTACCTGTGGCTCGCGATCCTCCTCGCGCCGTTCGCGTTCACCTACGGGCTGTTCGCGGTGGTCTTCCTCGTGGCGATGCTGGTGCCGGTCATCGGCCTCGTGGTCGCGGGGTGGGTCGTGGTCGGCGGGCGGGGCTGGGGCTCGATGTACCGGTCCCTGGCGCGCTCGGCGCTCGGCATCGACGTCGCCGCCCCCGCGCCGTACGTCCGGCGCCGCGGGTTCTGGAGCACGCTGTGGAGCGGCATCGGCGACGGGACCGGCTGGCGGGCCGTGCTCTTCCTCCTCGTCACGTTCCCCCTCGCGATCGTGTCGTTCGTCGTGAGCACGGTGTTCCTCGCCGTGGGGCTGGGCGGGATGACGCACTGGATCTGGTCGCGCTGGCTCCCTCTCCAGCAGGCGAGCGACGGGTCGTGGCACCGCGGCGCGTCGTTCGGCACGGACTGGTTCGTCGACACCCCGGTGCGGCAGCTCGGCCTCGTCGTCGTCGGCCTGCTCTTCCTCTGGCTCTGGGCGCAGCTCACGCGGGGCTTCGCCCAGCTCTTCCGCGCCCTCACCGTGGCGCTGCTCGGGCCGACCCTCTCGAGCCTGCGCGTCGCCGACCTCGAGGAGTCGCGCGGACGCACCGTCGAGGACGCCGACGCGAAGCTGCGGCGCATCGAGCGCGACCTGCACGACGGCACGCAGGCTCGCCTGGTCGCCGTCGCGATGCAGCTCGGCGAGGCCAAGGAGCAGCTCGCCGCGGGGGGCGACCGCGACGACGCGCTCGAGCTCGTCGACCTCGCGCACTCGTCGACCAAGGAGGCGCTCGTCGAGCTCCGCGAGCTCGCGCGCGGCATCCACCCGCCGGCGCTCGACAACGGGCTCGCCGTCGCGCTCGAGACGCTCGCGGCGCGCTCGCCGCTCCCGGTCACGGTCGACGTCGACCCGGCCGTCGAGGCGTCGGGCAGGCTCGCGCCGGCCGTGGAGTCGATCGCGTACTTCTGCGTCGCCGAGCTCGTGACCAACGCGGTCAAGCACGCGCGCGCCACGGGCGCGTACGTGCTCGTCGAGCGGCAGGGGAGCGGGCGCGGCGCGCGGCTGCGCCTGCGGGTGCGCGACGACGGCCAGGGCGGCGCGCGCGTCGTGCAGCCCGGGTCCGACGGTCAGCGGTCCGGCCTCGCGGGCCTCGCGGAGCGCGTGCGCTCCGTGGACGGCACGTTCGAGCTCACGAGCCCGGTCGGCGGCCCGACGGTCGTCACGGTCCTCCTCCCCGTGCGGGTCTGACGTGCGCACGGACGACCGTGTCCTGCGGGGGCGCGCGGACGGCGTCGGGCACGATGTCCCCGGGGCATCCCGCCCGCCGGGGCCGTCGCACGGCCCGCCCGACCGGAAGGACACCATGCGGCTCGTCATCGCCGAGGACTCCGCCATCCTGCGCGACGGGCTCGTCGCGCTCGTCACGCGCCGCGGCCACGAGGTCGTGGCGGCGGTCGCGGACGGCGACGAGCTCGTCGCGCGGGTGGCCCGGCTCGCGGCCGAGGACGCCCTGCCCGACGTCGCGGTCGTCGACATCCGCATGCCCCCGACGTTCACCGACGAGGGCCTGCGCGCCGCTCTCGCGCTGCGCGCCGCGCACCCCGACCTCGGGGTGCTGCTGTTCTCCCAGTACGTCGAGACGCGGTTCGCGAGCGAGCTGCTCACGGGCGGCGCGCGCGGCGTCGGGTACCTTCTCAAGGACCGTGTCGCGGACGTCGGCGAGTTCGTCGACGCGCTCACGCGCATCGCGGCCGGGCAGACCGTGCTCGACCCCGAGGTCGTGAGCCAGCTCATGGGCGCCTCGCGGTCCGACGACGGGCTGGCGCGCCTCACGCCGCGCGAGACCGAGGTCCTGGAGCTCATGGCGCAGGGGCGGTCGAACTCCGCCATCGCGGAAGCGCTGTTCCTCTCCTACGGCGCGGTCGAGAAGAACGTCACGTCGATCTTCGGCAAGCTCGGCCTGCCCCAGGACGCGGGCGACCACCGGCGCGTGCTCGCCGTGCTGCGCTACCTCAAGGTGTAGCCGACCGTCCCTCCACCTGTCAGCACGCGCTCGCGCCCGAGCGCGACGTGCTGCTGACAAGTTGTCGGGACCGGGCCGGGGGACAACCCCCGTGCGCGGCGGTGGTCCGCCGCGGCGAGGTCGGGGGACCGTCCCGTACCAGGACGAACAGGATGTTTCGAGACTGGTGAGCACCGGGGATCCTCCCGGGCACGCCGACCTTGGAGCATCCCGTGGCCGTCCTGTCGCCGCCGCCGTCCCCGACCCGCGCGCCGTCCCGCACGCGGCCCGCGCCCGTCCGACCGTCGCCCCCGGGAGGATCGCCCGCCCACCGGGACGGGCCGCGGTCGGGCCCCGAGCGGACGCCCGGCACCGCCCCGCTCCCCGGAGGGGACGGTCCGCGCCGGCCTCGCCGCGACGTGTTCGTCGACGCCGTGCGGGCCCTCGCGACGCTCAGCGTCCTCACGGTGCACTGGCTCATGGCGGACGCGACGTGGGACGGCGAGCACCTGCGCATCGGCAACGCCCTCGCGCACGGCGCGGGCTGGACCGTCACCTGGGTGCTGCAGGTCCTCGCGCTCCTGTTCTTCGCCGCCGGGGCCTCGGCCGCGTACGGGCTGCAGCGCGGGGACGACGGCGGTCGCTCGCGCGGGCTCGCGGGCGCCGGGCGGGTGGTGGCCCGCCCGAGCGCCCTCGCCGACCTCGCGGCCGGGGCGCGGCTCGCCGGTCGGCGCGTGCCCCGTCTGCTGCGACCCGTCGGGGTTTTCGTCGGGGCGTGGGTCGTCGCGATCGGCGTGCTGCTCGTGGCGGGACTGCCCGGGGACGCCGTGCGCTCGCTCGCGACGCTCGCGCCGCAGCTCCTGTGGTTCCTCGCGGTGTACCTCGGCCTCGTCGTGCTCACGCCGCTCCTGCGCCGCGCGCTGCACGCCGCGGGCTGGTGGGCCGTGGGGGCGCTCGTCGCCGCACCGCTCGCCGTCGAGGCGCTCCGCTTCGGCGCGGGGCTGGAGCGCCTCGCGCTCGTCGACGTCGTGCTCGTGTGGGCCGTCCCCTACGCCATCGGGCTCCTGTACGCCGACGCGCGCTCCGGGACGCGGGTCGTGCGCCGGGGACGCGTGGTGCCGGTCGCCGTCCTGCCACGGCCGGTCGTGCTCGTGGGCGTCGGGCTCGCCGCGGCGGCGCTCGCGGCCCTGCTCGTCGCCGTCGGACCGTACCCGGTGTCGCTCATCGGCATGCCGGGGGACGCGATGTCGAACCTCGGCCCGCCGACGGCGCCGGTCGTCCTGCACGCGGTCGCTCTCGTCGCGCTGGCGCTCGCCGCCCGAGGGCCGCTCGTGCGCTGGGCGGACGGCCGCGGCCGGACGGTCGTCGCGGGGATCGCCCGGCGGTCCATGACGGTCTACCTGTGGCACCTCACGGCGATGATCGTCGTCGTCGGGATCGTGCTCGTGGTGCTCGGCCAGCAGCTCCCGGCGCCGGGCAGCGCCGACTGGTGGGCGAGCCGCCCGGTCTGGTTCGGTGCGTTCGCGCTCGTGCTCCTGGGCATCTCCCGCCTGGTGGGCCGCTTCGAGGACGCCCGTCCCGCGCGACCTGTCAGCGGCAGCACGCGCTCGAGCGCGACGAACCGCTGACAGGAGCGGCGGACAGGTGTCGTCGCGTCAGCGCGTGGGGTCGGGGATCGAGTAGGGGAGCCGGTGCAGCAGCTCGGCCTGCTCGCCGGCGAGCGCCTGCGCGCGCTGCGCCGTCGCCCAGTCGCGGTCCCGCCGTTCCGCGAGCACGGCCAGGAGGAACGTCTCCGGGTGCGTGCCGGGCGGCGGGCCCGGCGCGACGTACCGCTCGACCTGCCCCGCGAGCTCCTGCCCCAGCCGGGCCCGCGACGCCGGGTGGAGCTTGCCCGCGCGGGAGAGGAACTGCCGCGCGGCGAGCGCGAGACCGTCGGGCAGGCGGCGCATGTCGGCGCGGGACGCCCACGCGGCGAGGTACGGCGGCATGACGAGCGGCGCGAGCGTCGGCCGCCCGCCCCGCACCCGGATCGCGTACGTCCCCGCCGCCATGTCGCCGAGGCGCTTTCCCTTGTCGTTCGTCAGCGACGCCACGAGCGCGACGGAGCCGAGCGTCAGCCAGATCTCGCCGACGCCGACCAGGGCGCGCAGGAAGGCGTGCCGGAAGCGGACCGGGCCCCCGTCGTCGCGCACGATCCGGATGCCCAGCGCGAGCTTGCCGAGCGAGCGGCCGCGCGAGAGCGTCTCGACCGTCGTCGGGACGACGACCATGACGAGGACGGCGAGCGCGATCCCGATGGCCGGGGCGAAGTCCGGGTCGACGAGCTCGAGCGAGCCCGACGTCGCGAAGAACAGCGCGAACAGCGCGACGAAGAGCGTCAGCATGTCGAGGAAGAGCGCGAGGCCGCGCGTGACGAACGACGCCGGTCGTGCGTCGAGGACCACGCCCTCGCCGATCAGGATGCCGTCCCGCACGCTGCTCCTCGCCTCGTTCCGTCACGGGTCCGTGCCCGCGCGCCGGTCGGCGCACCGGCGGCACGCCCTGTGTGGCAGGGTATCGGTCGTGGACCTCGACGCCTTCACCGACGTGCACCGCGCGCAGTGGGACCGCCTGGAGACCCTCACCTCGCGGCGCACGCTCGACGGCGCCGAGGCGGACGAGCTGGTCCGGCTCTACCAGGCCGTCGCGACGCACCTGTCGACGGTCCGGTCCGTCGCGCCGGACCCCGTGCTCATCTCGCGCCTGTCCGTGCTGCTGGGCAAGGCCCGCACGCGCATCGCGGGAGCGCACGAGCCCGCGTGGCGCGACGTCGTGCGGTTCCTCACCGTGTCCTTGCCCGCCGCCCTGTACCGGATCCGGTGGTGGTCGGTCGGCGTGACGGTCGCGTGCCTCGTCGTGGCGCTCGTCGCCGGGATCTGGGTCGCGACGACGCCCGAGGGCCTCGCGTCCATGGGGCCGCCGAGCGTCCAGGAGAACTACGTGAACGAGGCGTTCGCGTCGTACTACGACCCCGGCCTCGACTTCGCCACCGTCGTCTGGACCAACAACGCCTGGATCGCGGCCCAGTGCATCGGGCTGGGGATCACGGGGATCTTCCCCGCCTACGTGCTGTTCACGAACGCCGTGGGCGTGGGCTCGATCGGCGGCATGATGGCCGCGCACGGCGAGCTGGGGCTCTTCCTCCAGCTCATCGCGCCGCACGGCCTGCTCGAGCTCATGTCGGTCTTCGTCGCCGGCGCCGCGGGGCTGCGGATCTTCTGGGCCTGGGTCGACCCCGGCCCGCTCCCGCGCTCGCGTGCCCTCGCGCAGGAGGGACGTGCGCTCGTCACGGTCGCGATCGGGCTCGCCATCGCGCTCGCGATCTCCGGCGTCATCGAGGGCTTCGTCACGGGCTCGACCATGCCGTGGTGGCTCAAGATCGTCATCGGCGCGATCGCGCTCGCCGGGTTCTGGGTCTACACGATCGTGCTCGGTCGTCGTGCCGTGGCGGCCGGAGAGACCGGCGACCTCACCGCCGACCACGCGGGCGACGTCGCCCCGGTCGCGGCCTGACGGTTTTCCCGGCTCCTCCCTCCTCCCGGCTCTGGACTCCTCGGCTCCCGGATCGGCTGCCGGCCATCGGCTCGGGGCCGGGGAGCCGTGGGGCGCGGTCAGTCGTGCACGACGACGCTCGCCCGCGCACCCGGCCACGCACACCGGACCCAGTCCTCGGCTCGCGCGACGACCGCGTCGCGCACGCCGGGCTCACGGAGCCGGTCCGCGGGGGAGCGACGGACGTCGGTGTCGCCCAGCCCGCGCGCGCCCGTGCCGCGTCCGGCCGCGTCACCCGCGGGTCCGCGCAGCGGGCGCACCTCGACGTGCACGACGTCGTCCGCAGCCTCGTCGGGCGGGGTCGCCCCGGTCGTCGCCCGGCTGGGGGCGGACGGGGTTGTCGGGCGCGCCGTCCACGCCCCGGCGACGCGGCCGTCGACCAGCACCGTCGCCGCGACCTGGCCGTTGACGCTCACGACGCTCTTGACCGGGACGTCACCGAGGACCCGCGTCCGGTCGTCGTGCGAGAGGACGAGGTTGTCGAAGTCGCCCGCGAGGACCACCGGCACGGGCACGTCGCCAGGCGGGCGGGGTGCGTCGGGGAGGTCGAGGAGCTCCTTGTCGTCCGGTCCGGTGAACGTCACGAGCTCGGGACGCAGCACGTCGAACGCGGCCTTGAGCCGGGTCAGTCCCGCCCAGCGCTGCGCGTCGGCCACGGAGGCCGGTCCGAACGCCGCCAGGTAGCGCCGCACGAGCCCGACGCGCGCCGCGAGGACGGCGGCGGGGTCCGTGTCGTGCGCGACCGCGTCGTGGACCGGGTCGGACCGGCCCAGCCACGCCTGCGCCGTCGTCCAGGTGGTCGTGGTGCCCGGCCCGTTCGCGCCCCAGAGCCCGCGCGGCGGCACCTGGACCAGCGGCAGCAGGCAGCGCGCCCCGTACGCGAGGTGCTTGGGGTCGACGTCGGGCCACCGCTCGGCGAGCCGCCTGCCGAGCTCGACCGAGGTCAGCGGCTCGTCGAGCAGGTCGCGTGCGACCTCCTCGAGGGCGTCGAGGTCGACGTCCGCGAGGGCTGCGCCGTGCTGGTTCTTCGCCCGCAGGTACGCGGCGAGCGTCGGTCGCACCAGCGCGGTGAGCCCCAGCGCGTCGTCCGCGGCGACCAGGTGCACCGTGCCGCGCAGCGCGCCGACGCGCACGATCTCGCGGTCGGTGAGGAGCGAGCCCAGGTCGTCGGGCGCGAACGCGGCGAGCCGCGACCACAGGGCGGGGTACGGCGACGACGGCACCTGTGACTGGAGCCCGACGAGGTGCCGCACCTCGTCCAGCACCGACGCCTCGCGCGGGGCGTCGAGGTGCTGACGCGCGAGCAGCGCGCGGCTGAGGTCGTCGTGGCTCAGCCGCGGCCCGTACCGCCCGTCCGCCATCGGCAGGTCAGGACAGCACGATCGCGAGCGCGGGGATGAGGAACGTCGCGAGGAGCGCCGCCACGACGATCATCGCGACTCGACGGTTGCGCCGTGCGCGCTGCCGGGGATCGGTCGGCTGCCAGGCCACGGGGTTCTCCTGAGCTCGGTGAAGATACCCGCAAGACCCTACCTCGCCCGCGAAGGCAGCAACGTTGCTCGCGAGATAGAACCCCCGGGCGCGAGGTAGAACGCCAGGAGCTCTACCTCGCGACCGGGGGTTCTACCTCGCGGTCGGCGGCCCGGATGTCAGAGGCGGCCGGCGGCCTTGAGGGCGAGGTAGGTGTCGGCGAGGCGGGGAGCGAGGTCGTCGGGGAGGGCGTCGACGACCTCGACGCCGCGCTGGCGCAGGACGGTCGTCACGGCGGCGCGCTCGATCTCGCCACGTGCCGCCGCGGCGGCGTCGTACGCCTCGGCGGTGCCGCTGCGGTCGTCGCGCAGGGCGGCGACCTCGGGGTCGCCGGCGGCGGCGAGCACGACCTGGTGCTTGGCCGTGAGCTGCCCGACGACGGGGAGCAGCCCGGTCTCGACCGCGGCGGGGTCGAGGGTGGACAGGAGCACGACGAGCGCGCGCTGGGACAGGCGCTCGTGGACGGCGCCGACGAGCCCCGGCCAGTCGGTCTCGAGCAGCGCGGGCTCGAGCGGGGCGAGCGCGTCGGCCATGGCGGGCATGAGACGTGGGCCGGCGGCCCCGGCGACGCGCGAGCGCACGGTGCGGTCGTACGCGACGAGCTCGACGCGGTCGCCCGCGCGCCCGGCGAGCGCGGCGAGCAGGAGCGCGGCCTCGATGCTCGCGTCGAGGCGCGGCTCGTCGCCGACGCGCGTCGTGGACGTGCGGGACGTGTCCACGACGATGAGCACGCGCCGGTCGCGCTCCGGACGCCAGGTGCGCACGACCATGTCCCGACCGCGGGCGGACGCCCGCCAGTCGATCGAGCGGACGTCGTCGCCGAGGACGTACTCGCGCAGCGAGTCGAACTCGGTGCCCTCGCCGCGCACCTGGACCGCGGCGCGACCGTCCATCTCGCGCAGGCGCGCGAGCCGGCTCGGCAGGTGGCGGCGGGACGCGAACTCGGGGAGCACGCGCAGCCGACCGGGCACGGTGATCGAGGCCTGGCGCGCGGCGAGGCGCAGGGGGCCGAACGAGCGGATCGTGACCCGGTCGGCGACGCGCTCGCCGCGCCGCGTGGGCACGAGGACGGTCGTGACGCGCGTGGCCTCGCCGGGCGGCAGGTCGACCGGGTGCCGGTTGACCTGGGTCCCCGCGGACGGCGGCCACGCGTCGCGCACGAGAGCGCGGAGCCGTCGGGGCGCGAGGTTGGTGAGGGTGAGGCGCGACGTCGTCGTGTCGGTGAGGCGGACCGAGCCCGGGACGCGCCGCTCGATCGCGACGCGTCGCGGGGACGCGGCGAGCGACGCGTCGAGCGCGCACAGCGCGACGACGAGCAGCGTCCACACCAGCACCGTCCCCGGCACGGGGAACAGCAGCACGGGGACGATCCCGAGCGCCGTCAGCACGACGGCGCGCCACGTCAGGGCCACGTGCGACGCCTCAGCGGGGGACGGGGACGGACGCGAGCACGGTGTCGAGCACGCTCTCGGCGGTCACGCCCTCGAGCTCGGCCTCGGGCCGGAGCTGCACGCGGTGGCGCAGCGTCGGGTGCGCGAGGGCCTTGACGTCGTCGGGGGTCACGTAGGAGCGGCCGGACAGCCAGGCCCACGCGCGCGCCGTCGCGAGGAGCGCGGTGGCGCCGCGCGGGGAGACACCGAGCGAGAGCGAGGGGGAGTGGCGCGTCGCGCGGCACACGTCGACGGCGTAGCCGAGGACCTCGCGCGCGACCTGAACGCGCGCGACCTCCGCACGAGCCCGGTCGAGAACGTCGCGCCCGGCGACGGCGCGCACGCCCGCGCCCGCGAGGTCGCGCGGGTTGAACCCGGCGGCGTGGCGCGCGAGCACCTCGACCTCCTGCTCGCGCTCGGGCAGGGGCAGCACGACCTTGAGCAGGAAGCGGTCGAGCTGGGCCTCCGGCAGCGGGTAGGTGCCCTCGTACTCGACGGGGTTCTGCGTCGCGATGACGAGGAACGGGTCGGGCAGCGGGCGCGGCGTCCCGTCCACCGACACCTGGCGCTCCTCCATCGCCTCGAGGAGCGAGGCCTGCGTCTTGGGGGGCGTGCGGTTGATCTCGTCCGCGAGCAGGAGGTTCGTGAAGACGGGGCCCTCGCGGAACGAGAACTCGGCGGTCCGCGCGTCGTACACGAGCGAGCCGGTCACGTCGCCGGGCATGAGGTCGGGCGTGAACTGCACGCGCTTGGTGCCGAGGTCGAGCGACGCGGCGAGCGTTCGCACGAGCAGCGTCTTCGCGACGCCGGGCACCCCCTCCAGCAGCACGTGGCCCTTGCACAGCAGCGCGATGAGCAGGCTCGTCACGGCCCCGTCCTGCCCGACGACGGCCTTGCCGACCTCGGTGCGCACGGCGGCCAGGGCCTGGCGCAGCTCGGGGGACGGCGCGGGCGGCGCGTCGTGCACGGGTGCGGGTCCGGGCTGGCCGTACGCGGCCTGGGGCGCGGTGGCGTAGCCGGGCGCCGGGGCGCCGGGACCGTGCGCTCCGGGCTCGTGCCCGGGTGCGCCGGCGGCCGCGCTGACGCGGTCGGCGACGCTCGGGTCCTGGCCCTGCGGCTGGTCCTGGCGCGGTGGCGGCGCGTAGCGGTCGGGCTGCGGCACGGAGCCGTCGGGGTGGTGCGTCACGAGTGGTAGACCTCGCTCTCGATCCGGTCAAGGTGACGCGCGAGCTCGAGCAGCGCCGCGTCGTCGGCGGGTGGTGGTCCGTACAGGAGCTGGGCGACCTGCTCGCCCGGGCGACCCGTCGCGCGGGCGACCGCGTCGACGAGGGCGGGCGCGTCGGCCGAGCGCGGGAGGCCGAGCCGGTTCGCGAGCCGGTCCGCGGCGCTCGCGCGCAGCCCGGCGGCGGCGTGCCCGCGCGCCCCGGCGCGCCGGTAGAGGCGGCCGCGGCCGCGCGTCGTCTCGGCCGCGCGCACGACGACCGGCAGGTCCTCCGTCACGAGCCGGCCGAGCCGGCGGCCGCGCCACAGCGCAACGACGAGCACGACGACGAGCACCTGGAGCGCGACGACGCCGAACCACGGCGGGAGGGAGAGCGCCGGGGTCTGCTCGTCCTCGCCTCCGCCGAGCGACGTGTCGAACGGGTCGGGCACGAGCCACACGAGGCGGTCGTGCGCGCCGAGCGTCCACAGGGCGAGGGCGGCGTTGCCGTCGTCGGTGACCGCGTCGTTGCGCAGCACGGCCGTCGTGTCGACGGCGCGCACGCTCCGCCCGTCCGTCTCGTGCACGAGGTAGGCGCCGATCGACGGGTCGTCGGCGGAGGGGAAGCACAGGACGGTCGTCCGGTCGAGCGAGAGGAAGCCCACGCCGTCGGAGCGCAGCGACCCGGCCGCCTCCGCGGCCGGGTCGTCGCAGCGCGCCGACCGGGCGGACGTCCCCGACCCCCAGTCGTAGGCGAGCTCCGCGCCGCCGTCGGTCGCGGTCGAGAGCAGGAAGTCGGGCGGAGCCACCAGGACGAGGTCGGTCGGCGTGCGGACGAGCGCGTCGACCTGCTCGTCGAGCAGGAAGTCGCCCTGCGCGACGAGGAGGGTGCCCCCGTCCGCGGCCGCCGCGACCGCGTCCGCGACCGTCGTGACGTACGTGATCTCGACGCCCTGGTCGCGCAGCACCTCGGCGACGGCGCGCGCGCCGTCGGGGCCGGGGTTGTCGGGCGCCAGGGGCGTCGCCGAGGTCGTGGGGCGCGCGATCGCGGACAGGCCGGCGAGCACGAGGAGCGCGACGACCACCGCGACGGGCCAGCGGGCGCGCCGCCACCGGCTCCGCGCCCGGGAACCGGCCGTCGTGCCGTCGCCGACGACGGGCACGTGCGCCGTCGTGACCGTGCGGGGGCCGTCCGTGGCCGCGGGAGCGGTGGGCCCCGGGGGTGCCGTGGTGCTCACGCGTCACCCCCCGAGGACGAGGCGGCCGCCGTCGCGAGCTCAGGCCGCAGCACGGGACGCGTCGCCAGGGTGCGCTCGTCGAGCGCCCGCAGGAACGCGTCCGCCTCGGGCCCGACGGCGGCCTTGCCGTACGCGACGTCGTCGAACAGGTGCGCGCCGCGGGCGAGGCCGTCCGCGACGTCGGGCACGCGCTCGCCCGCGGCCTCGGCGGCCTCCCACGCGGTGCGCCCGGGACGGGCGTCGAGGACGGCCCGCTCCTCGAGCGAGCGGACGACGGCGCGGAAGCGCTCGAGCGTGGCGGTCGCCCAGTCGGCCCGGGAGGCCGCGGCGTCGGCCGCCGCGCGCATCTCGGCGGCGGTCCGCACGTCGTCGTCCAGCACGACGGCGGACGTCGTCGCCCGGCGCGACAGGCGCACCGGGCCGGCGACCCAGTAGGCGATCCCGGCCACGAGGAGCACGACCGCGACGACGAGCACCGCGGTGAGCGGGCCGCCCAGGTCGATCGTGGGTGCGCCGTCGAAGAGCCCGAGCAGCCAGTCGAGGAACCGCTGGAGGAGCGACGGCTCCGTGCGGTACTCGGGCTTCGCGAGCTCCTCGACGAGCCACCGGCGCGCCTCGTCGGCGCCCGGCTGCACGGGCACGTCGGCCGCGAGCGACCGCAGCGTCATGCCGGCGGCTGCGCGTTCGCCGCGGTGGCGAGCTCGACGTCCAGGCCCTCGCGCCGCATGCGCACGTCGATGTAGAGCAGCGCCACGACGCTCCCGAGGAACAACGTCATGACGATCGTCGAGAGCGCGACACCGAGCGCCAGCAGAGCGTTCGCGACGAAGCCCTGCCCCGCGGCGAGGAGGAACGTGCTCACGAGGCTGAACGGCGAGACGACGATCTGCACGACGACGTACATCGCGACGTAGGCGAGCAGGTAGATGCCGAAGAGGCGCCAGAAGCTGCCGCGCGTCAGGAGCCACGAGCGCCGGACCGTCGCCCAGAACGGCTGACCCTCGAGCGCGAGCGCGGGCGGGACCAGACCGGTGCGCGTGCCGACCCAGACCGCCAGGGCGAGGAGACCCGGGAGGGCCACGACGAGCAGGACCACGCCGAGCCCGGTCGTGGCGGCGAAGCCGAGGACGACCAGGAGGACGACCAGCGAGACGGCGACCGCCCACGCCAGGCCCAGCAGGAGCGAGAAGCCGATGAGGAACCACGCGCGGCGGCCGACCTGGGACCAGACCTCCCCGATCGTGGCCTTGCGCCCGATGACGGACTGCCCGATCGAGACCGTGAGCAGCCCGCTGACGATGGGGGTGGCGAGGCTCGTCGTGAGCCCGGTCCCGAGCGTGCTCGAGTAGAGCATCGCGAAGTCGTTCTCCATCCCGCCCAGCCCGGACTCGCTGGGCAGGGAGAGGAAGAAGTCGGCGAAGTAGCCGGAGAACGCCCACCCGAGCAGCGCCCCGATGACGGTGGCGATCACGACGACGAGCGTGCTCATGCCGAGCATGACGCGGGGGTTGTGGCGGATCGCGCCGAACGCGCCGTCGAAGATCTCGCCGAGCGACAGCGGGCGCAGCGGGACGATCCCCGGCTTGGCGGCCGGGGCCACGTAGGGCGCGCCCGCGAACCCGGCGGGCGGGCCGTAGCCCGGGGCGCCGAACTGCTGCTGCCCGTACTGCTGCTGCCCGTACTGACCCTGCCCGTACTGACCCTGCCCGTACTGACCCTGCCCGTAGCCCGGCTGGCCGTACCCGCCCGGACCCTGCGGCGCGGCCTGCCCGTGCTGCGGCTGACCGGACGGCGGCTGTCCCCACCCGCTCGGCGCGGCGGGCGCGGGCGGCTGGTCCGTCGTCGGGACCTGGCCGGGTCCGTATCCCGGGGCGTACTGGCCGTACTGGGGCTGGGGGGCCGCGCCGCCCGGCGCGCCGTAGCCGGGCGCGCCGTACGCGGGGGCTCCCCAGCCGCCGGCGTCGTCGCCCTGGGCGGGGCCGGCGGGCGTCGTCGGACCGGGTGCCGTCGTCGGGTCCGGCGTGGCACCGTCCGGCGTGCCGGAGGTGTCGGGTGTGCTCATGTGCTCGTGGTCCCCCGCGGTCGGCTCGGGCGTCGTTCCAGGCCGCCGGGCGAGGATCGGGCGACGGCGGCGAGGCCACCCTAGTACGCGGCCCTGCGCGACGGCGGCCCGGCCCGGCGGGTCGGCCGGGCGGGTTCACCCGCGCCGCAGTCCCCGGGCCGCGCCGAGCGGCGGCCCGTCGATGGCAAGATGTCCGCATGAAGGTTCGTGTGCTCGTGGTCGACGACGACACCGCTCTGGCCGAGATGATCGGGATCGTCCTGCGCTCCGAGGGCTTCGAACCCGTGTTCTGCGCCGACGGCGACCTCGCGCTCGAGACGTTCCGCAGCACCCAGCCGGACCTCGTGCTCCTCGACCTCATGCTCCCGGGCAAGGACGGCACCGAGGTGTGCCGCCTCATCCGTGCCGAGTCGGGCGTTCCCGTCATCATGCTCACCGCGAAGAGCGACACGGTCGACGTCGTGCTCGGCCTCGAGTCGGGCGCCGACGACTACATCTCCAAGCCGTTCAAGCCCAAGGAGCTGGTCGCCCGCATCCGCGCGCGCCTGCGCCGTACGGAGGAGCCGGCCCCGGAGCACCTGTCGATCGGTGACGTCGAGATCGACGTCACCGGCCACCGCGTCTCGCGCGGCGGCGAGCAGGTCGCGCTCACCCCGCTCGAGTTCGACCTCCTCGTCGCGCTCGCGCGCAAGCCCTGGCAGGTGTTCACGCGCGAGGTGCTCCTCGAGAAGGTGTGGGGCTACCGGCACGCCGCGGACACGCGCCTCGTCAACGTCCACGTGCAGCGCCTGCGCTCGAAGATCGAGCACGACCCGGAGAACCCGGAGATCGTGCTGACCGTCCGCGGCGTCGGGTACAAGGCGGGCGCGACCCGCACGTGAGCACGACGGCCGGCTCCACCGACGGGCGCTGGCGGGGGCTCTGGCGCCGGGTGCGACGCCGTGCGCGCGCCACGGTCCGCCGCGTCGTGTGGCGGTGGCGCTCGTCGATGCAGCTCCGTGTCGTGACGTCCGCGCTCGTGGTGGGCGTGCTCACGGTCGGCGCGCTCGGCGCCTACCTGACCGACGCGATGCGCGACGGGCTCTACGAGCGCCGCGCCGCCGAGGTCGACCTGGAGAGCGCGCAGTCGACGCAGCAGGCGCGCAGCACGCTCGACGCGTCTCCCGCCGCGAACGCGACGGAGGCGCAGTCGTTGCTGTTCGACCTGTTCTCCATGCTCCAGAGCACGGGCTCCTCACGCGACGTCTTCCTGTGGCAGGCCGGGGGGTCGAGCACCGTCGGGTTCCTCGACCTGTCGACGAACCCGCAGCTCGCCGACCTCGTCACGCCCGAGATGCGGGCGGCGACGGTCGCCGCCGACGGCGAGCAGTACCTGCAGTCCGTCGGGATCCCGGTCGACCCGGCGGACCCGGACTCGCCGGTCGTGCCGGGCATCGTCGTCGGCTCGACGGTCGAGGTGCCGGTCGCCGGGACGTGGGAGCTCTACTACCTCTACGACCTGCAGGCGGACCAGGAGACGCTGCGCTTCCTGCAGTCGGTCCTGCTCGTCGGCGCGCTCGTGCTGCTCGGGCTGCTCGTCGGCATCACCGCGCTCGTCACGCGTCAGGCCGTGCTCCCCGTGCGCCAGGCGGCGAGCGTCGCGGAGCGGCTCGCCGACGGCCGCCTCGACGAGCGGCTCCCGGTCAAGGGCCACGACGAGATGGCGTCGCTCGCGCACTCGTTCAACGAGATGGCGCAGGGTCTGCAGGAGCAGATCGGGCGCATGGAGGAGCTGTCGATGCTCCAGCGCCGGTTCGTCTCCGACGTCTCCCACGAGCTGCGGACGCCGCTGACGACGATCCGCATGGCGTCCGAGGTGCTGTACTCCTCGCGCGAGGAGTTCGACCCCGTCTCGAAGCGCTCGACCGAGCTGCTGCAGGCCCAGCTCGACCGGTTCGAGGACCTCCTCGCGGACCTGCTCGAGATCAGCCGGTTCGACGCCGGGGCCGCGGTCCTGGACGCCGAGCGGCGCGACCTGCGCGACGTCGTCAACGCCGCGGTCGACCACGCCGCCCCGCTCGCCGAGCGCAAGGGCGTGTGGCTGTCGGTCCACCTCGGGGACGAGCCCGTCACGGCCGACATCGACCCGCGACGCGTCGAGCGCATCGTCCGCAACCTGGTCGTCAACGCGATCGAGCACGCGGAGGAGCGGCCCGTCGAGATCACGGTCGAGGGCGACGGGCACGCGGTCGCGATCGCGGTGCGCGACCACGGCGTCGGCATGACCTCGGACGAGGTCCAGCACGTGTTCGACCGCTTCTGGCGTGCGGACCCGGCCCGCGCGCGCACGACCGGGGGCACGGGACTCGGCCTCGCGATCTCGCTCGAGGACGCGCACCTGCACGGCGGCTGGCTCGAGGCGTGGGGTCGTCCCGGACGTGGCGCGAGCTTCCGCCTCACGCTCCCGCGGCGCGCGGGCATCCGGCTCCAGTCCTCGCCGCTGCCGCTCGTGGCCGAGGCTGCGGTCGGGAGGGGGCTCCCGGCCGAGTGGAGCGCCACGACGCCGGTCGTCGAGGACGTCGAGGGGACGGCGGGTCCCGCCGACATCCCGTCGGTCACGGGCGGCATCCCGGTCGTCCTGCCGCGGGACCACGCCGCGCACCCCGGCCGGGCGGCCGAGCCCGGACCCGGCGACAGCACGGAGCACCAGACCAGCGACGACGTGCAGGAGGCGCGATGACCACGACCGGGACGCTGCGCGGTCCGACACCGCGTGGTCGGACCCTGCGCCGACGGGCCGGGCGCGCGCTCGCCGCCGGGCTCGCGACGGCGCTGGTCGCAGCGCTCGGCGCGTGCGCGTCGATCCCGACCTCCGGGCCCGTCACGGAGGGGCAGGCCACCCCGGAGGATCCGGGCCAGCCGTTCGTCAGCGCCGCGGCCCCGATCCGGGACGCGTCGCCGACCCAGATCGTCCAGGGTTTCCTCGCGGCGCAGGCCCAGGGTGCGCGGAGCTCCTTCGACGTCGCCTCGGAGTTCCTCACGTCCGAGGTGCAGGAGGAGTGGTCCCCCCTCGCCCAGGTCGCGATCCTCTCGGGCGAGCCGGAGCTCGTCGTGGACGAGTCGACGCTCGAGGACGGCACGACGACGGTCCGCACGACCGCGGAGCTGATCGGCACCGTCGACGAGCACGGCGTCTACACCGAGCAGGTCCGGGGTCAGACCATCGAGATCTCCTACGGGCTCGTGCGCGACGACGACGACCAGTGGCGCATCGACACGGTCGACGACGGCCTGACGATCACGGAGACGAACTTCGCGCAGACGTACAAGCAGGTCAACCTCTACTTCCCGACGATCGACCGCGCCTACCTCGTGCCCGACGCGCGCTGGTTCCCCAGCCGCAACTGGCAGGCGCTCGCGGTGCGCGAGACGTTGCGCGGGCCGGCGGAGTGGCTCGCCGGCTCCGTGTCGACCGTCGCCCCCGAGGGCACCGCGCTGAGCATCGACTCGGTCCCGCCCGGGGAGGGCGCCGTCATCGTTCCGCTCAACGAACCCGTGGCCGAGGCGTCGTCCGCCGACCGCGCCCTCCTGCTGGCCCAGCTCCAGGCCTCGCTCGGAGGGCGGGTCGAGATCACGGTCGGCGTGGGCGGCTCCACCCTCTCCGCGGACGAGGTCCCGACCATCGGCGTCGCGACCACCCCGGACGACCCCGTCGTCCTGGCCGGGGACCAGATCATGAGCCTGGAGGGCCGCACGACCAAGGCCGTCGCGTCCGCCGCGCCGCTCACCGGGCTCCAGCCGACCGCGCTCGCGTTCCGCGGGCGGTCCGTCGACGCGACGTACGTGGTCCGGGACGGGGCGAGCCGCATCGTCACGGCGCCCACCGCGGAGTCCGGTCCGACGACGCTGCTCACCGGGTCGAACCTGCTCGCCCCGACGATCGACCGCTTCCAGTACCTGTGGAGCGGGCCGCAGGTCCAGGACGGCACGCTGCAGGTCGTCGACCTCCGCGAGGCGGGGTCCGACGCGGCGGTCTCCACCGTCGCGGCCCCCTGGCTCGAGGGCCGCACGATCATGTCGGTGCGCGTGGCACCGGACGGCGCGCGGGTCGCCGTCGTGAGCGACGCCGGGAGCGGGGCGCAGATCCAGGTCGCCGGCATCGTCCGCGACGAGGCCGGTCGCCCGACCCAGCTCTCGGAGCCGGTCCGCGTGGGGCAGCCCGTGGTCGCCGCCACCCAGGTCACGTGGATGGACCGTGCCCTGCTGGGGGTGCTCGGCCGCACCGCCGGTACGGCCGAGCCTGTCGTGCAGCGCGTGCCCGTCGGCGGACCGACGGCGGCCGCGTCGCCGGTCGAGGACGCCGTGTCCCTCGCCTCGGCGACCGGCATCGCCACGGCCCTCGTCGGGACGAGCGACAGCAGCCTCTACGCGGCGGGCACCTCGACGCTCTGGACGAAGGTCGCGACCGAGGTGCGCCTGCCCACCTACCCGGGCTGACCGGGGCGCGGACCGCCGCCGTCGAGGCCGGACCACAGGCTCGGCCGCCGCTCGCCGGTCCGGCCCGTGGGCCGCCGTCGTCCACCGGGTCCCGCCCCGCGCCCGCCCGCGGACGGCGCTCACGGGCATGCTGGTCCGGTGCTCCTCCGTGCTCTCGACGACGTCGCGCGCGTCGCGCTGCCGGTCGCGTGCCCCGGGTGCGACCGTCCCGACGTCCGGTGGTGCCCCGACTGCCTCGCGCCCCTGGGCGCCCCGCTGCGGCGGCGCGAGCTCGCGGCCCCGCGCCTCGACCGGCTCGACGGCGTCCCACCCCTCCCCGTCTGGGCCCCGGCGCACTACGTGGGCCCGGTGCGCGGCGTGGTCGTCGCCTGGAAGGACCGCGGCCGGGCCGACCTCGACCGCCCGCTGGGCTCCGTCGCGAGACGAGCGGGCGCCGCGCTGGGACAGGTCCTCGGCACCCGCAGCGGACCACCGGGTCCGGTCCTGGTCGTGCCCGCGCCGACGTCGGCCGCCGCGCGCCGGACGCGCGGACGCGACCCCGTCAGCGTGCTCGCGCGGGCGGTCGCCGCAGGCCTCGTCGCGTCCGGGACGGCGGCGCGGACCGCACCCCTGCTCGTGCAACGGGGACCGGTGCGTGACCAGGTCGGTCTCGGCTCCCGGGCGCGGGGTGCCCGCCTCGGGGCGGTCCGTCTCGCGGCGGGTCCGGTGACCGGACGCCGGGCGCGCGCGGCCGTGCAGGACGGGATCCCGTGCCTCCTCGTCGACGACGTCCTCACCACCGGGGCGACGCTCGCCGCGTGCGCGGCCGCCCTCGTGGGCGCCGGGACACCCGTGCTGGGAGCCTTCGTGCTGGCCGCGACACCCGCGCCGTCGACGCGTCGGCGGGCGCCCGAGGGGACGGGGTGACGCCCGACGGGGCGTGCGGGTCGAAGGTCCTCCGGTTCACCTCCCGTTGGTGCTGCCGACACCCCGGACCGCGGGTTAGTCTGAGGGCCAGTCGCCGCGGACGACGGAGGTGCAGGGCACGTCCGACGCCGCGCGAGCGTACCGAGCGCGCGGCCTCGCGCCGCAAGGAGGTGGTAGCCCACCGCACCCGGGAACGGGTGCTCCTACCGAATCCGAACGAGGCGCTCGGACGCATCGAGCCGGGCGCCGCACAAGATCCTCGCGGAGGCTCACATGGAGATCGTCGTCGTCGGCAGGCACACGGAAGTGGCAGACCGCTTCCGCCGGCACGTGGAGGACAAGCTCGCCAAGGTCCAGCAGCTCGCGCCCACGGCGCAGCGCGTGGACGTCGAGGTCACCCACGAGAACAACCCGAGGCTCTCCGGGGTCCGCGAACGCGTCGAGCTGACCGTGCGCGCCAAGGGACCCGTCGTCCGCGCCGAGGCAGCGGCAGACGACCGGTTCGGCGCCCTCGACCTCGCGATGGACAAGCTCGCCGAGCGCCTGCGCCGTGCCCGCGACCGTCGCAAGGACCACCGCAACCACACCGTCGTGCCGCCCGTCGACGTGCGCCCCTACGACCCGGCAGCGCACGCCGCACCCCCGCCGCCGGCGCCGACCGCGCCCAGCGAGCCCGGGGAGGCCGTCGAGACGACCCTCGGCGACTCGCCCGTCGTCATCCGGCAGAAGCTGCACTCCGCGGAACCCATGACCGTGGACGACGCGCTGTACGAGATGGAGATGGTCGGTCACGACTTCTTCCTCTTCGTCGACGTCGAGACCTCGCGCCCGTCCGTCGCCTATCGGCGCCGCGGCTGGACGTACGGGGTCGTCGCGCTCGACACGTCCTGCGACTGCGCCGACGCCGCGGTCGAGAAGACCGCCTGACCCGCACCGACGCGCCCGGACCCTCCTCGGGTCCGGGCGCGTCGTGCTGTCCGCGCCCGGCCGACCAGGCGGTCCTGGTGGGCAGGGGCGGGCGTGTGGGTGGGGCAGGGCAGGATCGGGGGGTGGTCGCCACGCCGTCGAGGTCCGAGTCGATGTCCCTGTCCCAGGCGCGCCGCGTCGCGCTCGCCGCGCAGGGGCTGCACCGCGAGCGTCCGTACGACGGGACGGGCGGGCGGGCCCCGACGATGCGGCAGGTCCAGGGGGTGATCGACCGCCTCGGGCTGCTGCAGATCGACTCGGTGAACGTGCTCGCGCGGGCGCACCTGATGCCGCTGTACGCGCGTCTCGGCCCGTACGACACCGCGCTGCTGGACCGCGCGGCAGGTCGTGCCCCGCGCCGGCTCGTGGAGACGTGGGCGCACGTCGCGTCGTACGTCCCGCCCAGCACGTGGCCGCTGCTGGAGTGGCGCCGCCGTCGGTACCGGACCGAGGCGTGGGGGACCATCAGCGCGGTCGAGATGAGCCACTCCGAGGCCGTGGAGGACGTGCGTCGCCTCGTCACCGAACGCGGCCCGATCACCGCGAGCGAGGTGCACGAGATCCTGGAGGCCGAGGGCCGGGCGCACCCGCGGGACCGGTCCCAGTGGGGCTGGAACTGGACCGTCGCCAAGCGCGCGCTCGAGTTCCTGTTCTTCACCGGGGAGATCACGTCCGCGCGCCGCAACGGCGCGTTCGAGCGCTGCTACGACCTCACGGAACGCGTGCTGCCGCCGGCAGTCCTCGCGGCGCCGCCCGTCACGGACGCCGACGCCGTCCGGGCTCTCCTCGAGATCGGTGCGCGCGCGCACGGGGTGGGGACGCTGCGCTGCTTCAAGGACTACTTCCGGCTCCGCGGTCCCGCGGTGCGGACGGCGTTCGACGAGCTCGTCGAGGCCGGGACGCTGCGGCCGGTGACGGTGCGGGGCTGGGACGAGCCGACCTACCTGCACGCGGACGCCGCGCTCCCGCGCCGCGCGACGGCGACGACGCTGCTCAACCCGTTCGACCCGCTCGTGTTCGAGCGCACGCGGCTCGAGCGGCTGTTCGACGTGCACTACCGGATCGAGATCTACGTGCCGGCGCCCAAGCGGGTGCACGGCTACTACGTGCTGCCGTTCCTCGAGGGCGAGGACCTCACGGCGCGGGTCGACCTCAAGGCCGACCGGCGGGCGGGCGTCCTGCGCGTGCTGTCGGCGCACCACGAGCAGGCGGCGGGAGAGGGGACGGCGGCGCGCCTCGCCGCGGAGCTCCGCGTGCTCGGGGGCTGGCTGGGGGTGCCCGAGGTCGACGTCGCGCCGTCGGGAGACCTGGCCCCGGCACTTGCCGCCGAGGTGGCGGCCGCCTGACGACGCCCACCCCGACGGTGGGCGGGACCGCCGGAGGACGCCCTGTCGTCGTACCCTGGCGCGGGTCTCGCCGGCGAGGTTCGTCGTCGGCGAAACCCGGACGGGTCCGACGTCGCTCCGACTCGCCTACGATGTTGTGTGACGTTGCCGACGTCCGCTGCCGTGCGCGCCCGCGCGGGAGAGCGTCGGCGCTGCTCCCGGACCACCCGGCCCGGGCACCGATCGATACGGGAGTCCTGCGTGCCTTCGATCCTCGACAAGGTCCTTCGCATCGGCGAGGGCCGGATCCTCAAGAAGCTGTCCGGCCTCGCCGACCAGGTCAACAAGCTCGAGCCGGGCTTCGAGGATCTCACCGACGAGGAGCTGCGGGAGGAGACCGACCGCTTCAAGGCGCGCCTCGAGGCGGGTGAGACCCTCGACGACCTGCTCCCCGAGGCGTTCGCCGCGGTGCGCGAGGCGTCGCGTCGCACGCTCGGCCAGCGGCACTTCGACGTCCAGCTCATGGGCGGTGCGGCGCTGCACCTCGGCAACATCGCCGAGATGAAGACCGGTGAGGGCAAGACGCTCGTCGCGACCACGGCCGCGTACCTCAACGCGCTCGAGGGCAAGGGCGTGCACGTCGTCACGGTCAACGACTACCTGGCGAAGTACCAGAGCGAGCTCATGGGCCGCGTCTACCGCTTCCTCGGCCTCACGACGGGCGTGATCCTGTCCGGCCAGACGCCCGCCCAGCGCCGCGAGGAGTACGCCGCGGACATCACGTACGGCACGAACAACGAGTTCGGCTTCGACTACCTGCGCGACAACATGGCGTGGTCCACGGACGACCTCGTGCAGCGCGGCCACCACTTCGCGATCGTCGACGAGGTCGACTCGATCCTCATCGACGAGGCGCGCACGCCGCTCATCATCTCGGGTCCCGCGTCGGGCGACACGAACCGCTGGTTCGGCGAGTTCGCGAAGGTCGTGCGGCGCCTGAACCAGGGGGCCGACTACGAGGTCGACGAGAAGAAGCGCACCGTCGGCGTGCTCGAGCCGGGCATCGAGAAGGTCGAGGACTACCTCGGCATCGACAACCTCTACGAGTCGCTCAACACGCCGCTCATCGGGTTCCTCAACAACGCCATCAAGGCGAAGGAGCTCTTCAAGCGCGACAAGGACTACGTCGTGCTGAACGGCGAGGTCATGATCGTCGACGAGCACACGGGGCGCATCCTGCCCGGCCGCCGGTACAACGAGGGCATGCACCAGGCCATCGAGGCCAAGGAGGGCGTGCAGATCAAGGCGGAGAACCAGACGCTCGCCACGATCACGCTCCAGAACTACTTCCGCCTGTACTCCAAGCTCTCGGGCATGACCGGTACCGCGGACACCGAGGCCGCCGAGTTCCAGGGCACCTACAAGCTCGGCGTGGTGCCGATCCCGACGAACCGTCCGATGCAGCGCGTCGACCAGGCCGACCTCGTGTACAAGAACGAGGAGGGCAAGTTCGACGCGGTCGTCGCGGACATCGTCGAGCGCCACGCGCAGGGCCAGCCGGTGCTCGTCGGCACGACGAGCGTCGAGAAGTCCGAGCTGCTGTCGTCCAAGCTGAAGAAGCAGGGCGTGCCGCACGAGGTCCTCAACGCGAAGCAGCACGAGCGCGAGGCCTCGATCGTCGCGCTGGCGGGCCGCAAGGGCGCCGTCACGGTCGCGACGAACATGGCCGGTCGCGGTACCGACATCATGCTCGGCGGCAACGCCGAGTTCATGGCGGTCGCGGACCTCGCGGCGCGCGGCCTCGACGCCGCGGAGAACCCGGAGGAGTACGAGGCCGCCTGGCCCGACGCGCTCGAGAAGGCGAAGGCCGCGGTCGCGGCGGAGCACGACGAGGTCCGTGAGCTCGGTGGCCTCTACGTGCTCGGCACCGAGCGCCACGAGTCCCGCCGGATCGACAACCAGCTCCGTGGTCGTTCCGGCCGTCAGGGCGACCCGGGCGAGTCCCGGTTCTACCTGTCGATGCAGGACGACCTCATGCGCCTGTTCAACTCGACCCTCGCCGAGTCGATGATGAACCGCGCCGGGTTCCCCGACGACGTGCCGCTCGAGTCGAAGATGGTCACGCGCGGCATCGCGAGCGCGCAGGGTCAGGTCGAGTCGCGCAACTTCGAGATCCGCAAGAACGTCCTCAAGTACGACGACGTCCTGTCGCGCCAGCGCACCGTCATCTACGACGAGCGCCGCCGCGTGCTCGAGGGCGAGGACCTGCACGAGCAGGTGCAGCACTTCCTCACCGACGTCGTCACCGCGTACGTCGAGGGCGCCACGGCCGAGGGCAACCCGGAGCACTGGGACCTGGACGCCCTGTGGACCGCGATCAAGGCCGTCTTCCCCATCTCGATCTCGCCGGAGGAGGTCGTCGAGCAGGCGGGCGGGGAGACCCGGCTGTCCCAGGACCTGCTCCTCGAGGAGATCCTCTCCGACGCCCGCATCGCCTACCAGAACCGCGAGGAGCAGCTCGGCTCGACGAACATGCGCCAGCTCGAGCGACGCGTGACGCTCTCGGTCCTGGACCGCAAGTGGCGCGAGCACCTCTACGAGATGGACTACCTCAAGGAGGGCATCGGGCTGCGCGCGATGGCGCAGCGCGACCCGCTCGTCGAGTACCAGCGCGAGGGCTTCCAGCTTTTCCAGGCCATGACGGAGGCCATCAAGGAGGAGACGGTCGGCTACCTCTTCAACCTCGAGGTCAAGGTCGCGGAGCCCGGTGCGGCCGACCCCGCCCAGTCCCCGGCGATCTCCGCCGCGGCGGCGGCGCAGGCCGCGCAGTCGGCGGCGGGCCAGGCGCTCGGCGGCGCGGCGGGTGCGGCCTCGGCGGGCGCGGCCGCGGGTCTCGCGGCGGCGGCGCAGTCCGCCACGCAGGACGCGCCGGCCGCGGAGGACGCGACCGAGGACGCGCCGTCCGAGGAGGTCGCGACCGAGGACGCCCCGGTCGAGGAGCCCGCACCCGTCACGGCACCGGCGGCGTTCGGTGGCCCGGCGAGCGGCGATCGCCCCGGCACGCTCATCGCGAAGGGCCTCGACGGCCCCGACCGTCAGGTCCCGCTGTCGTACAGCGCGCCGAGCGAGGACGGCACCGGCCAGGCCGTCGTGTCCGGCGACGCGGGTCGACGCTCGCGCCGGGCGCTGCACGGCGAGGCGAGCGCCGTCGAGAGCGACGGTCGCACGTTCCCCGGGACGCCGCGCAACGCCCAGTGCCCGTGCGGCTCGGGCAAGAAGTACAAGGTCTGCCACGGTCAGAACGAGGAGTGACCCTCCTCCCGTCCGGCCTGCGCCGTGACGGGACCGACGACGGCGGGGCGTGCCACCACTGGTGGCGCGCCCCGCCGTCGTCGTGCCGGGTGAGGTCCGCTCACCCGATCTCGAGCGCGACCACGCGCCACGTGCCGCGGCGCGCCTCGAGCCGCGCCGCAGCGGCCCGGACGCGGTCGCCGTCCTCGACCACGACGGTGCCCTCCGCGACGCCGTCGCCGATCCGCAGCACGCGGGCGCGGCGCACGGCGACGGGCCGCGTCGTCGTCGGGCGGGGGCCGTCGGCGACGAGACGCGACCGCCGGGCGAGCGTCTCGTAGATCTCGGGCGACACCCACCGGGCGAGCTGGCCCACGGTGCGCTCGCCGCGGACGACCTCGACGGCGGCCCGCACGACGGCGCAGCACAGGGCCGTCGGGTCCGGGAGCGGGAGCGGTGCGGTCGGGGGTTCGAGGGGGCGTCCCCGCACGACGTGCTGCGGTGCCCGTGCGGTCGTGACGTCGGTCAGGTCCATCGTCGGGACGGGGCGCTCGCCGACGCACCGCACCAGGCGGGCGGGCGGGTCGGCGGGCACGCTCGTGGAGCGGGCGGGTCGCGCGGGCCGCTCGGGCGACGCGGGGGCAGTGCGACGGTGCGACGGGGTGGCGACGTCGGTCGCGGGCTGGACGTCCGCGGCGGTCAGCAGGGGAGCGGTCATGGTCGGGCTCCTTCGTGGCGGGCGGTCGTCACGAGCTCGGTGCGACGAGCACCTGGCCGGGGCGGACGAGGTCGGGGTCGTCGCCGACGACCTCGACGTTCGCGGCGTACCAGCGCTGGACCGCGTCGGCGACCTGCGCGTCGGACGCGCCGTCCGGCAGGTGGCGTGCGGCGATCGACCAGAGCGAGTCGCCGCGCACGACGACGACCTCGCGCGGCCCGTCCGCCGCGGCGTCACGCACCACCGTGAGTGCCGCGTCACGCTGCGCGGCCGCGGCGCTCGGGGCCTGCGGTGCACGTGCGGGAGCGGAGGCGCCCGACGTCGGCGCGGTGCCCGGGGCCGTCGCCCGGTCCGGGGCCGAGGCCGTGGCGGGGGTCGACGGCGAGGTCGGAGCGGTACTCGAAGCGTCGGGAGCGCCCGTTGACGTCGACGGTGCGGCCGGCGCGGTGGTCGCGGGGTCGGGCGACTCCGGGACCGGGACGGTGACCGCGGGCGCCGGCTGGGCGGCGGCCGACGTCGGCACGGAGGGGGCGTGCGAGGGCGCGGGGACGGAGGCGTCCGTCGGGTGCGGAGCGGGCTCCGCGGGTGCGTCCGGCTCGGGGGCGGACGCCGAGGTCTGCCACCCCAGGTCGACCGCCGCGACGCCGGGGTCGGCGTCGGGGGTCGTGGCGGCCTGCGCGGTCCCTCCGGCGAGGACGAGGCCCGCCCCCACGGTCAGCCCCACGCCGGCCCGCACCGCCCGGCGGACGACGGCCGGCGCCACGCGCAGGACGAGCCGTTCTCCGGCTCCCCACGAGCGGCCCACGGCACGCACGACGATGCAGCCCAGGCCGAGGAGCGCGCTGACGCCCACCCAGGTGGCTGCCACGGCGCCGAGCGCCACGGCGAGAAGCTCCACGTAGGGCTCCGGGCGGGCGCCGGAGAGGGTGCCGGCGAGGTGCTCAGCGCGGAGCGAGAGCGCCGTCACGGCGCCGCTCATGACGAGGAGGAGCGCGAGGAGGACGGCGATCCCCCCGGCTCGTGCGGGTACGGCGGTGCGACGGTCCATCGGTGCCCCCTGCGTGGCCGTCCGTGGAGGACGGCCCTTGGTGTCGTTTGATGTCGTTTGATGTCGACAGGTCGATCTAAGCGCGACCCGACCCGGCTGTCCAGAGGGCTTCTCGTGATGTGGACACAGCGGGGGTCGCCGGTGCGCGGGACCGCTACGGTGTCCCGGTGCGATGGGACGCCCTCTTCGACGACCTCGCGGCACAGCTCGCCGCCGCGGAGTCGCAGGACCGGGCCGCCGCCGTCGCCGACCTCACCCGCGCCGAGCACGCGACGATCACGCTCGTCGAGCGGCTGCGCGGCACGCCCGGCACGGTCACGCTCGAGCTGCGCGACGGGTCGACCGTCACCGGAGAGCTGCGCGAGGCGGCGGAGGAGTGGGTGCTCGTAGGCGACGCCCGGCGTCAGCACCTCGTCCCGACCGGGGCGATCGCCACCGTCCAGGGCGTCGGCCGTCACGCACAGCCCGCGCCCTCGGCCCGGTCGGCACGACTGGGTCTCGGCCACGCCCTGCGCGCGCTCATGCGCGACCGCCGACCGGTCCAGGTGCGGACCCCCGCGGGGACGTTCCCCGGCTGGGTCGCGCGCGTCGGCAAGGACCACGTCGACCTCGAGGTCGCCCCCGGCACCGGGCACGGCGCGCGGGTCGTGCCCTGGTCCGCCGTCCTGTGCGTGAGCGAGTCGGAACCGGGGTTCGTCCCGCGATGACGAGCGTGCAGGGGGAGCGCGCGAGACTCGCGGCCGTGCCCGCCCAGGTCGTCTCAGGCCGAGCCCGAGGACGCGACGTGAGCTCAGCCGTCGAAGTCGCCGGCCTCGATGCGTTGGCGCGTCTGGGCGTACATCCGCTGGATGTACGCCTCGAGCTCGCTGACCTCGACGCGCCACTGCCCCCGGCCGCCCACCTGGATCGCGGGGAGCTCCCCGGAGCGGACGAGCGCGTACGCCTGCGCCGCCGAGATGTTGAGCTCGTCCGTGACGTCGGCGAGGGTGAGGAACCGCTGGGCCATGGCGTCAGTCTGGCACGCGCGCGCCGCGACCCGGCGCTCGTCCACAGGCTCCGCCACGGGCGGCGCGGAGCGGGGATCATGAAGCCGCGGCACGGCTGACGTGCCGGACCACCGAGGGGGAGATCGATGACGACGACCACGGAACGACCTGTGCGGGTCGAACCGGCACCACGTGCCGCCGCGCGCCTGAGGCGACCCGGCTGGAAGGACCCACGGCTCCTCGTGGGGATCGTCGTGGTCGCGCTGTCCGTGGCCCTCGGGTCCTGGGCCGTGAGCACCGCGAGCCGGACCGTCACCGTCTACGCGGCCGGGGAGGCGCTCACGCCCGGGACGGCCGTGACCGTCGCGGACCTGAGGGCGGTGGAGGTGCGGCTCGGCACGCAGACGGACCGCTACCTCCTCGCGGCGGACGGGCTCCCGGACGAGGCCGTCGTCCTGCGGACCGTCGCCGAGGGCGAGCTGGTCCCCGCGTCCTCGCTCGGTGCGGCGGCCGACCTCGCGGTGCGCGCCGTCGCCGTACCCGTGACGACGGGCCTCTCGGAGCGCATCGTCGCCGGGGCGACGGTCGACGTCTGGTACGTCCCCGAGACACCCGGCCCGACGGCCGGCGCCGACCCGGGTGCCGGAGCGGCCGACGAGCCGCCGCAGCCCGAGCTGCTCGTCGGCGGCGTCACCGTCGCGCAGGTCGACGAGGGGGAGGGGACGCTCGTCGTGGGCGGCCCGACGACGGTCCACCTCCTGGTCGGTGTCGACGACCTCCCGGCCGTGCTCGCGGCGGTGGCCGGGGACGGGACGATCGCGCTCGTCCCGGCCGGGGGTGCGGGGTGAGCGGGGCGACGACGGTCGCGACCGTCCTGTGCGCGGTCCGCGGTGCGCGCGAGGCCGAGGTGGTCACCACGCTCGCCGCCCCCGGGCTCCAGGTCACGCGGAGGTGCGCGGACGTCGTCGAGCTGCTCGCCGCGGCCGCGGCGGGTGCGGGGCGGGTCGCCGTCGTGTCGTGCGACCTGCCGGCGCTGGACCGGCAGGCGGTCGTCGACCTGCACGCCCACGACGTCCGGGTCGTCGCGCTCGCCCCGGGCGGGACGTGGGAGGAGGGACGGGTGCGGGCCTACGGCGTCGACGCGGTCGTCGACCTGGACGCCGCCCCGGGCGCGCTGTGCGACGTCGTCCGCGCCGTCCTTCCGCCGCGCGAGGCGGCCACGGGCGCACCCGGCGTCCCCCGGCCGGCCGCCGGCACCGGTGCGGCGGCCCCAGGGCGGGAACCCCGCCGCGGGCGGACCGTCGCCGTGTGGGGGCCGACCGGTGCACCCGGTCGCACGACCGTGGCGACGAACCTCGCCGCCGAGCTCGCGGGACCGCCGCCGGCGCGGCGTGCTCGTCCGCCGCGCCGGGAGCGGCGCGCCGCCGACGTGGACGTCCCGGCCGGCGTCCTGCCGTCGCCCGAGGCGGAGGTCCTGCTCGTCGACGCCGACACGTACGGCGGGAGCGTCGCGCAGCGCCTCGGCCTGCTCGACGAGTCACCGGGGCTGGCCGCGGCCGCCCGCAGCGCGGGTCAGGGCGCGCTCGACGCCGCGGGGCTGGTCGCGCTGGCGCCGACGGTCCTGCCGCGGGTCCGGGTGCTCACGGGCCTGACCCGGGCGGCCCGCTGGCCGGAGCTGCCCGGGGCGTCGCTCGACGCCGTGTGGGAGGTCGCGCGATCCGTCGCGGACTGGACGGTCGTCGACTGCGGCTTCGGGATCGAGCGGGACGAGCTCCTGACGTACGACACCCGTGCCCCGCAGCGCAACGACGCGACGTGGAGCGCCCTCGGCGCCGCGGACGTCGTGGTCGTCGTCGGCGCGGGCGACCCCGTCGGGCTCCAGCGCCTCGTCCGTGCGCTCGACGAGCTCGCCGAGACGGGCGCGTGCGTCGGTGCGGCGCGCGCCGTCGTGGTGAACCGGGTGCGCGCGAGCGTCGTGGGGCCACGACCCGAGCGAGCGGTGCGTGACGCGATGGCCCGCTACGCGAGCGTCGACGACCTCCACGTCGTCCCCGAGGACGGTGCGGTCGACCTCGGCCTCCGGGAGGGCCGGACGCTCGCGGAGTCGGCCCCCGCGAGCCCCGCCCGCCGCGCCCTCGCGCGGCTCGCCGCGCACGTGCGGGAGGCGGCACCTCCCGGGCGTGGTGCGGCGCACGGACAGGCGCTGGAGGCGGCACACTGAACCCATGCGCATCTACCTCCCCGCGACGCTCGACGAGCTCGACGCCGTCACCGTGACCGCCGACGCCGCCCGCTGGAGCGTCGCCCCGCGCGGCGCGCACGCCGTGACCGCCGCGCTGACGCGCGCGCTGCCCGACGAGGACGAGGAGGGCCTGGAGTACGCGGCCGCGCTCGAGGCGGCGGACGACTCGCTCGCGCTCGTCGCGGCGCGCCCGGACGCGCCGCGCCAGCGGCTCGTCGTCACGCTCGAGGTGCCCGACGGCGCGGTGCAGGTCGTGGGGGCCGACGACTCCGACGACGAGGACGCCCCCGCGCCGAGCGCCGTCGAGGTCCTGCGGACCGTGCCCGACGTCGCGATCGTGTGCGTGCACGTCGACGAGCCCGAGGCGGTCCCGGACGTGGAGGCGGTGCTCGCCGCGGCCGACGACGACGGGCCCGGTGCCGACGAGGCGCTCGACGCCGCGATCGACCGCGTCAACGAGCGCGACCTGCTCTGGTACGACTGGTCGGAGCTCAAGGACGTGCCGCGGGGCTGACGGGCGCGCCGTGGCACGCCGTGGTCTGCCGATCGGGGGCGGCGCCCGACGGCGGTCCGCGTCAGCCCAGGCGGCCGAGCACCTCGTCGTGCAGCAGGCCGTTCGTCGCGACGGCGTTGCCGCCCCACGGGCCGTCGGCGCCGTCGAGCGACGTGAACCGGCCGCCGGCCTCGGTGACGATGGGGACGAGCGCGGCCATGTCGTAGAGCTCGAGCTCGGGCTCGGCGGCCGCGTCGGCCGCGCCCTCGGCGACGAGCATGTACGACCAGAAGTCGCCGTACCCGCGCGTGCGCCAGGCACCGCGCATGAGGTCGAGGAACGGGTCGAGCTTTCCGCGCTCCTCCCAGCCGTCGAGCGACGAGTAGGCGAGCGAGGCGTCGGACCACGACGCGACGCCCGAGACCTGCAGGCGGCTCGCGGCCGCGAGCGACTTGCCGGTCCACGCGCCGGTGCCCTTCGAGGCCCACCAGCGACGGCCCAGCGCGGGCGCCGAGACGAGCCCGACGACGACCTCGTCGCCGTCGGCGAGCGCGATGAGCGTCGCCCACACCGGGACGCCGCGCACGAAGTTCTTGGTCCCGTCGATGGGGTCGACGATCCAGCGTCGGGCGCCGTGACCCGACTCGCCGAACTCCTCCCCGACGATCGCGTCGCGACCGCGCGCCCGTCCGAGCTGGCCGCGGATGATCTCCTCGGCGGTGCGGTCGGCGTCGCTCACGGGCGTCGAGTCCGGCTTCGACTCGACGTGCAGGTCCAGCGCCTTGAAGCGCGACATCGTGTGCGCGTCGACCTGGTCGGCGATCACGTGGGCGAGGCGCAGGTCGTCGTCGTAGCCGCGCGTCGAGGGGGGCGTCATGGCTCACACCGTAGCGGTGCCCGCCCGGCCGGGGGAGGCGCCGCGCGGTCGGGGGCTCAGGCCGCGCCGGTGCGCGAGGCGAGCACGCGGCGGAACGACTCGAGCCGGGCGGCCCGGGCGGCGCGGGTCTCGTCGTCGGGGGACGCCTCGACCCACTCGTCGAGAGCGCAGTCCGGGGCGTCGTCCAGGTGGGTGCACCCGCGGGGGCAGTCCGCGGCGACCGCGTCGAGGTCCTCGAACGCGTGCAGCAGGTGGTCGACCTGCACGTGCGCGAGGCCGAACGACCGCACGCCGGGGGTGTCGATGACCCAGCCACCACCGGGCAGGCGCAGCGCGACGGCGGACGTGGACGTGTGGCGGCCGCGGCCCGTGACGTCGTTGACGTGGCCGGTCGCGCGCTGCGCGTCGGGGACGAGGGCGTTGACGAGCGTCGACTTGCCGACGCCCGAGTGCCCGACGAACACGGACGTGCGCCCGGCCAGCGCCTCGCGCACCGCGTCGAGCGGCTCGATCGCCCAGCCGTCCGGCGCGAGGCCGTCGGGCGCGCGGCGCGTCACGACCACGGACACCCCGAGCGGCTCGTACAGCGCGCGCAGCGGGCCGGGGTCGGCGAGGTCGGCCTTGGTGAGGCACAGGAGGACGTCCATGCCGGCGTCGTACGCGGCGACGACGCACCGGTCGATCATGCGCGTGCGCGGCTCGGGCTCGGCGAGCGCGGTGACGACGACGAGCTGGTCGGCGTTGGCGACGATGACCCGCTCGTAGGGGTCGGTGTCGTCGGCCGTGCGGCGCAGCACCGACGAGCGGTCCTGGATGCGCACGATCCGCGCGAGCGACCCGTCGTCGCCGGTCACGTCCCCGACGAGGTCGACACGGTCCCCGCACACGATGCGCGTGCGGCCGAGCTCGCGCGCCTTCATCGCGAGGACGGTGCGCTCGTCGTCCCCGGTCCCGTGGCCGGTCCCGTCGCCCGTCCCGTCGCCCGTCCCGTCGTGGTTCCCGACGAGCAGCGTGTACCGGCCGCGGTCCACGCCCGTGACGAACCCCGTGACTGCGTCCGCGTGCTCGGGCCGCTGCTTGGTGCGCGGCCGGCTGCCGTGCTTGCCGGGGCGAGAGCGGAAGTCGGACTCGTCCGGGACGCGGCGGGCCATCAGCGGGCCGCCGCTCCCGCGCCGGGTCCGGTCCCGCCCCCGAGCATGCGCTCCCACATCCCCGCGAACCCGGGCAGCGTCTTGGCCGTCGTCTCGACGTTCTCGACGCCGACCCCCGGGACGCGCAGGCCGATCACGGCGGCGGACGTCGCCATGCGGTGGTCGTGGTACGTGCGGAACAGCGCGCCGTGCAGGGGGCGCGGCGTGATGACGAGACCGTCGCGCGTCTCCTTCGCCTGCCCGCCGAGGCGCGTGATCTCCGTCGCGAGCGCGGCGAGCCGGTCGGTCTCGTGCCCGCGGAGGTGGGCGATGCCGCGCAGGCGGCTGGGGGAGTCGGCCAGGGCGGCGAGCGCGGCGATCGTCGGCGCGAGCTCGCCGGCCGCGTGCAGGTCCACGTCGACGCCGCGCACCTCGCCCGTGCCCGTCACGGACAGCACGTCGCCGTCCAGCGACGTGGTCGCGCCCATGGACTCGAGCAGCTCGGGGACCATCGCGCCCGGCTGGGTCGTCGCCGTCGGCCAGCCCGTGACGCGCACCGTGCCCCCCGCGACGAGCGCGGCGGCGAGGAACGGAGCGGCGTTCGACAGGTCGGGCTCGACCTGCACGTCGCGCGCCGCGATCGGACCGGGCTCGACCCGCCAGATCGCGGGCCGGGAGTCGTCGACGACGACGCCGACCTCCCGCAGGACCTCCACCGTCATCTCGATGTGGGGCATGCTCGGCAGCGTGTGGCCGATGTGCCGCACCGTGAGGCCCTGGTCGTAGCGCGCGGCGGCGAGGAGGAGCCCGGAGACGAACTGGCTCGACGCCGACGCGTCCACGTCGACCGACCCGCCACGCACCCGGCCGCGGCCGCGGATCGTGAAGGGGAGCGTCGTCGGCAGGCCGCCGCGGTCGCCCTCGACCGGCACGTCGAGCGCGCTGAGCGCCGCGAGCACGGGGCCCATGGGACGCACGCGCGCGCCCTCGTCGCCGTCGAACCGGACGGTGCCGTCGGCGAGCGCGGCGAGCGGCGGCAGGAAGCGCATGACGGTGCCGGCGAGGCCGCAGTCGACCTCGACGGGTCCGCGCAGCGGACCGGGGGTCACGCGCAGCTCGCTCGGCGACGCACCCTCCTCGACGCCGACGCCGAGCGTGCGCAGGGCGGCGATCATCAGGTCCGCGTCGCGGCTGCGCAGGGCGCCGCGCAGCGTCCCGGGCCCGTCGGCGAGCGCGGCCAGGACGAGCAGCCGGTTCGTCAGCGACTTCGACCCCGGGACCTCGACCGTCGCGTCGAGCGGCCCACCCGCCGTGGGCGCGGCCCAGCCCTCGTCGACGGAGGCGGGCACGGACGCGGCGGAGGGCGAGGTCGTCATGGCCTCCAGGCTAGTGGAGGGACCGCGCCCGACGGCGGACGGTTCCGCCGCCCGGACGCGTCGCGACCGCGTCAGGCGACCTTCGCGCGGACCGCGGCCTCGGCGTCGTGCACGGCCCCCGCGGCGAGGGTCGCGGCGTGCTCCGCGGCCTCCTGGGCGGCCTTCGTGGCGCGCCGCGCCGAGCGCCGCGCCTCCTCGGCCGCGTGCTTCGCGGCGTTCTTCGTGGAGCGTCCCGCCTCCTTCGCCGCTCCCCGGGCCGAGGCGGAGACGTCCTTCACGGCACCCTTCGCGCTCGCGACCACGGCCTCCTGCTTCGCCTGCTTGGCGAGCGCGAGGTCGTGCCGCGCCTGCTCGAGCCGCCACTGCACGCCGGGGCGGCCCTCGTAGTCCGCGCCCGCGATGAGCGCCGCGCCGATCGCGCCGACGTTCGCGACGAACTTCCGCGTGCGCTCGGCACGCGTCGCCTCGCCCGGGGTGAAGGGCTGGTTGACGACCGCGAGCGGCACCGTGAGCGCGGCGAGGGTCAGGGCGGCCGTGCGAGGCGCCTTCCCGACGGCGAGGAACAACCCCGCGACGGCCGTCGCGGCCCCGTGGGCGCGCACGAGCAGGGCGACCTGCTTCTCGCTGAGCGGAGCCTCGATCCCGGCGCTCTTCTCCACGAGCTCGACGCCCGAGCGCGCGGCTCGCACGTGCTCGGCAGGCTTGAGCGCGGCCTGGAGCCCGTCGTAGACGAACCACGAGGCCAGCATGGGCCTCGCGAGGTGACGCAGCAGCATCGGTTCTCTCCTCATCGCCGGTGACTCGCCGGTGTCCGTCCCAGGTGTCCGCCCCGGGCGTCCGCCGGTCGGTCCCAGCCTGCCGCGACCGCCCGGGCGGCGCCACCCGCGGGACGTGAGGCGCGCCTCACGGCGGAGCGTCAGAGCGCCCCGCCCGCGGCTTCCGGTGCGTCGGCCGACTCGCCCGAGTCGCCGATCGTCTCGCGCGCGACGAAGTTCTCGAGGTCGAACAGGTTGTCGCCCGCGCGCTGCGCGACGGTGAGCAGGGTCGTCGCCGACGCGACCTCCTCCACCTGCTCCTTGAGGAACCACAGGAGGAACTGCTCGCCGAGGGCGTCGCCCTCCTCGCGCGCGGCGCGGAAGATCGCCTCGATCTGCGCCGTGACCTGCTTCTCCTGGTCGAGCGCGAGCCGCAGCGGCTCGACGACGTCCCCGAAGTCGTTGCGGACCGGGCCGGAGCCGGGGATCTCGACGGGCAGGTCCCGGTCGAGGTGGTACTGCACGATCATCATCGCGTGGTTGCGCTCCTCCACCGACTGCCGGTAGAAGTGCGCGGCGAGCTGCGGCAGGTCGTGCGCGTCGAACCACACGGCGATCGCGATGTACTGCTGGTGCGCGTCGAGCTCGTGCCCGACCTGCTCGCGCAGCAGGGTGAGGAAGCGGGACGGGGTCTGCGAGGTCGTCATGGCGCCACGCTAGCGAGGCCGTGCCTGCTGCGCTCGGGCGGGTCCCCGGGCGCGGGAATGCGCGAGGGCGTGCGCGGGTTGCACCACTCGTGACCGTCCTGCTCGAGACTCCCGCACCCGCTGCCCGGGCCGCGTCGTCGACCCCCGAGGCGCCGACGGCGGACGCGGCGTTCGCCGCCGCGTGGTCGGCACCGGTCACGTCACCGGACACCCAGACGAACAGGGGACTAGGCTCGTTGTTGATGACAGAGCGAATCTCCGGCAGCGACGTCTCCGGCAGCCCCGCGACGGCGTCGGGAACGACGCCGGTCGAAGGCACGACGCTGCCCGTGGACACGACGGACGCCGAGGACACGAACCGCGCGCCGCAGACCGAGAGCGACGCCGCGCGCGCCGCACGGTTCGAGCAGGACGCGTTGCAGTACCTCGACCAGCTGTACTCCGCGGCCCTGCGCATGACGCGCAACCCGTCGGACGCCGAGGACCTGGTGCAGGAGACGTTCGCGAAGGCGTTCGCGGCGTTCCACCAGTACCGGCCGGGCACGAACCTCAAGGCGTGGCTGTACCGCATCCTCACGAACACGTTCATCAACACGTACCGCAAGAAGCAGCGCGAGCCGCAGCAGGCGCAGACGGACGACGTCGAGGACTGGCAGATCGCGCGCGCCGCGTCGCACACCTCGCAGGGGCTGCGCTCCGCCGAGGCGGAGGCGCTCGACCGGCTGCCGGACTCGGACGTGAAGCGCGCGCTGCAGGAGCTGCCCGAGGACCGTCGCATGGTCGTGTACTACGCGGACGTCGAGGGCTTCCCCTACAAGGAGATCGCGGAGATCATGGGGACACCGATCGGCACGGTCATGTCGCGCCTGCACCGAGGCAGGCGTCAGCTGCGCGAGCTGCTGGCCGACTACGCCGTGAGGCGAGGACTGGTGGGGGCCAAGACCCCCGGAGGTGAGTCGTGAGCACGTCAGAGAGCCGGATTCCCGGGCGCGGCCCCGTGGAGGAGTCGGTGACGCCCATCCCGCACTCGACGGCGGGCGAGTCGGAGTGCGAGCACGCGCTCACGCACCTCTACGAGTACCTCGACTCGGAGATGACTCCGGACGACGAGCTGCGCATGCGCGCGCACGTCGCGCACTGCTCGCCGTGCCTCGCCGAGCTGAGCGTGGAGGAGCTCGTCAAGCAGCTCGTGCGCCGCTCGTGCCACGAGAAGGCGCCGGCGGGACTGCGGGAGCGCATCCACACGCAGCTCACGGTCATGGTCACGACGACGACGGTCGTCGAGACGCGCTGAGACCACCCGAGGCGCCCGCCACCGCGGGCAGAGCGGGTAGAGCGGGTAGAGAACGAGAGAGGGCCCGGACCGACGTCGTCGGTCCGGGCCCTCTCGCCGTCCCCTGGGGGGCGCGCCGTCTCAGGCGTTGGGGCGCTTGCCGTGGTTCGCGGCGTTGCCCTTGCGGCTGCGACGCTTGCGTCCGCGCTTGCTCATGGTGTTCTCCTGACGATCGGGGGAGTCCCGCCGGTCTCGGCGGGTCCAGTCCGCCCACCATCGTCCCACACGCGACCCCTTGCCACGGTCGAGCACGCGATATATCGTGTCTGGCAGAACGAGATATATCGCGAGTCTCGCACGCGACCGCCTCCATGGCGCAGGGGGCGCGACCACGGACGGAGCACAGGATGACGCAGGAGAGCTGGACCGTCACCAGTCCCCAGGCCATCGACCTCGCGCGCGTGCGGACGCTCGACGCGACCGTCATCGGCGGGCGTATCGACGTCGTCGCGCACGACGACCCGACGCGCACCGACACGCGCGTCGAGGTCCACTCGGTCGTGGGCCGTCCCCTGGAGGTGCGCCTCGAGGGGACCACGCTCCGGGTCGGCTACGGGCCGTTCGTCGCGGGCTGGAAGGGCTTCCTCGAACGCTTCCGCACGTACACCGGCAAGGACGCGGCCGACGTGCACGTGGCCGTGCCGGCGACGACGACGGTCAAGGTCGCGACCGTGCAGGGCGAGGCGCTCGTCGCGGGCGTGCGCGACGGCGCCCGGCTGGCGACCGTCTCCGGCTCCGTGATGACGAGCCGCACGAGCGGCGAGCTGCGCGTCGACACGGTCTCGGGCGAGGTCTCGGCGAGCGAGCACGACGGCCCGGTCCGCATGGACTCGGTGTCCGGCGGCCTCACCGCGACCGGCGCGCTCCGTGCGCTGCGCCTCGACTCCGTCTCGGGGTCCGTCACGGTCGACACCCGCACGACCCCGTCCGAGATCACGGTCAGCGCCGTCTCCGCCGACGTGCTCGTGCGGCTGCCCGACCCGGACGCGATGGACTACGCGATCCGCTGCGTGAGCGGGCGGCTGCTCGTGGACGGCGCGGAGCAGCGCGGGTCCGCGCGCTCGTTCCACCAGCCCGCGCGGTCCGGGAAGGGTTCGCCGGTCCGGGTCTCCGCCGTCTCCGGCGACGTGACCGTCCTGCGCGGGGCGCCGGACGAGACGTCGTGGGACGCGGCCGTGCACCCGGTCGAGGACGCCCCGGTCGACGCCGACGCCCCCGTGTGGGGGAGCCCGGGGGCTCGCGACGGCGCGCCGTCGAGCGGGCCGGTGGACCGCTGATGGCCACCGTCTTCGCGCACGGCGAGCTCCGGCTCTACCTCCTGGCGCTCCTCGACACGGGGCCGAAGCACGGCTACGAGCTCATCACCGAGCTCTCGGAGCGGTTCGGCGGCACCTACCGGCCGAGCGCCGGGACGATCTACCCCCGCCTCGCGCGGCTCGAGGACGAGGGCCTCGTGCACCGCAGCGCGGACGGTCGCAAGACGACGTACGAGCTGACCCCGGCGGGCCGCGCGGAGATCGAGGCGCGCCGCGCCGACGTCGCCGCGCTGGAGCACGGCATCGCCGAGACGGTGCGCCAGCGCGCCGAGGCGCTGCGCGCCGACGTGCAGGGCTCGCTGAAGGGACTGCGGGCCGAGCTCGCGGCCGCCGCGCAGACCGCGCGCGCCCGCCCGCGCGACGGCGAGCCCGACCCGCGGCGACGCGAGTCGTACGCGTGGCGCATGGAGGCCGAGGCGGTGCTGCAGCGCTTCCGCGAGGACGTGCGCGCCGACCTGCGCCGGGCCGACGCGGCGAGCGTCGTCTCGGAGCTCACGGTCGACACCCTGCGCACCGTGCTCGACAGCGCGCGCAAGGCCGTGCGAGCGACCCTGCCCTGACCGACGATCACGAGAACCCCTCGACGAACGACCAGCACCGCACCCCTGAACCGCAGCACCGAACGAGGAGAAGCGCATGAGCACCGAGTCCTGGGTCATCAACGCCCCCCAGACCGTCGACGTCGCCGACGTCCGGCGCGTCGTCGTCCAGCTCACCGACGGCGCGGTGGACGTCGTCGCCGACCCTGCGCGCGACGCCGGGGCGCACCTCTACGTCAGCGAGGTGTCCGAGCGCCCGCTCCAGGTGAGCGTGCACGACGGCGAGCTGCGCGTCGGCTACGACTTCGCCGGCGTCGAGGGCCTCGTCGAGCGGGCGAAGGGCCTGCGCGACAAGGACCGCGCCGTCGTCCGGCTCACCGTCCCCGCGCACGTGCCGGTCAAGGTGACGACCGCGCGCGCCACGGCCTCCGTCGTCGGGACGCGGGCCGACCTGTCCGTGACGACCGCGAAGGGCGCGGTGCGCGTCCAGGGCGTGTCGGGCACGGCGTCGATCAAGACGGCGACCGGTGCGGTCGACGTCAGCGAGCACGTCGGCGACGTCCACGTGAGCACCGCGTCCGGGGCGGTCACGCTCGACGGGACGCTCGGCCGGGTGTCGGTCAACACGGTGACGAGCGGCGTCGAGGTCGTGGCACGCGAGAGCACCCCGCTCGTCGACGCGCGCACCGTCTCCGGCGACGTGGCCGTGCGCCTCGGCGCCGGGTCGCCGGTCAACCTGAAGGCCCGCAGCGTCACGGGCAAGGCCGTGCTCGACGGCGTCCGCCTGGACTCCGCCGCGCAGCGCACGACGTCGGTCGACCACGTCGACCAGCCCGGCGCGGGCGGCGCGTACGTCTCGGCGAACACCGTCTCGGGCGACCTCACGGTCTCGCGCGGCTGACGCCGACGCGCCGACGGCCCGCCGTCCCAGGAGTGGTCCTGGGGCGACGGGCCGTCGTCGTGCGCGGTGGGTTCAGACGGTGTCGTCCGGCAGGCCCAGCCACGCGTGCCAGCCCGTGTGCAGCACGAGCCAGGCCATGAGCCCGTAGCCCGCCTGCCCGGGGAAGCCGTTGCCGCTCTGCGCGAGGTCGGCGAGCCACTGCTCGTGCGTGACGAGCGGGCTGAAGGTGTCGACGTACGGCACGCGGCGCCGGTTCGCGACGTCGGAGAAGGCGTGCGAGAGCTCGGCGAGCCGGTCGGCGTCCTGCGCGTGGCCCGGCGGGGGGCCCACGACGAACGTCGGCAGCCGGTGCGACTCCGCGACGTCGAGCACGTTCGCCAGGTTGAGGCGCGAGCGCGCGACCGAGAGCCCCGCGTCGAGGTCGTGGCGGCCGAGGCCGATGACGAGGCGGTTGTCCACGTCCGGCTCCGGGGCGAACCGTCGCGCGGTCTCCGCCTCCCAGCGCTGGCTGAGCGCCGTCGTCGTCTCGCCGGGGATGGCGAGCGGGAACACGTACGCCGGCTGGGGGAAGCGCGTGCGCGCCACGACGCGCCCCGCCCACCCCAGGGCCTTCGCGTCGCCGACGCCGGCGCTCAGCTCGTCGCCGACGACGCAGATCCGTACCTCACGACTCACGGCGTCCTCCACGGGCGCCATTCTCCCCGACGTGGGCGGCGTGGGTCGAAACCGCCTCGTGGGCCCGGCGTGTCCAGCCGGGCATATCGGACGGACCGCCCACGATCCGACAGGTCAGAGCAGCGTCGCGCCCCAGGTGACCTCGTGCGAGGCGCCCGGCTCGAGCCGCACGAGGCGCTCGCCGGTGCGGAACGCGTCCGCGATGCAGCTCATCGGCTCCGCGGCGACGCCGGACCGGCGGAACGCGACGTCCCCGACGTGGTCGCCCGTGCAGACCTGCCAGGTGTCCATCGAGCCGTCCATCCAGACGGCGGACGTGCGGCCGTCGGGAGCGGCGAGCCGCATCCAGGACAGGCCGTCGGCGTCGCGCAGCACGTCGACGTACGCGTCGTCGAGGTCGACGCCCGCGAGCGGGCGCGGCTCGCGCAGGTCGTAGCTCCCTGCGACAGGCTCGGTGCCGGTGGGCAGGAGCCGGTCGTCGGTCGTGACGCGCGTCGCGGCGTCGAGGCGCAGCGTGCACTCGTCGAGGTTCGCGCCGTCGGCGGAGAGCCACGGGTGGAAGCCGATGCCGTAGGGAGCCGTCGTCGCGCCGACGTTCGTGGTCCGCACGTGGACGCGCAGCCCGGCGTCGTCGAGCGAGTAGGTGACGCGCGTGACGAGGTCGAACGGGTAGCCGGGCGAGGGCGGCAGGTGCAGCTCGAGCGTCGCGCGCGCGGCCTCGTGCTCGACGACGACCCAGCGCTGCCAGCACGCGAGCCCGTGCAGGGCGGTGCTGCGGTCGGGCTCCGACACGGGCACCTGGTACGCGGTGCCGTCCACCTCGTACGCGCCGTCCCGCAGCCGATTGGGCCAGGGGAGCAGGACCGCGCCGTTGAACGCGGGTGCGACCTCGTCCTCCGCGAAGGGGGTGAAGACGGGCCGGCCGCCGACCGCGTACTCGCGCACGGCCGCGCCCACCTCGGTGATCGTCGCTGCGTGCTCGCCGTGGGCGATGCGGACCTGGGTCCCCGAGGGGGCATGGGTGTTCACGCTCACATACGGTACTCGGCGTGCGAGGGTGCGCGATGCGCTCTCGGCAGTCAGACTCGGTGCCCGGGTGTGTCTCCCGGCGCACCCGACGCAGCACGAGGAGGAACGATGGAACGACAGGTGCTCGGACGCACGGGACGGCTCGTCTCGGTCGTCGGACTGGGAACCTGGCAGCTCGGCGCCGACTGGGGCGACGTGAGCGAGGACGACGCGCGCGCCGTGCTCGACGCCTCCGCCGAGGCCGGCGTGACGTTCTTCGACACCGCGGACGTCTACGGCGACGGGCGCAGCGAGCAGATCATCGGCGGGTACCTCGCGGACAACCCGAGCCACGCGATCACGGTCGCGACCAAGATGGGGCGCCGCGAGGCCCAGGACGCGGACAACTTCACGCTCGCGAAGTTCCGCGAGTGGACCGACCGGTCGCGTCGCAACCTCCGGACGGACCGCCTCGACCTCGTCCAGCTCCACTGCCCCCCGACGGCGGTCTACTCGCGCGACGAGGTCTACGACGGCCTCGACACCCTGGTCGCCGAGGGTGCCATCGCGAGCTACGGCGTGAGCGTCGAGACCGTCGACGAGGCGCTCACCGCGATCGCGCGCCCCGGCGTCGCGACCGTGCAGATCATCCTCAACGCGTTCCGGCTCAAGCCCCTCGACGCCGTCCTGCCCGCGGCGTCCGCCGCCGGGGTCGGCGTCATCGCGCGAGTGCCGCTCGCGTCCGGGTTGCTGTCCGGCAAGTACACGAAGGACACGACCTTCGCGGCCGACGACCACCGCACGTACAACCGCGACGGGAGCGCGTTCGACGTCGGCGAGACGTTCTCCGGCGTCGACTTCGAGACGGGTGTCCAGGCGGCGGGCGAGTTCACCACGCTCGTGCACGACATCGTCGGGCAGGAGCTCACGCCCGCCCAGGTCGCGATCGCGTGGGTCTGGCAGCAGCCCGGCGTGTCGACCGTCATCCCCGGCGCGCGCAACGTCGATCAGGCACGTTCGAACGCCGCCGCGGGCGACGCGGACGTCCTCGGTCCGCTCTTCACCTCGGGCGTCCGCGAGATCTACGACGAGCACCTGCGCGCGAAGATCCACGACCGCTGGTGACCCGCGAGGTCGACCCGCACGTCGCCAGGTCGGTCCCCTGAGGGTCGATCTCGGACGCCCGGGTCGGTCTCGGCGGGGACGGCCCCGAGCGCCCGGCGCGACCGTGCCGCGCGCCCGACGACGAAGGCCCCCTCCGTGCGGAGGGGGCCTTCGTCGTGTCCAGGGCCGGAGCCCGGCGAGGTCAGCGGGCGAACGCCTGCTCGAGGAGCACGGCCTGCTGGGCCTGGTGCTTCTTCGCCGTGCCAGCGGCGGTCGACGCCGACGCCGGGCGCGAGACGACGCTCACGCGCGGCAGGTCCTCGGGCAGGTTGATGTGCACGAACGACCAGGCGCCCTGGTTCTCCGGCTCGTCCTGGACCCACACGACCTCGGCGCCCGGGTACTTCGCGAGCTCGGCGCGGATGCCGTCGACGTCGAGCGGGTAGAGCTGCTCGAGGCGGACGAGCGCCACGCCCTCGTCGCCGCGCTTGGTGCGCTCGGCGAGGAGGTCGTAGTACACGCGGCCCGTGCTGAGGAGCACGCGGTCGACCTTCGCCGGGTCCACCGTCGCGTCCGGGATGACGGGCTGGAACGTGCCCGTCGTGAAGTCCTCGACGCTCGACGCGGCGGCCTTGAGGCGCAGGAGCTGCTTGGGCGTGAACACGACGAGCGGACGGCGCGGGCGGGCGTACGCCTGCTGGCGCAGCAGGTGGAAGTACGACGCGGGCGTCGACGGCTGCGCGATCGTCATGTTGTCCTCGGCCGCGAGCTGGAGGAACCGCTCGATGCGCGCGGACGAGTGGTCCGGCCCCTGGCCCTCGTAGCCGTGGGGGAGGAGCATGACGACCGACGAGTACTGGCCCCACTTCTGCTCGGCGGACGAGATGAACTCGTCGATCACCGTCTGGGCACCGTTGACGAAGTCGCCGAACTGCGCCTCCCACAGCACGAGCGCGTCCGGACGCTCCACGGAGTAGCCGTACTCGAAGCCGAGCGCGGCGTACTCGGACAGGGACGAGTCGTAGACCCAGAACTTGGCCTGGTCCGCCGACAGGTACAGCAGCGGCGTCCACTCGGCGCCGGTCTCGCGGTCGTGCAGGACGGCGTGGCGCTGCACGAACGTGCCGCGGCGCGAGTCCTGCCCGGCGAGGCGCACGGGCGTGCCCTCCGCGAGGAGCGAGCCGAACGCGGCGAGCTCGCCGAAGCCCCAGTCGATGCCGCCCTCGACGGACATCTGCCGGCGCTTCTCGAGGAGCTGCGCGAGCTTGGGGTGGACGGTGAAGCCCTCCGGCGGCGCGACGTGCACCTGGCCGACGCGCTCGAGGACCGAGCGGTCGATCGCCGTCTTCCAGCCGACCATCGTGCCGGCGTCCTCGAGCTGGGACTCCGGGCGCTCGAGACCGGCGACCGGCTCGCGGTCCGCGGCGGGCGTGAAGCCGCCCTCCTTGGTCTCGGTGAAGACGCGCTCGAGCTGGGCCTGGTAGTCCTGGAGGACGTGCTCGGCCTCCTCGAGCGTGATGTCGCCGCGCGCGACGAGGTTCTCGGTGTAGAGCTTGCGCACCGAGCGCTTGGCCTCGATGAGGTTGTACATGAGCGGCTGCGTCATCGAGGGGTCGTCGCCCTCGTTGTGACCGCGGCGGCGGTAGCAGATCATGTCGATGATCACGTCGCGGTCGAACTGCTCGCGGAACGCGAAGGCGAGCTCGGCGACGCGCACGCACGCCTCGGGGTCGTCGCCGTTCACGTGGAAGATCGGGACCTGGTAGCCCTTGGCGACGTCGGTCGCGTACGTCGTCGAGCGCGACGACGACGGGCCCGTGGTGAAGCCGACCTGGTTGTTGATGATGACGTGCACGGTGCCGCCGGTGCGGTACCCGCGCAGCTGCGCGAGGTTGAGCACCTCGGGCACGACGCCCTGGCCCGCGAAGGCCGCGTCGCCGTGGATGAGGATCGGCAGCACGGAGAAGCCGTCGCCGCCCAGGTCGATGCGGTCCTGCTTGGCGCGCACGATGCCCTCGAGCACCGGGTCGACCGCCTCGAGGTGCGAGGGGTTCGCCGCGAGGTAGACCTTCGTCGTCGCGCCGGTCTCGGCCGTGAAGACGCCCTCGGTGCCGAGGTGGTACTTCACGTCGCCCGAGCCCTGGACGCTCTTCGGGTCGAGGTTGCCCTCGAACTCCGCGAAGATCTGCGCGTAGCTCTTGCCCGCGATGTTGGCGAGCACGTTGAGGCGACCACGGTGGGCCATGCCGATGCCGACCTCGTCGAGGCCGTTCTCCGCGGCCTTCGACAGGATCGCGTCGAGCAGCGGGATGAGCGCCTCCCCGCCCTCGAGCGAGAAGCGCTTCTGCCCGACGAACTTCGTCTGCAGGAACGTCTCGAACGCCTCGGCCGAGTTGAGGCGGCGCAGGATGCGGAGCTGGTCCTCGCGCGGCGTGCGCGCGTACCCGGACTCGAGGCGCTCCTGGAGCCACTTGCGCTGCGTGCGGTCGGCCAGGTGCATGTACTCCACGCCGACGGTGCGGCAGTAGGAGTCGCGCAGCAGGCCGAGGATGTCGCGCAGCGTCGACTTGGTGCGGCCGCCGAACCCGCCCGTGGGGAACGTGCGGTCGAGGTCCCACAGCGTCATGCCGTGGTTCTGGATGTCGAGGTCGCCGTGCTTGCGCTGGCGGTACGCGAGCGGGTCGGTGTCGGCCATGAGGTGGCCGCGCGAGCGGTAGGAGTGGACCAGCTCGGCGATCTTGGCGGGCTTGGCCGCCTCGATCTCGGCGTCCGTCGTGTTGTCGCGGACCCAGCGCACCGGCTCGTACGGGATGCGCAGCGCGGCGAACACGCGGTCGTAGAAGCCGTCCTCGCCGAGGAGCTTCTGCGACAGGATCCGCAGGAACTCGCCCGACTGCGCGCCCTGGATGATGCGGTGGTCGTAGGTCGACGTGATCGTCAGGACCTTCGAGATGCCCAGGCGCGCGAGGCGCTCGGTCGAAGCGCCCGCGAACTCGGCGGGGTAGTCCATCGCGCCGACGCCGATGATCGTGCCCTGACCCGCCATAAGGCGCGGGACCGAGTGCACGGTGCCGATGCCGCCGGGGTTGGTGAGCGAGATCGTGGTCCCGGCGAAGTCGTCGACGCCGAGCTTGCCGCCGCGCGCGCGACGCACGAGGTCCTCGTAGGCCGCCCAGAACTGGGCGAAGTCCATCGACTCGGCCTTCTTGATGCTCGGCACGAGGAGCTGGCGCGACCCGTCCGGCTTGGCGAGGTCGATCGCGAGGCCGAAGTTGACGTGCGCGGGATGGTTCACCGCGGGCTTGCCGTCGAGCTGCGTGTAGCTCGCGTTCATGACTGGCATGTCCGCCAGCGCCTCGACGAGCGCGAACCCGATGAGGTGCGTGAACGAGATCTTGCCGCCGCGGCCGCGCGCGAGGTGGTTGTTGATGACGATCCGGTTGTCGACCATGAGCTTGGCCGGCACCGCGCGCACCGACGTCGCCGTCGGCACCTGGATGCTGGCCTCCATGTTCGTCACGACGCGAGCCGCGGGACCGCGGAGCTTCTGCACGTCGTCGCCGACGGTCTCCGCCTCGGCCTCCGGCGCGCCGGCGACCTTGCGGGCCGGGACCTGCGCGTACGGCGCGGTCGCCGGCTGTGCCGTCGCGACGGGCCGGGTCGCCAGGACCGCCTCGGCGGCGGCGTTGACCTCGGGGTCGGCCGGGAGCTTCGGGGGCTTGACGCGCTGCGCCGCCTCGGCGGCGGCCGAGCCGTCCGTCACCGCGGCCGGCACGGCGGGGGCTGCCGGAGCCGCGGCGGGCGCAGCGGGAGCGCCGTTCACGGGCGCCGGCGGCGCGCCGGCCGTCGTCGTGGCTGTCTCGGCACGCTCCGCCGGACGGTAGTCCTCGAAGAAGTCCCACCACGCGGGGTCCACCGCGTTCTTGTCCTGGAGGTACTGCTCGTACAGCTCGTCGACGAGCCACTCGTTCGCTCCGAACACGGAGCTTGCGTCGCTGATCGCCTCTGACTCAGCCTTCGGGGACACGCGAGGATCGCCCACTTTCACACACAGGTCGCTGTCGGTCACAGTCTGCGAAGCAGACGCGAGGCGGCACGCGGAAGGCGTGGCGCCCGACGTCGGCACAGACTCGTCCGGATTCCGGACCACTCCAGCCTAGGCCCTCGACGGCGGCCCGGGGGGCTGCGCGGGGCGTTCGCGCGCGGCCTGTTCGCGGGTTCTTCACGCCGTGTCTGGGCCAGGCAAACGCGACCCCACGCGGACCTCGTCGGACGGCAAGATCGCGGAATTCCAAGCCATCGCGAGGTATCCGGGGCGCGCGGTGTGACGGAACTCACTCGTCCTCGCGCGCTCGTGACCCACGCTGTCAGCGCCGGGCTCAGCGCACGGTCGGGTCCTCGCGGCCCGGCGCCGGGTCGTCGAGCAGGTCGGGCTCGACGGGGTGGGCGTGCGCCGGGAGCGTGACACGCATCGTCGCTCCGCTGCGCGAGTCCGCGACCTCGATCCGCCCCCCGTGCAGGTCGATCGCCCACCGGACGATCGCGAGGCCGATGCCCGTCCCGCCCGTCGAGCCGCCGGTCGTCGTGTGCGAACCCGTCGCGCTCGCCCGGGCGAAGCGCTCGAAGATGCGCTCGCGGTCCTCCTTCGCGATCCCCGGTCCCTCGTCCACGATCTCGAGCACGACGTCGTCGTCCACGGGGTACGCCTCGAGCCGGATCTCGCCCCCCTGGGGAGAGTGCCGGATCGCGTTCTGCAGGAGGTTGGTCACGACCTGGTGCAGGCGCTCGCGGTCCGCCTCGAGCACGAGGTCGGGCGGCGTCACGTCGACGACGTACCGCAGCTGCTTCCCGGCCTCCACCATCGACACGGCCTCGGCGTTCTCCTCGAGGAAGTCGCCCACGTCGATCTCGGTGATGTTGAGGGCCGCCGCGCCGGCCTCGATGCGCGACAGGTCCAGCAGGTAGGAGACGAGGCGCGTGAGGCGCTCGGTCTGGGCCAGGGCCATCTCCATCGTCGCGGGCGTCGGCTGCGTGACGCCGTCGACGACGTTCTCGAGCTGCGCCTGGAGCGCCGCGATCGGCGTCCGCAGCTCGTGCGACACGTTCGCGATGAGCTCGCGGCGCACCTGGTCGCTCGTCGCGAGGTCCTCCGCCATGACGTTGAACGCGACGGCGAGCTGGCCCACCTCGTCCCGGCTCGTCGCCCGCACCCGACGCGTGTAGTCGCCGTCGGCCATGGCGCGCGCCGCCGCCGTCATCTCGCGCAGCGGCGACGTCATCCCGCGCGCGAGGAGCTGGGTGAGGAGCAGCGACAGGACGATCGCGAGCGGGAACGTGCGCGACGGCCCGAGCTGGTTCTGGAGCCCGATCCACGTGATGAGGACCGCGAGCGTGACGGTCGCTGCGACGAGCACGCCGAGCTTGATCTTCAGCGAGCGGAACGAGTCGAGCGGCCGGACGTCCGGCAGGTGCGGGCGGATCGTGTGCGCGCGGTGCACGCCGTTCCGCGCCGGGCCGGGACTCGCCGACCCGCCCTGCGCCCGGCCCGTGCCCGCGCCGTCGACGGGGTCGGCGGGGTGGGAGGTCATCCGGCGGGCGGCTCGAACGCGTAGCCGACGCCGTGCACGGTCCGGATGAGGTCGGCGCCGAGCTTGCGGCGCAGCGCCTTGATGTGCGAGTCGACGGTGCGCGTCCCGCTCGCGTCGGCCCAGTCCCAGACCTCCGCGAGAAGCCGCTCGCGCGTGAGCACGGTCTTGGGCGAGCTCGCCAGCATGACGAGGAGCTCGAACTCGGTGGGCGTGAGGTGGACCTCCTCGCCGGCGCGGTACACGCGGCGCTGGGCCTTGTCGATCGTCACGTCGCCCACGGTCATGGGCGGGTCGGTCGGGGCGGTGCTCGCGGCCTGCGTGGCACGGTCGACCCGGCGCAGCAGCGCCTTGATGCGCGCGACGAGCTCGCGCATCGAGAAGGGCTTCGTCATGTAGTCGTCGGCGCCCACGCCGAGCCCGATGAGCATGTCGGTCTCGTCGTCGCGCGCGGTGAGCATGAGGATCGGCACGGGCTGCTCGGCCTGGATGCGCCGCGTCACCTCGAGGCCGTCGATTCCGGGCAGCATGACGTCGAGCACGATGAGGTCCGGTCGTAGCCGTGCCGCGGCGTCGACGCCGGAGAGCCCGTCGCGCGCGACCTCGACCCGCCAGCCCTCTGCGCTCAGACGCTGCGCGATCGCCGTCGCGATGGCGGGCTCGTCCTCGACGACGAGGACCGTGGCCGCCTGCTGCGGGGTGCCGCCGGCCAACGGCGCCGTCGTGGGCACGGGCCCGCGGCCCGGGACGGGACCGGCGCCCGCGCCGGTCGGTGATGCGCTCGCTGCCCTCGGATCTGCCATGGGATACAGCGTGGCACACGTCGGCCCAGGTCGGCCGGATTTCACCGCCACCCGGCGGTCGGACGCCGCGCGCCCGGGCGGCGCGAGGCGAGCGGGCGCTAGCATCGTCGGCACGATGAAGAGCACCTCCCGATATCGGTGGAGCACCTCGTGGTAGGCGACTGGGTCATGGTCGCGCTCGGGGTGCTCCTCACCGCAGGCACCGCCGTCTTCGTGGCCAGCGAGTTCTCCCTGGTCACCCTCGACCCCGCCGTCCTCCCCGCGGGCGACGACCCCGACCAGGAGGGCGACAGACGCGGCTCCCCGCCGTCGGGCGGGAAGGCCCGTGCCGACCGGCGCGACCGCAGCGTCCGGGCCGGGCTCAAGCACCTGTCGACCGAGCTGTCGTCCGCGCAGGTCGGCATCACGCTCACCACGATCCTCCTCGGCTACACGGCCCAGCCGGCGCTGCTCTCGCTGTTCGGCGCCGGGCTGAGCGCCACCGCGCTCGGGCAGGCGGCCGCGGCGGTCCTCGCCGGGGTCCTGGCCCTCCTCGTCGTGAACTTCGTCTCGATGCTCTTCGGCGAGCTCATCCCCAAGAACTTCGCCCTGAGCGCCCCCTACGCGACGGCCCGGCAGGTCGTGCCGGTGCAGCGTCAGTTCACCAAGCTGTTCCGGCCCGTGATCGCCGTGCTCAACGGGTCGGCCAACGCGATCCTGCGACGCGTCGGCGTCGAGCCGCGCGAGGAGCTGTCGGGCGCCCGCTCGGCCTCCGAGCTCGCCGCGCTCGTGCGCCGCTCCGCCCAGGAGGGCACGCTGGACGTGTCCGTCGCGACGCTCCTCACCAACTCCATCGAGCTCGACGAGCTGAGCGCCGTCGACGTCATGACCGACCGCATGCGGATGGTCGTCGTGGACCGTGACGCGACGGCCGCGGACGTCGTGGACGCCGCGCGGCGGACCGGGCACTCCCGGTTCCCCGTCATCGGCGAGGACCGCGACGACGTCGTCGGCCTCGTCCACCTGCGCCGCGCCGTCGCCGTCCCGTACGAGCGGCGCGAGGAGGTCCCTGCGGCGGCGCTCATGGTCGAGGCGCCCCGGGTGCCCGAGACCGTGCGCCTCGGCCCGCTGCTCGTCGAGCTGCGCGGCTTCGGGCTCCAGATGGCGGTCGTGGTGGACGAGTACGGCGGCACCTCCGGCGTCGTGACGCTCGAGGACGTCGTCGAGGAGCTCGTGGGCGACGTGGCGGACGAGCACGACCCGCGCCGCTCCGGAGCGGCCCGGCGCGCGGACGGCTCCTGGCTGGTCCCGGGCGTCATGCGGCCCGACGAGCTCACCGAGGTCACCGGGCTCCGCGCGCCCGAGGACGGCGCGTACGAGACGCTCGGCGGCCTCGTCATGGCACGGCTCGGGCGCGTGCCGGAGCCGGGCGACGAGGTCGTCGCGGGCGATGGCCGCGACCGCGTCGTGCTGCGCGTGGAGGCGATGGAGGGCCGGCGGGTCGAGCGGCTCTCGGTCCGCGCGGCCCCCGTGGAGGTGGAGTCGTGAGCTCGACCACCGCGCTCCTCGTCGCCGTCCTCCTGCTCGCGGGCAACGCGTTCTTCGTCGGCGCCGAGTTCGCCGTCATCTCCGCGCGCCGCTCGGCGATCGAGCCGCTCGCCGCGCAGGGGAACCGGCGGGCGCAGACCGTCCTGTGGGCGATGGAGAACGTGTCGCTCATGCTCGCGTGCGCCCAGCTCGGCGTGACGGTCTGCTCCACCGGCCTCGGCGTCGTCGCGGAGCCCGCGCTCGCGCACCTCATCGAGGACCCGTTGCGCGCCCTGGGCGTGAGCACGTCGCTCGCTCACCCGATCGCCTTCGTCGTCGCGCTCGCGATCGTCGTCTACCTGCACGTGGTGCTGGGCGAGATGGTGCCCAAGAACCTCGCCGTCGCCGGTCCCGAGACGGCCGTCATGTGGTTCGGCCCGCCGCTCGTGTGGATCGGGCGCGTGCTGCGGCCCGTCATCGTCGCGCTCAACTGGCTCGCGAACCACGCCGTCCGGGCGACGGGGGTCGAGCCCAAGGACGAGGTCGCCTCCGCCTTCACGGCGGAGGAGGTCCAGTCGATCGTCGAGCACTCCCAGGCGGAGGGCGTGCTCCGGGACGAGCAGGGCCTCCTCTCGGGCGCGATCGAGTTCTCCGAGCGCACCGCGCAGGACGTCATGGTGCCCGTCGCCGACCTCGTCACGGTCACCGAGGGCTGCACGCCCGAGGAGGTCGAGCGCCTCGTGGCGAAGACCGGGTTCTCGCGGTTCGCGGTCGCCGACGTCGCGGGCGAGCTCGTCGGCTACCTCCACGTCAAGGACGTGCTGTACGCGGACGAGACGACGCGCGGGGCCCCCGTCCCGTCCTGGCGCGTGCGGGCGCTCGCGACCGCCGCGCCCGGCGACGAGGTCGAGGACGCGCTCCGGGCGATGCAGCGCTCGGGAGCGCACCTGGCGCGCGTCGACGCGCCCGAGGGCGGAGGCGCCCTCGGCGTCGTCTTCCTCGAGGACATCCTCGAGGAGCTCGTGGGGGAGGTGCGCGACGCCATGCAGCGTCGGCACTGACGAGCGCCCCGGCGTCCGGCACCGGTCCTGAGCAGGGGACTTGGCATCGTCGGAGTGCTTCGTTACTGTTCCGTGATTGATCGGTCATCGGTGGCCCGAGGGCCACCCCGAAGGGTGAGAGGCAGGTGGCGGGTGGAGTCGCAGCAGACCGACGCACCCGCCCTCGAATCCCGACGGGCACGGCGCGAGGCGGAGCAGGGCACGCGCCGTCGCCGCCCCCAGGCACAGGTCTCCAGCCAGCACCGCTGGATGCCGCGCATCGCCGTCCTCGGGACGCTCGCCGCCGCGACGATCGCGATGCCCCTCTCCGCCGGCGCGGACGACGGGCTCGGCACGGGATCACCCTTCGAGCCCGACACCCGCCCGCTCGGCCCCAGCGCGCTCGACCTCGCGACCGCCGCGTCGACGGCGCCCGCGGTCTCCCAGAGCGTCGCCGCCGCGCCCCGTGTCGAGGTGCGGCGCGAGGCCGCCTCCCGGTCCGCCGCGCGCGACCCGCTCCCCGGCTGCGATCCGACGGTCCGCCCCGCGGGCACCAACGGCAAGCTCGACGAGCACGCGCTGTGCGAGCTCTGGCAGGCGGGCGAGCACCTGCGGCCCGACGCGGCCGTCTCGCTGTCGGCCATGAACGAGGCCTTCCGGGCGACGTTCGGTCGCGACCTGTGCCTCGTCTCGTCGTACCGCACGCTCTCGACGCAGGTCTCGCTCAAGTCCTCGCGCGGCGCGTTCGCCGCACCTCCCGGCTGGTCCATGCACGGGTGGGGCCTCGCGATCGACCTGTGCTCGGTCGAGACCGGCTCGCGCGAGGTCTACGCGTGGATCAACCAGAACGGTGCCACCTACGGCTGGGCCAACCCGGCCTGGGCCAAGCGCGGCGGCAGCGGCGCCTACGAGCCGTGGCACTTCGAGTTCGTCCAGGGCGTCGAGGAAGTCCAGAACTCCTGACACGCGGCCCCCGTCGTCCGCCGTGGCGGCTCGGAGAACCGTAGGCTCGGAACCGTGGCCGACCTGCTTCTCGCCGCGGTCGTCCTGCGCCGTCCCGAGCACGCGCTCGCTGCGCAGGTGCTGAGCCTCGCGCTCACCGGCCTCGTCCGGGTGGAGCCGACCACGCCCGGCTCGTCCCCCGTGCTCGTGGTCCTCGACGCGTCGCCCACCTCCGAGCGAGAGCACCTCGTGCTGTCGGTACTGTTCGGGGACGCTGCGTCGCCCGGCGCGCGCGTCGCCCTCGACCCGGCCGACGGCGTCCTGCGGGGCCGGGTGCACGACGCGTCCCGCCGCGTCGTGCAGGGTGCGCGCCGCGACGGCTACCTCGAGCCCGGGCGGGCGCGTCGTCTCACGGAGAAGGGCGAGGCGGTGCGCGCCGAGCTCGTGGCGCTGGAGGACGCCGTCGAGCGCGAGGTCGCCGACGCTCGGGCGCACGACCACGCGCGCCAGCACGTCTCTTCCGGGGCGCTCCCGTGGGCCGTGCTGTTCGGGCACGAGCCCGGGTGGGTGCCGGTCGACCGCCGGTCGGTCCGCTTCGACGTCGCCGCCGTGTGCGCGGCGGCCGACGCGCTGCGCTGACGACCCGCGTCGGACTCCCGTGAAGCCCGGACGCGGATCTACGGCCCGGAGAGCCGCTCGTTGCGGCCGAAGTCCTGGAGGAACCGCGGGCCCGACGCCGCGAGCTCGGCCTCGAACTCCTCGCGCCACGAGCCGTACGGCCGGTTCGCGAGGGCGTCGTTGGAGAAGCGGGGGTCGTCGGTGAGCTCCGTGACGCAGAAGGCGGGGATCTGCAGGTCCGTGACGGGGCCGGTGCGCTCGCACTCCGCGACGACGAGCGGGTGGTTCGCCCCGCCGAACACGTCGACGACCCAGCCGTCCGCCCCGACCCAGACCGAGTACCGCGTCTTGACGACGCGCGCCCCGCCGCGCCGGATCATCTGCACGCCCACCGCGACGTCGACCTCGCGCTCCGCCTCGTACCGCGTGCCGCCCGCCACCGGACCCTTGACGGTCAGGGTGCACAGGTCGACGGCGGGTGCGTAGCGGTCCAGGAGGTGCACGGCGTCCGTCGTGGGGTCCATCGTCGCGTCGACCGTGGGGACCTTGGCGCGCAGCCGCAGGGCGTAGCCCTCGTCGGCCAGGTAGTAGCTCTGCACGATCAGCGCCGGCGCGTCGCGCAGGTCCTCGGGCAGGTCGCGCACGAGGAACCGCCGCTCGAACTCGAAGTCCCCGTAGCCGCCGTCGGTCATGGCCCCACCGTAGCGGGCGCGCGGGACGAGGCACGGGAAGCAGGCGAGGTCGACGGTCCCGGAGACGGCGCGAGCCCGGCCGCCGGAGGCGGGCCGGGCTCGTCGGAGCGGTGCAGGGTGCCCTCGATAGGATTCGAACCTACGACCTTCTGCTCCGGAGGCAGACGCTCTATCCACTGAGCTACGAGGGCGAGCGCCGACGGTGTCCGCCGACGCGATGCACGAGACTACCAGCACGTCCGGGGTGCGTGGGCCCGTCGGCGGCCCGGTGGTCCGGACGCCCCGCGGGCCTCGCGCGAAATGCCGCGACGGAGGGTGCTCGCGCCTCGGTAGAATCGCCCGGTGACCCCCGACGAGCTCTCCGAAGCGCTGAGCGCTGCCCTGGCCGCCGCCGTCGCCGACGGCACCCTTGCCCTGGACCCGACCGCGGTCCCCGAGCGCGTCCACGTGGAGCGACCCCGCCAGCGCGAGCACGGCGACTGGGCCACGAACGTCGCGCTGCAGCTCGCCAAGAAGGCGGGCACGACGCCGCGCGCCCTCGCCGAGGACCTCGCGACGCGGCTCGCCGCGACCCCGGGCGTCAAGGCCGTGGACGTCGCCGGCCCGGGCTTCCTCAACATCACGCTCGACGCGGCCGCGGCGGGCGAGCTCGCGCGCACGATCGTCGAGGCCGGCCCGGCGTACGGGCGCGGCAGCTCCGAGGCGGGCACGAAGGTCAACCTCGAGTTCGTCTCCGCGAACCCGACGGGTCCCATCCACATCGGCGGCGTCCGCTGGGCCGCCGTCGGCGACTCGCTCGCGCGCGTGCTCGAGGCGAGCGGCGCGGACGTGACGCGCGAGTACTACTTCAACGACCACGGGGCGCAGATCGACCGGTTCGCCCGCTCGCTCCTCGCGCGAGCCCGCGGCCTGGAGGCGCCCGAGGACGGGTACGGCGGCGAGTACATCAGCGAGATCGCGGACGCGGTCATCGCGGACGCGGTCGCCGCGGGCGACCCCGACCCGCGCACGCTGCCCGACGCCGAGGCGCAGGAGGTCTTCCGCGCGCGCGGCGTCGAGCGGATGTTCGGCGAGATCAAGGCGTCGCTGCACGACTTCGGCGTCGACTTCGACGTGTACTTCCACGAGGACTCGCTGCACGAGTCGGGCGCCGTGGAGCGGGCCGTCGAGCGCCTGCGCGCGTCGGGCCACATGTTCGAGCAGGACGGCGCGACGTGGCTGCGCACGACCGACTTCGGCGACGACAAGGACCGCGTCGTCATCAAGTCGGACGGCGACGCCGCGTACATCGCGGGCGACATCGCGTACTACCTCGACAAGCGCGAGCGCGGCTTCGACGAGGTCATCATCATGCTCGGCGCCGACCATCACGGGTACGTCGGGCGCATGATGGCGGTGTGCGCCGCGTTCGGCGACACCCCCGGGAAGAACCTGCAGCTCCTCATCGGGCAGATGGTCAACCTCGTCAAGGACGGACACCCCGTGCGCATGTCCAAGCGCGCCGGGACCGTCGTGACGCTCGAGGACCTGGTAGACGCGGTCGGCGTCGACGCCGCGCGCTACTCGCTCGCGCGCTCGTCCGCGGACCAGAACATCGACCTCGACCTCGACCTGCTCGCCCGGGCGACGAACGAGAACCCGGTCTACTACGTGCAGTACGCGCACTCGCGCACGGCGGCGGTGGACCGCAACGCGGCCGACCGCGGGGTCGCGCGCGCCGACGGCTTCGAGCCCGCGCTGCTCGACCACCCGAGCGAGGCCGCGCTCATCGGGCGCCTCACCGAGTTCCCGCGCATCGTGGCCCAGGCCGCGGAGCTGCGCGAGCCGCACCGCGTCGCGCGCTACCTCGAGGCGCTCGCGGGCGACTACCACACGTGGTACCAGCAGAAGTCGCAGCGCGTCCTGCCCTACCCCGACGAGGAGGTCACGGACACGCACCGCACGCGGCTGTGGCTCAACGACGCGGTGCGTCAGGTGCTCGCCAACGGCCTCGGCCTGCTCGGCGTGTCCGCGCCGGAGCGCATGTGAGCACGGGCCTGCCGGGACATCCCGGCGAGCCGTGGTCGCGGGGCGTGCGCCGCGGTGAGGACGGGGTCGTCGAGGTCGCGGGCGTCGACGTCCACGCGCTCGCGGCCGAGCACGGCACACCGGCCTACGTGCTCGACGAGGCGGACTTCCGCGCCCGCGCCCGCGCGTACCGCACGGCGTTCGAGACGGCGTTCCGCGCGGTCGGGTCGGACGTCGACGTCTACTACGCGGGCAAGGCGCTGCTGACGGTGGCGGTCGCGCGCTGGGCGCGCGAGGAGGGCCTGCGGGTCGACACCGCGAGCGGGGGAGAGCTCGCGGTCGCGCTGCGCGCGGGCGTCCCGGGCCGGGAGATCGGGCTGCACGGCAACAACAAGTCCGACGCCGAGATCGGCCGGGCCCTCGACGAGGGCGTGGGCCGGATCATCGTCGACTCGCTCGTCGAGGTCGAGCGCGTCGCGCGCCTCGCGGGGGAGCGTGGCGTCGTCGCGCCCGTCATGGTGCGCGTGACGACGGGGGTCCACGCTGGTGGGCATGAGTACATCTCGACGGCGCACGAGGACCAGAAGTTCGGCCTGTCGATCGCCGCGCCGCGCGCGGCGGACGGCACCCGGACCGGCGACTCCCCGGCCATGACCGCGCTGCTCGACGTCGTCGCGCGCCCCGAGCTGCACCTGCTGGGGATCCACTCGCACATCGGGTCGCAGATCCTCGACCCGTCGGGGTTCGAGGTCGCGGCGCGCGCGGTGCTGGAGCTGCGCGCCGAGCTCGCCGCACGCACGGGCGTGCTCGTCGACGAGGTCGACATCGGCGGCGGCTACGGCATCGCCTACCTCCCCGGCGAGGTCGCGCTCGACCCCGAGCGCGTGGCGAAGGACGTCGCGGCCGCCGTCGACGCGGCGGCCGCGGAGCTCGGCACGCCGCTGCCGCGGTTCTCGATCGAGCCCGGCCGCGCGATCGTCGGGCCGGCCGGCCTCACGCTCTACACCGTGGGCACGGTCAAGCCGGTGACGCTCGACGACGGCCGCGTGCGCACGTACGTCTCCGTCGACGGCGGCATGAGCGACAACATCCGCCCGGCGCTCTACGAGGCGCAGTACCACGCCGAGGTCGTCGGTCGGACGTCGGACGCGGAGCCTGTGCTCGCGCGCGTCGTCGGCAAGCACTGCGAGAGCGGCGACATCGTCGTCCACGAGGTGCAGCTCCCCGGCGACGTGCGCGCGGGCGACCTCCTGGCGGTCCCGGCGACCGGTGCCTACGGCCGCTCGATGGCGTCGAACTACAACCTGCTGACGCGCCCGCCCGTGGTCGCCGTGCGCGACGGCGCGAGCCGCGTGCTCGTGCGCCGCGAGACCGTCGAGGACCTGCTGGCGCTCGACGAGGGCTGACGGCGAGGGCGAGGTCGGCGCACCGGCATCCGACCCGTGGGCACGCCCGGGACGGGCGCACGGGGCGCCGTATCCTGTGCCTGCGGCTCCCGAGCCACCCGGGCACGACCCGGGTCGCGCGCACGGCGCCGCACCCGTCCTGACCACCCGAGGAAGGTCCGTCGTGCCCCCTGCCGCCGAGTCCCACCCGCCCCTGCGCGTCGCCCTGCTGGGCTGCGGCGTCGTCGGCACCCAGGTCGCGCGGCTGCTGACGGAGCAGGCCGACGACCTCGCCTCGCGCGTGGGTGCGCGTCTCGAGCTCGTCGGGATCGCGGTGCGGAACGCGGCCGCGCCGCGCGCCTCGTCGGTCGACCGCTCGCTGCTCACCGAGGACGCGGAGGGTCTCGTCGCGCGCGCGGACATCGTCGTCGAGGTCATGGGCGGCATCGAGCCCGCGAGGTCGCTCCTGCTGCGCGCGATCGACGCGGGCGCCGCCGTCGTCACGGCGAACAAGGCGCTGCTCGCCGAGGACGGGCCGACGCTCTACAAGGCCGCGGACGCGGCCGGCGTCGACATCTACTTCGAGGCCGCCGTCGCGGGCGCGATCCCCATCGTGCGCCCGGTGCGCGAGTCGCTCGCGGGCGACCGCGTGCGCCGCGTGCTCGGGATCGTCAACGGGACGACGAACTACGTCCTCGACCAGATGGCCACGACGGGCATGGACCTCGAGGAGGCCGTCAAGGAGGCGCAGGACCTCGGCTACGCGGAGGCGGACCCGACGGCCGACGTCGAGGGCTACGACGCCGCGGCCAAGGCCGCGATCCTCGCGAGCCTCGCGTTCCACACCCGCGTCTCGCTGGACGACGTCGCGCGCGAGGGCATCATGTCCGTCACGGCCGACGACGTCGCCTGGGCCGCGCAGACCGGCCACGTCATCAAGCTCCTCGCCATCGCGGAGCTGCGTGACGGCACCTCGGCGGGCGCGCCGGCCGGCGTCTCGGTGCGCGTGCACCCGGCGCTCGTGCCCACGTCGCACCCCCTCGCGAACGTCCGCGGGTCGTTCAACGCGGTGTTCGTCGAGGCGGAGTCCGCGGGCGAGCTGATGTTCTACGGGCGGGGTGCCGGCGGCGCGCCCACGGCGTCGGCCGTCCTGGGCGACGTCGTCTCGGCCGCGCGCCACCGCGTGCTCGGGGGCAAGGGGCCGCAGGAGTCCACGTACGCCGAGCTCGCGATCCTTCCCGCGAGCGCGGCCGTGACCCGCTACCAGGTGCGCCTCGACGTCGACGACCGCCCGGGCGTGCTCGCGCAGGTCGCGCACGCCCTCGCCGAGCACGACGTCTCCATCGAGGCCGTCCGCCAGCCCGCAGCGCAGGGCGGGGCGGACGTCGCGGAGCCCGGGGTCGCCGAGCTCGTCATCACCACGCACGCGGCGCCGGAGTCGGCGCTGTCCGCGACCGTCGCGGCGGTCGCCGAGCTCGAGCCCGTCCGCACGATCACGTCCGTCCTGAGAGTCGAGGGAGCCTGATGGCCCACCAGGTGGTACACCAGTGGCAGGGAATCATCGCCGAGTATCGTGAGCGTCTGCCCGCGCACCTGTCCGAGCGCGTCGTCACGCTCGGCGAGGGCGGCACGCCCCTCGTCGAGGCCCCGGCGCTCTCGGAGCGCACCGGTGCCCAGGTCTTCGTCAAGGTCGAGGGCATGAACCCCACGGGGTCGTTCAAGGACCGCGGCATGACGGCGGCCATCTCCGCCGCCGCGGGCCGCGGCGCGCAGGCGGTCGTGTGCGCGTCGACGGGCAACACGTCCGCCTCGGCGGCCGCGTACGCGGTGCGTGCCGGGATGACGTGCGCCGTGCTCGTCCCGGACGGCAAGATCGCGATGGGCAAGCTCAGCCAGGCGATCGCGCACGGCGCGCGCCTGCTCCAGGTCGACGGCAACTTCGACGACTGCCTCGTCGCCGCGCGCAAGCTCGCCGACGCCTACCCGGTCGAGCTCGTCAACTCCGTGAACCCCGACCGCATCGAGGGCCAGAAGACCGGCGCGTTCGAGATCGTCGACGCGCTGGGCGATGCGCCCGACATCCACGCGCTGCCCGTCGGCAACGCGGGGAACATCACCGCGTACTGGAAGGGCTTCCGGGAGTACGCCGGTCAGGGCGCCCCCGGCCACGCGGGCGAGGGCCTGCCGGCCGTGTCGACGCTCGTCCCGCAGATGTGGGGCTTCCAGGCGGCGGGCGCCGCGCCGATCGTCGCGGGCCACCCCATCACCGAGCCGGAGACGATCGCGACCGCGATCCGCATCGGCAACCCTGCCTCGTGGGAGCTCGCCGAGGCGGCGCGCGACGAGTCGAGCGGCGTCATCGAGGCCGTCACGGACGAGCAGATCCTCGCGGCCCACCGGGTCCTGTCGAGCGAGGTCGGCGTGTTCGTCGAGCCCGCGTCGGCCGCCGGCGTCGCCGGGATCCTGTCGCGCGCGGAGCGCGGGCTCGTCCCCGCGGGTGCGCGCATCGTCGTCACGGTCACGGGCCACGGGCTCAAGGACCCGCAGTGGGCGCTGCGCACGCTCGACGGCAGCGACGTCACCCCGACGCGCGTGAGCGCCGACGTCGTGTCCATCGCCGACGCCCTCGGGCTCGACTGATGCAGCTCGGCGCGGACCACGTGCGGGTGCGCGTCCCGGCGACGAGCGCCAACCTCGGCCCCGGCTTCGACGCGCTGGGCCTGGCGCTCGGGCTCCACGACGTGCTCGAGGTGCGCGCGCTCGCCAGCGACGAGGTCGTGGTGGACGTCGAGGGCGAGGGCGCGGGGGAGGTGCCCGGCGACGAGACGCACCTCGTGGTGCGGGCCCTGCGCGCGGCGCTCGACGTGGCGGGCGCGCCGCAGACCGGCCTGCACCTGACCTGCACCAACCGTGTCCCGCACGGGCGGGGCCTCGGCTCCTCGGCGGCTGCCGTCGTCGCGGGCATCGTGGCGGCGCGGGCGCTCGTCGCGGACCCGTCGGTCCTCGACGACGACGTGGTCCTCGGCCTCGCGACGGCGATCGAGGGACATCCCGACAACGCGGCGCCCGCGCTCCTGGGCGGCGCCACCGTCGCGTGGGACGCCGGGCACGCCGGGGGCCCCCGCGCGGTGCGGCTCGACGTGCACGACGACGTCCGGGCCACGGTGCTGGTGCCCTCCGCCCGCCTCGCGACCAGCCGGGCGCGAGGCGTGCTCCCTGCGCACGTGCCGCACGCAGACGCCGCCTTCAACGCCGGGCGCGCCGCCCTCCTCGTCGAGGCGCTCACCCGGCGGCCCGACCTGCTGCTCGACGCGACGGACGACCGGCTGCACCAGGCGTACCGGGCCGACGTCATGCCGTCGTCGTTCGAGCTCGTCCAGGCGCTGCGGGACCGCGGACTCGCCGCGACCGTCTCGGGGGCCGGTCCGACGGTGCTCGTGCTGTCGACGGCGGACGGCCTGGAGGAGGTCGCGCGCGTCGCGGACACGCTCGTCGGAGGGACCGCCGACTGGGCGGTGCACCGCCTCGACGTCGACACGCGGGGCGTCGTGGCCGACCGGCTCTGACCTCGGGTGCGCCGGTGCTAGGATGATTGTCAGCCTTCGGTCACGCTCTCGCACCAGTACATCCGCACGCAGAGCGCGCTCTCACCCACCGGGTGTGCTGCGACCGAGCAGTCCGAGAGAAGGCAATCCAGCCCCGCGTCAGATGACGTCGTCGTACCACTGACGCGTGGCGACACCTACGCACCGGCCGTCACGGCCGGGCGTCGACCACCCGCGGCCCGCCCTCTGAGCGGCGGGCGCAAACGAGGGGGAAGGGTCCTTCGTGACAGACACCATCGACACCGCCACGAGCAGCGCGACCGGTTCGGCCGCTGCCGGCGGGAACGCCCGGACCGGCGCGCTCTCCACGCTGCGCCTCCCGGAGCTGCAGGCTCTCGCCTCGCAGCTCGGGGTCAAGGGCACGTCCAAGATGCGCAAGGGCGATCTTGTGGACGTCATCCGCGCCCGCACCGGCGAGCAGGGCGCCTCCGAGCGCCCCGCCGCGCCGCGGCGCGACACGGACGGGGCGAGCGCCGCGGTCCGTGAGACGAGCGAGGCGCCTGCCGCCTCCGGGCGCGGCCGCAGCCGCCGCGCCGAGCGGCCCGCCGCGAGCCCGACGGGCACCACCGACTCGGCGGCGCCGGCGCGCCAGGACGCACCGTCGGCCGCGAGCCGCGAGGAGCGCACCGCCGCTCCGGTGCTCGACCTGCCGGTGCGCTCCGACGAGCAGCGGACCGAACAGCGCGGGGAGCCGCGTGCCGAGCGTCGTGACGGTCGTCGCGACTCCCGCTCGGAGGCCGCTGCCGCGGTCGCGGAGGCGCTCGGCGAGCAGGGCGTGCGCACGCGCGACGCCTCGAACGAGTCCGCCGACGAGCGCGCCGCGCGCGCCGCCGCGGCGGTCGGCCTCGTCACGGGCGAGCGGGGCTCGCGTCGCGCGGGCCGCGGCGCCGGCGCCCCCCGGACGGGCGAGGGCGACGGTGACGCGTCGCGCGCCGACCGTCAGCGCGACCAGCAGGTCGGCGAGCGTCAGCGTGACCAGCAGGGCGGCGACCGTCAGCGCGACCAGCAGGGAGGCCAGCAGGCCAACCAGCAGGTCCGCGGCGAGCGCCAGTCCGACCGCCGCGACGACCGCCAGCTGCTCGACGACGAGCGCGGCGGCCGCCGTCGCCGGGGTCGTGACCGTGGCCGTGAGCGCGACCGCAAGCGTGGCCGCAACCGCCAGGGACCGGACGTCGCGGGCCTCGACGACATCGAGGTCAGCGAGGACGACGTCCTGCTCCCCGTCGCGGGCATCCTCGACATCCTGGACAACTACGCGTTCGTGCGCACGAGCGGGTACCTGCCGGGCCAGAACGACGTCTACGTCTCGCTCGGCCAGGTGAAGAAGGCCGGCCTGCGCCGCGGCGACGCGGTCACGGGCGCCGTGCGCCAGCCGCGCGAGGGCGAGAACCAGGGCAACACCGCGCGCCAGAAGTTCAACGCGCTCGTGCGCCTGGACACCGTCAACGGCATGTCGCCCGACGAGGCGCGCCAGCGCCCCGAGTTCACCAAGCTCACGCCCCTGTACCCGCAGGACCGTCTGCGTCTGGAGAACACCGAGGCGACGCGTCTGACGCCGCGCGTGATCGACATCGTTGCGCCGATCGGCAAGGGCCAGCGCGGCCTCATCGTCGCGCCGCCCAAGGCCGGCAAGACGATCATCATGCAGCAGATCGCCAACGCGATCACGGCCAACAACCCCGAGGTCCACCTCATGGTGGTGCTCGTGGACGAGCGGCCCGAAGAGGTCACGGACATGGAGCGGACGGTGAAGGGCGAGGTCATCGCCTCGACGTTCGACCGCCCCGCGTCCGACCACACGATCGTCGCCGAGCTCGCGATCGAGCGCGCGAAGCGCCTGGTCGAGCTCGGCCAGGACGTCGTGGTGCTCCTCGACTCGCTCACCCGCCTGTCGCGCGCGTACAACCTCGCGGCGCCCGCGTCGGGCCGCATCCTGTCCGGTGGTGTGGACGCGTCCGCGCTCTACCCGCCCAAGCGGTTCTTCGGCGCGGCCCGCAACATCGAGAACGGCGGCTCGCTGACGATCCTCGCCTCGGCGCTGGTGGAGACGGGCTCGAAGATGGACGAGGTCATCTTCGAGGAGTTCAAGGGCACCGGGAACATGGAGCTGCGGCTCTCCCGGAACCTCGCCGACAAGCGCATCTTCCCGGCCGTGGACGTCAACGCGTCCGGCACGCGCCGCGAGGAGATCCTCCTGTCGCAGGACGAGCTGAAGATCGTCTACAAGCTCCGTCGCGTCATGGGCGCGCTCGACCAGCAGCAGGCGATCGAGCTGCTGCTCGGCCAGCTCAAGAAGACGCAGACGAACGTCGAGTTCCTGCTCCACGTCCAGAAGACGACGCCCGGTGGTCTCGCGGACGACGACAACGTCGGCCGCACGATCTGACGGTCGTCCGGCAGGAGCCGACGGCGGGCGGCCCCGGGAAGTTCCCGGGGCGCTCGCGCGTTCTGGCACAATGGTTCGTCGGCCTGCGTCCGTCAGGCCGCCTGTCGCCGGTTCACAGGTGCGGTCGCCGCACCTGACCCGGAGACGTCACCCCAAGGAGAAAACCGTGAAGTCTGGTATCCACCCCGAGTACGTCCTCACCGAGGTGACCTGCACCTGTGGGAACACCTTCGTGACGCGCAGCACCGAGACGTCGGGCAAGATCAGCTCCGACGTGTGCAGCGCCTGCCACCCGTTCTACACGGGCAAGCAGAAGATCCTCGACACCGGTGGCCGTGTGGCCCGCTTCGAGGCCCGCTACGGCAAGAAGGCCGCCGACAAGTAGCGACACCGCAGCGCCGGTGGTCCGAGCCCGACAACCTCTCCAGGGGCAGTCGGCGCGCTCGGACCACCGGCGCTGTTGCTTTGCCCGAGCGATCCTCCCGATCCTCGCGCGGTCGAGCCCCGTGCCGACGACCGCGACCCGCCCGTCCCCGAGGAGCCGTCCGTGACCGAGTCGTTCGCCGCCGTCGAGCCGCTGCTGGCCGAGCACGCCGACATCGAGGCCCAGCTCGCCGACCCCACCGTCCACGCCGACGCGGGCCGCGCGCGCACGCTCGGGCGGCGCTACGCCGAACTGAACCAGGTCGTCGGTGCGTACCGCGCATGGCGGGAGGCGAGCGACGACGCGGAGGCCGCCGCCGAGCTCGCGGCCCTCGGCGGCGAGGACGGCGACGCGTTCGCCGCGGAGCTCCCCGGCCTGCGCGCCGCCGAGGAGGAGGCGCGCGAGCGCCTGCGCCGCGTGCTCGTCCCGCGCGACCCGGACGACGGGCGCGACGTCATCCTCGAGATCAAGGCCGGGGAGGGCGGCGAGGAGTCCGCCCTGTTCGCGGGCGACCTGCTGCGCATGTACCTGCGGTACGCGGAGCGCCGAGGGTGGAAGACGGAGGTCCTCGAGTCGACCGACTCCGACCTCGGCGGCTACAAGGACGTCCAGGTCGCGGTCAAGGCGCGCAGCACGCCGACCGACCCCGCCGACGGCGTCTGGGCGAACCTCAAGTACGAGGGTGGCGTGCACCGCGTCCAGCGCGTCCCCGTGACCGAGTCGCAGGGCCGGATCCACACGTCGGCGGCCGGCGTGCTCGTGTTCCCCGAGGTCGAGGACGCGGGCGAGGTCGAGGTCGACCCCAACGACCTGCGCATCGACGTCTACCGCTCGTCGGGACCCGGCGGGCAGTCCGTCAACACGACCGACTCCGCCGTGCGCATCACCCACCTGCCCACGGGCATCGTCGTGTCGATGCAGAACGAGAAGTCCCAGCTCCAGAACCGCGAGCAGGCCATGCGCGTGCTGCGCGCGCGCCTGCTCGCCGCCCAGCAGGAGGCCGCGGCCGCGGAGGCCGCCGACCTGCGCCGCTCCCAGGTCCGGACCGTGGACCGCTCCGAGCGCATCCGCACGTACAACTTCCCGGAGAACCGCATCGCGGACCACCGCACCGGCTACAAGGCGTACAACCTCGACCAGGTGCTCGACGGCGACCTCGACCCGGTCGTGCGCTCGGCGGTCGAGGCCGACGAGGCGGCCCGCCTCGCGAGCGCCGGCGATGCCTGAGCCGGTGGGTCCGACCCCGCCGTCGGACGCCCGCACCTCCGCCTGGCTGCGCTGGGCGACGGCCGTCCTGGACGCCGCCGGGGTGCCCTCGGCGCGCGCGGACGCCGAGCTCCTGCTCGCCCACGCACTCGTGGTGCCCCGGAGCGACGTGGCGCGTCGCGCGATCCTCGGCACGCCCGTCCCCGACGACGTCGCGCCCGCCCTCACCGAGCTCGTCACCCGGCGCGCGCAGCGCGTGCCGCTCCAGCACCTCGTGGGCACCGCGCCGTTCCGGCACCTCGAGCTGGCCGTCGGGCCGGGCGTCTTCGTCCCGCGGCCCGAGACCGAGCAGGTCGCGCAGGTCGCCGTCGACGAGGCCCGGACGGTCGTGGCCGGAGCGGGACGCGCGACCGTCGTCGACCTGTGCACCGGCTCGGGGGCGATCGCGCTCGCCGTCGCGACGGAGGTCGCCGGGACCGACGTGCACGCGGTCGAGCTCGACGCGTCCGCCCACGCCTGGGCCGAGCGGAACGTGACGGCCGCGCGCGAGGCGGGCGGCGTCGTCGTGCACCTGGTGCGGGGGGACGCCCGCACGGCGCTCGCCGGGGGCGTCGACGTCGGCGGTCTCGACGGCACGGTCGACGTCGTCGTGTCCAACCCGCCGTACGTGCCCCCCGGCGCCGTCCCGCGCGACCCCGAGGTGGCCGACCACGACCCCGGCGTGGCGCTCTACGGCCTCGGGCCGGACGGTCTCGAGGTGCCGCGGGGGATCACCACCGCGGCCGCGCGGCTCCTGCGCCCCGGCGGCCTCTACGTCATGGAGCACGCCGAGGTCCAGGCCGCGGCCGCGCGGGACATGGTCGCGGCGACCGGCGCGTTCGTCGACGTCCGCACCGTCGCCGACCTCACGGGACGCGACCGCATGGTCGTGGCCCGGCGATCAGGGCCGGAGCCCGCCGACGACCCGGAGCCTGCCCGTGGGCGTGGAAGGATGGACCCGTGAGCTCCGTCCACCCCGTGACCGACCCGAACACCTGGGGCGCCGGCATCGACGAGGCGGTCAACGCGATCTCCCGCGGTGGCCTCGTCGTGCTGCCCACCGACACCGTCTACGGCATCGGCGCCGACGCCTTCGACGCGGAGGCCGTCGCCGCGCTCCTCGCGGCCAAGGGCCGGGGCCGGCAGATGCCCCCGCCCGTGCTCGTGCCGGACGCGCGCACGCTCGACGGCCTCGCCACGGACGTGCCCGACGCCGCGCGCCGCCTCGTCGAGGCCTTCTGGCCCGGCGGCTTCACGATCATCCTGCGCGCCCAGCCCTCGCTCGCGTGGGACCTGGGGGAGACGCACGGGACCGTCGCGCTGCGCATGCCCGACCACCCGGCCGCGCTCGCGCTCCTGCGCCGCACGGGCCCGCTCGCGGTGTCCTCGGCGAACGCGACCGGCAGACCCGCGGCCCTCGACGTCGAGGACGCGCGGGAGCAGCTCGGGGACCCGGTGGCGGTCTACCTCGACGGGGGGACGGCACCCGGCGGGGTGGCGTCGACCATCGTCGACGCGACATCGGACACGCTGCGCGTCGTGCGCCAGGGTGCGGTCACGCTCGACCGGCTCCGTGAGGTCGCGGACGTCGCGGGCCCCGACGACGCGCCGGACGACCCGCCCGCCGCCGCGACCTCCGACGCTCCCACCTCCGACGACGCCGGGGAGCCGGAGGCGAACGGCGGGTGAGGGTCTACCTGCTCGTGATGCTCGTCGCCGCCGTGGTGACGTTCCTCACGACGCCCTTCGCGCGCTGGGTCGCGCTGCGCACCGGCGCGATCACCGCCGTGCGCGACCGCGACGTCCACACGATCCCGACCCCCCGGCTCGGCGGGCTCGCCATGCTGCTGGGCCTCGTGGTGGCGGTGGTCTTCGCGTCGCAGATGCCGTTCCTCGAGAGCGTGTTCGTGGGCGAGGTCGCGGGCCGGCTCGTGGCCGACCCGAGGATCTGGGGGATCGTGGGCGGGGCGGCGATCGTCTGCCTGCTCGGGATCGCCGACGACATCTGGGACCTCGACTGGATGACGAAGCTCGCGGGCCAGGTGCTCGCGGCCGGGCTGATGGCGACGCAGGGCGTCGTCCTGTACCGCCTGCCCCTCGGGATCGGCGACCAGCAGCTCATCTGGTCCTCGCGCCTCCAGCTCGCCGCGACGATCCTCGTGGTGGTCGTCGCGATGAACGCGGTGAACTTCGTCGACGGCCTGGACGGGCTCGCCGCCGGGCTCGTCGCGATCGGCGGCACGGCGTTCTTCGTCTACTCGTACGTGCTCACGCAGAAGGCGAGCGCCGACGACTACTCGAGCCTCGCGACCCTCGTGATCGCCGCGCTCGTGGGCGTCTGCGTCGGCTTCCTGCCGCACAACTTCCATCCCGCGCGCATCTTCATGGGGGACTCGGGCTCGATGGTCCTCGGGCTCGTCATGTCCGCCGCGGCCATCGTCGTGACCGGCAAGATCGAGACCGACGCGCTCTCCGGCGCTCAGCAGATCCCGGCGTTCATCCCGATCCTGCTGCCGCTCGCGGTGATCCTCCTGCCCCTGCTCGACATGGGCATGGCGGTCGTGCGCCGGGTCGCGCGCGGGAAGTCGCCGTTCCACCCGGACCGCATGCACCTGCACCACAGGATGCTCGCGATCGGGCACTCGCACCGGCGCGCCGTCCTCATCCTCTACGTCTGGACGGCCGTGTTCGCGTTCGCCGCGGTCGCGCTCGTCCAGTGGCACTGGCACGGCGTGGCCGTCGGCCTCGCCGTCGCCGTCCTGGTCTCCGCGGTCCTCACGCTCGGCCCGCTGCGCACGCGCGGCCGGTTCCTCGACGACGACGCCGCGACCTCCACCGCGCCGGTGCCGCTCGCCACCACCTCCGACGACGTCCCGCCCGAGACGGCCGCCCCCTCGGCGCCCGCCGTCCCCACCCCGCCGAAGGAAGCCCTGAGATGACGACCAGCCAGCCCGAGCCCGCACGCCCGGACGACGCGGGGCCAGAGGTCGCCCGTCCGTCCGCCGAGGGTGCCGACGAGCACGCCGGCGGCACGGCTGCCGAACCCACGCTCGGGTCGCAGGGGCAGGCCGTGCGCGTCGTGTTCCGCAGGGCGCTGCGGGACGTCCTCGTGCTCCTGGGCGCGCTCACCGTCCTCGGGGTCGCGATCGGGGCGCTGGTGTCGGGGCTCCCGGGGGTCTGGGGTGCCCTGCTCGGCGTGGGCGTGGCCCTGGTCTTCTCCGCGACCACGGTGTGGGTCATGCTGCGGACCGTCGACGCGAGCCCGACGACCACCGCGGCCGTGGTCATGGGGAGCTGGCTCGCGAAGATGGTCGTGCTCATCGCGGTCCTCGTCGTGCTGCGGGGCATGGACTTCTACGACCGGTGGGTGTTCGCGGGCGTCCTGCTCGTCGGCGTGATCGGCTCCGCCGTCCTCGACTACCGGGCCGTGAGCCGCGGCCGGATCCCCTACGTGGAACCTGCCGAACGCTGACCTGGAGCTCCGTGCGGGGCGGCCGCGTCGCACTACCAGGAACCGCGTCCCGCTCGCATGAGCAAAAAGTCACAAGCAGGCCAGGATCGGCGGGACCATGCCGATCCATGCGTTAGGCTACTGGCGAATCCATGACGGCCAGGTCCGACGGCGTGCCCACAACAATGTGCTGGCTGCCGGGACCACACGACCATTGGGAGTCCACCCTGTCCACGCTTGCGACCCCCGTGCTCCTCGCTGCTTCCGAGGGCGAGAGTGGCTTCCACGCGCCGTCGATCGCCGACTTCTTCCCTCCGGCCATCCTCTTCGAGGACACGATCTTCCAGATCGACCGGATCTGGATCATCCGCATCGTCGCGACGATCGTCCTGCTGGCGATCTTCGTCGCCGGTGCGCGCCGCGCGCGGCTCGTGCCCGGTCGGCTCCAGAACGCCCTCGAGATGCTCATCGACTTCGTGCGGGTGCAGATCGTCGAGGAGATCATGGGGAAGGAGAACGCCAAGCGCTTCGTCCCGATGATCGCGACGATCTTCTTCTCCGTCCTCGCGTTCAACATCACGAGCGTCATCCCGGGCCTCAACCTGGCCGGGACCTCGCGCATCGGCCTGCCGATCGTGCTCGCACTCTGGGTGTTCGTCGCCTACTGGGCGGTCGGCATCAAGAAGCACGGCCTCGGCGGCTACCTGAAGAACAGCCTCTTCCCCCCGGGGGTGCCGGCGCCGATCTACCTGATCGTGACGCCGATCGAGCTCCTGCAGATCCTCATCATCCGGCCCGCCTCGCTGGCGATCCGACTCGCGGCCAACATGATCGCCGGGCACATCATGCTCGTGCTCTGCTTCGCGGCGACGCAGTACTTCGTCTTCGAGGCGGTCCCCGCCATGAAGGCGTTCGGCGCCCTGACGTTCGCCGGCGGTTTCGCGATCACGCTGTTCGAGATCCTCGTGGCCTTCCTGCAGGCCTACATCTTCGCGCTCCTCGCCGCCGTGTACATCAACATGTCGCTCGAGGAGGAGCACTGACCCCCCGGGTCGTGCACCGACTCCGCTCCACCAGACACACCATCAAGCGCAGCACCAACGCGACGCCCGGTCATCCGGTCGGGCGCCCAACGGAAGGAACGAGCAATCGTGGACGTCACCACTCTCGCTGAGGTCACCGGCAACATCGGCACCGTCGGTTACGGCCTCGCCGCGATCGGCCCGGGCATCGGCCTCGGCATCCTGATCGGCAAGACCATCGAGGGCATGGCCCGCCAGCCCGAGGTCGCCGGGCAGCTCCGCGCGACGATGTTCATCGGTGTCGCGTTCGTCGAGGTGCTCGCGCTGCTGGGTCTCGTCGCCGGCTTCCTGTTCTGATGACGGCGCTGGCTGACGCCGCGCTCACCATCGCGGCGGAGACGGGCGAGGAGCACGAGGGCATCGAGCTCTTCCTGCCGGCCGGGTACGACCTGCTCTGGTCGACCGTCATCATGGTCGTCATCGCGATCGTCTTCTACAAGGCGGTCCTGCCCAAGTTCCAGGCCATCCTCGACGAGCGCACCGCGAAGATCGAGGGCGGGCTCGCCAAGGCCGAGTCCGCCCAGGCCGAGGCCGCGGCGGCGCTGGCCGAGTACCACCAGCAGCTCCAGGAGGCTCGGGCCGAGGCCGCGAAGATCCGCGAGGAGGCGCGTGCCGAGGGCGGCGCCATCGTGGCCGACCTGCGGACCAAGGCGTCCGACGACGCCGCGCGCATCGTCGAGACGGCGCACCGCCAGATCGAGGCCGAGCGTCAGCAGGCCGCGGTCTCGCTGCGCAACGACGTCGGTCTGCTCGCGACGGAGCTCGCCTCGAAGATCGTCGGCGAGTCGCTCGCCGACTCGGCGCGCCAGAGCCGCGTCGTCGACCGGTTCCTCGACGAGCTCGAGGCCGCGGGTCCCGCGGCGGCGAGCGCGGCGGGCACGGCTGCCGAGGAGCGCTGATGCGCGGAACGAGCGGCGAGTCCCTCACGCAGGCGCGGGACCGGTTCGAGCCGGTCCTGCGCTCGGCGGGCGAGGGCGCGCTCGCGCTGGGCGAGCAGCTCTTCGCGGTCACCGCGGCGCTCGACGAGTCGGCGCCGCTGCGGCGCTCGCTCGCAGACCCCTCGCGGTCCGGCGCGGACAAGGCGGCCCTCGTGTCCGCGGTCCTCGCGTCGGGCTTCGACGGTCGGGTCGTGGACCTCGTGTCCGGACTGGTCCGGTCGCGCTGGACCCGTGAGGGCGACCTCGCGGACGCGACCGAGCGACTGGGCCTGGACGCGGTCCTCGCGTCGGCCGAGGCCCGCGGTGCGCTGGAGACGGTCGAGGACGAGCTGTTCCGGACCTCGCGCGCGCTCGTCGGGCAGCGCGAGGCGCGGCAGGTCCTCTCCGACGACACGACCGCTCCCGAGCGGCGCGCGGCGTTCGTGCACGCGCTCCTCGACGGCAAGGTCGACCGCGTCACCGAGGTGCTCGCCGTCCACGCGACGCGCGCGCTGCGCGGTCGCCGGTTCGTCCCGACGCTGGGCTGGATCGGGGAGATCGCGGCCGAGCGTCGCCAGCGCCTCGTCGCCTCGGTCACCTCGGCCGCGGTGCTCACGCAGGCACAGCTCGACCGCCTCGCGGGACTGCTCGAGCGGGCCTACGGGCGCGCCGTGCAGCTCAACGTGACGGTGGACCCGGCCGTGCTCGGTGGGCTGCGCGTCCAGGTGGGCGCCGACGTCGTGGACTCCACCGTGCTCTCCCGGCTCGCCGACGCGCGCCGACGCCTCGTGAGCTGACGAGCCGACCCTTCCGACCGACGACCGTCCTGCCGGCCACCGGCCGCACAACCGACAAACGTTCGACCGCACCCGAACCACGAGGTGCGGCCACGACAGGAGAAGAGCAATGGCTGAGCTGACGATCCGGCCGGAGGAGATCCGGGCCGCTCTGGACAGCTTCGTGAAGTCCTACGAGCCCGAGGGCGCCGTGTCCGAGGAGGTGGGCCGGGTCACCCTGGCCGCCGACGGCATCGCCCAGGTCGAGGGTCTGCCGGGCGCGATGGCCAACGAGCTGCTGCGCTTCGAGGACGGGACCCTGGGTCTCGCCCTCACCCTCGACGTCCGCGAGATCGGTGTCGTCGTCCTCGGCGAGTTCACCGGCATCGAGGAGGGCCAGGAGGTCCGCCGGACGGGCGAGGTCCTCTCCGTCGCCGTCGGCGACGGCTACCTCGGTCGCGTCGTCGACCCGCTGGGCAACCCGATCGACGGCCTCGGCGAGGTCGCCACGGAGGGCCGTCGCGCCCTCGAGCTCCAGGCGCCCGGCGTCATGGACCGCAAGTCGGTCCACGAGCCGCTGCAGACCGGTCTCAAGGCGATCGACTCGATGATCCCGATCGGTCGCGGCCAGCGCCAGCTGATCATCGGTGACCGCCAGACGGGCAAGACGGCGATCGCGATCGACACGATCATCAACCAGAAGGCCAACTGGGAGTCGGGCGACCCCGAGAAGCAGGTCCGCTGCATCTACGTCGCCATCGGCCAGAAGGGCTCCACGATCGCGGCCGTGCGCGGCGCGCTCGAGGAGGCCGGCGCTCTCGAGTACACGACGATCGTCGCGGCCCCCGCGTCCGACCCGGCGGGCTTCAAGTACCTCGCCCCGTACACCGGTTCGGCCATCGGCCAGCACTGGATGTACGGCGGCAAGCACGTCCTCATCGTGTTCGACGACCTGTCGAAGCAGGCCGAGGCCTACCGTGCCGTGTCGCTCCTGCTGCGCCGCCCGCCGGGCCGCGAGGCGTACCCCGGTGACGTCTTCTACCTGCACTCCCGCCTGCTCGAGCGTTGCGCGAAGCTCTCGGACGAGCTCGGCGCCGGCTCGATGACGGGCCTGCCGGTCATCGAGACCAAGGGGAACGACGTCTCGGCGTACATCCCGACGAACGTCATCTCCATCACCGACGGCCAGATCTTCCTCCAGTCGGACCTGTTCAACGCCGACCAGCGCCCCGCCGTCGACGTCGGCATCTCGGTGTCCCGCGTCGGTGGTGCCGCACAGGTCAAGGCGATGAAGCAGGTCTCCGGCACGCTGAAGCTCGAGCTCGCGCAGTTCCGTTCGCTCGAGGCGTTCGCGATGTTCGCGTCCGACCTCGACGCGGCCTCGCGCGGCCAGCTGAAGCGCGGCGCGGCCCTCATGGAGCTGCTCAAGCAGGGCCAGTACTCGCCGTACCCGGTCGAGGACCAGGTCGCGTCGATCTGGGCCGGCACCAAGGGCAAGATCGACGACGTCCCGGTCGAGGACGTGCGTCGCTTCGAGTCCGAGCTGCTCGACCACCTGCGCCGCAACACGGACGTCCTGTCGACGATCGCGGAGACCGGCAAGCTGTCGGACGAGACCGAGGCCCAGCTCTCCTCGGCGGTCGACGTGTTCCGCTCCGGCTTCCTCACGGGTGACGGCACGCCGCTCGTCGGTGGGGACACCGAGGACGAGGCCGAGACGGAGATCGAGCAGGAGCAGATCGTCCGGCAGAAGAGGGCCTGACGATGGCCGGATCCCAGCGCGTCTACAAGCAGCGGATCAAGTCGACGCAGTCGCTCAAGAAGATGTTCCGCGCGCAGGAGCTCATCGCCGCGTCGCGCATCGGCAAGGCGCGCGACCGCACCGCGGCCGCGGCGCCGTACGCCCGGGCGATCACCCGGGCCGTGTCGGCCGTCGCGACGCACACGTCGACGAAGCACCCGCTGACGAGCGAGCGCACGGACACGAACCGCGTGGCGGTGCTCGTCGTGGCCTCCGACCGCGGCATGGCCGGTGCCTACTCGGCGTCGATCATCCGCGAGACGGAGCGCCTCGTCGAGCGTCTCGTGGCCGAGGGCAAGGAGGTCGCGCTCTACGGTGCCGGCCGTCGTGCCATCACGTACTACACGTTCCGCGGGCGCGAGCTCGCCGGCTCGTGGTCGTACGGGTCGGACGCGCCGAACTCCGAGGTCGCGGGCGAGATCGCGGACGCCCTGCTCGGGGCGTTCCTCGCGCCGGCGGCCGAGGGCGGCGTGAGCGAGCTGCACATCGTCTACACGCAGTTCGTCAACATGGTCACGCAGCGCCCGCGCGTCGTGCGGATGCTCCCGCTCGAGGTCGTCGAGGGCGTCGCACCGGCGGGCAAGCACGACGTGCTCCCGCTGTACGACTTCGAGCCCTCGCCCGAGGCCGTGCTCGACGAGCTGCTCCCGCGCTACGTGCGCAGCCGGATCTTCAGCTGCCTCCTCGAGGCGGCGGCGTCCGAGCTCGCGGCACGTCAGCGGGCGATGCACACGGCGACGGACAACGCGGAGGACCTCATCCGCAACTACACGCGGCTGGCGAACCAGGCGCGTCAGGCGGACATCACCCAGGAGATCAGCGAGATCGTCTCGGGTGCCGACGCCCTGGCGGCGTCATGACGGGCCGCACGGCCCGCGCGGCCAGCACCATCACCGACATCCTGACCGACACCGCCGGGGACCACTCCGGCACTGCGAAGCGAGGCCAGCAATGACCGCCACCACCGTGGAAGCACAGGTCGAGCACTCCAGCGGTCCCGGCGTGGGCCGAGTCGCTCGTGTGATCGGCCCCGTCGTGGACATCGAGTTCCCGGCGGACGCGATCCCCGACATCTACAACGCGCTGACCGTCGAGATCGACCTCTCGTCGCAGGGCGAGGGCGAGAAGTCGTTCACGCTCACGCTCGAGGTCGCCCAGCACCTGGGTGACTCGCTCGTCCGCGCCATCGCCCTCAAGCCGACGGACGGCCTCGTCCGCGGTGCCCAGGTCACCGACACCGGCGCGCCGATCAGCGTGCCCGTCGGCGACGTCACCAAGGGCAAGGTCTTCAACGTCACGGGCGACGTGCTCAACGGGACTCCCGGCGAGACCGTCGAGATCACCGAGCGCTGGCCGATCCACCGCAAGCCCCCGGCGTTCGACCAGCTCGAGTCGAAGACCACGATGTTCGAGACGGGCATCAAGGTCATCGACCTCCTCACCCCGTACGTCCAGGGTGGGAAGATCGGCCTCTTCGGTGGTGCGGGCGTCGGCAAGACGGTCCTCATCCAGGAGATGATCCAGCGTGTCGCGCAGGACCACGGCGGTGTGTCCGTGTTCGCCGGCGTCGGCGAGCGCACGCGTGAGGGCAACGACCTCATCGTCGAGATGGAGGAGGCCGGCGTCTTCGACAAGACGGCGCTCGTCTTCGGCCAGATGGACGAGCCCCCGGGCACGCGTCTTCGCGTCGCGCTCTCCGCGCTGACGATGGCGGAGTACTTCCGCGACGTGAAGAAGCAGGACGTCCTCCTGTTCATCGACAACATCTTCCGCTTCACGCAGGCGGGCTCCGAGGTGTCGACGCTGCTCGGCCGCATGCCGTCCGCGGTGGGCTACCAGCCGAACCTCGCGGACGAGATGGGTCTGCTCCAGGAGCGCATCACCTCGACGCGTGGTCACTCGATCACGTCGCTCCAGGCGATCTACGTGCCCGCGGACGACTACACCGACCCGGCGCCGGCGACGACGTTCGCGCACCTCGACGCGACGACGGAGCTCTCCCGTGAGATCGCCTCGCGCGGTCTGTACCCCGCGGTGGACCCGCTCGCGTCGACGAGCCGCATCCTCGACCCGCGCTACGTGGGCCAGGAGCACTACGACGTCGCGACGCGCGTGAAGTCGATCCTGCAGCGCAACAAGGAGCTCCAGGACATCATCGCGATCCTCGGTGTCGACGAGCTCTCGGAGGAGGACAAGACGGTCGTCGCGCGTGCGCGTCGTATCCAGCAGTTCCTCTCCCAGAACACCTACATGGCCGAGAAGTTCACCGGTGTCGTGGGCTCGACCGTCCCGCTGAGCGAGACCATCGAGGCGTTCAAGAAGATCGCGGACGGCGAGTTCGACCACATCGCCGAGCAGGCGTTCTTCAACATCGGCGGCCTCGAGGACCTCGAGCGCAACTGGGCGCGCATCCAGCAGGAGTACGGCGCCTGATCCGACGCACACGCGGGGCCGGGCCGCTCGGCCCGGCCCCGCGGGCGTCGCACCCGGACCCGGTCCGCGTCATGCGGGCCGGGCGTCGTCCCGGACACCACGCCGGGCTTGAACCGCCCATGAAGGAGTTCCCGTGGCACAGCTGAACGTCGACCTCGTGGCGGCGGACCGCAAGATCTGGTCAGGCCGCGCGCAGCGGGTCACGGCCCCTGCGGCAGACGGTGAGATCGGCATCCTCGCGGACCACTCGCCCCTGCTCTCCGTGCTGCGCGAGGGCTCGGTGCGCATCGTCGCCGAGGGCGAGACCCTCGACGTGCACGTCAGCGGAGGGTTCCTCTCCGTCGACTCCAACCAGGTCACGATCGTCGCGGACTCGGTCGAGTCCGTACCGGCCCGCTGACCCTCGCACGACCATGACGCCCCTGGCCTGGCTCGCGATCGGACTGCTCGTCCTCGTCCTTCTCGCGATCGGGCTGGGGGCGTGGCGTCTGCGCGCCCTGTCGCACCGCGTCGGCTCGTTCGAGTGCGGCGCGCGGCGCGCGGGCGCGGCCGGCGCGCCCTGGGTCGCGGGCATCGCGCACTACGGCGTCGGCCGCATCGACTGGTGGCGGCTGTGGTCGGTGTCGATCCGCCCCGCCCGGACGTGGTCGCGCTACGACCTCGTCATCGCGGGCCGCGAGCCGTTCGTCGGCGACGGCCCCGACACCTACCTCGTCCGGTGCCGCTACCACGGCCAGGACTTCGAGCTCACGATGTCGCGCGCCGCGTACGAGGGGCTCGCCTCGTGGCTGGAGGCCGCGCCCCCCGGCCGGCGCGACGTCGTCGTCTGAGGCGTCGCCCGGGGGCTGACGCCACGTCCCGGACCGCCCACCACCGACCCGGAGGACCTGCCCCGTGCGTCTCGTCGTCGCCCGCTGCTCCGCCCGCTACACCGGCCGTCTCTCGGCGCACCTGCCGCTCGCGACGCGCGTGCTCATCGTCAAGGCCGACGGGAGCGTGCTGCTGCACTCCGACGGCGGCTCGTACAAGCCCCTCAACTGGATGAGCCCGCCGTGCTCGCTCGCGGTCCGCGAGCCGTCCGAGGAGGCGCGCGAGCGCGGCGTGACCGAGGTCTGGGCGGTACAGCACGCGAAGAGCGACGACCGCCTCGAGATCGAGCTCCACGAGGTCCACCACGACAGCTCTCACGAGCTCGGCATCGACCCGGGGCTGGTCAAGGACGGCGTCGAGGCGCACCTGCAGGAGATGCTCGCCGCGCAGATCGAGCTGCTCGGGTCCGGCCACACGCTCGTCCGCCGGGAGTACCCGACCGCGATCGGTCCGGTGGACATCCTCGCCAAGGACGCGAGCGGCGCGACGGTCGCCGTCGAGATCAAGCGCCGGGGCGACATCGACGGGGTCGAGCAGCTCACGCGCTACCTCGAGCTGCTCAACCGGGACCCGCTCCTGGCACCCGTGCGCGGCGTGTTCGCCGCGCAGGAGATCAAGCCCCAGGCGCGCGTGCTCGCGACGGACCGGGGGATCGGCTGCCTCGTGCTCGACTACGACGCGATGCGCGGCGTCGACGACGTGGACTCCCGCCTCTTCTGACGCGCGGCCTTCTCGCGCGAGAGCCGCCGACCCGCACGACCAGGCGGTCGTGGCCTGTCCCGCAGCGGGGACGGGCCACGACCGCCTGGTCGTGGAGTCAGGGCCGTGGGCTCGGCCGACCGATCAGCACGTGGTCGCCGGGAACGGGGCCGCGTGCTCGGTGACCGTCCCCGCGGCGTCGGTCACCCGGACGGTCGCCGTGCCCGCCGCGAGCGACGCGGCGCGGGCGGAGAACGACTGGTAGGCGTTGGTGCCCGGGGCGACGCCCGTGGCCGTGCGCGAACCGAACGGCGTCACGAGCTCGACGTCCACCGGGTCGCCCGCCCCGGCGCCGCCCGTGCCGACGTACGCCGCCCGGACCGCGACGTACGCCGTGCCGGCGAGGCAGCGCGGGACGGCGGCGACGTCGACCTGCGGCGCGGGTGTCCCGACGGACCGGGAGCGTACCTCGAACGACGCGATGCTCACGGTGCCGCGGTCGGCCCGGAAGCCGATCGTCGGCAGGAGCCCGGCGAGCACGTCCGGGTCGGACGTGTCGAGCGCGCCGCCGGTCGTCGTGCCGCCGTACCACGTCCATTCGCCGTCCTCCTCGGCGAACACGTCGACGCGCGCGCCGTTCACCTGGAGCGCGATCCGGTCGCCGGGGCCGTAGCCCCGGATGCCGAAGTACGGCGACGACCCGTCCGCGCCCCCGACGTAGTCGAGGCCGGACGCGACGTTCGTGTGGTTGAACCACGCGAGCGCGTAGGTGCGGTCCGCTGCCGCGAGGCCGAGGAACAGCGAGTCCTCCTGCGTCCCCGCGCCGGAGAACGCGCCGATCTCCGCGACGACCACGGACGACGACGTCGCGCGGGCCGTGCGGTGCCCGTACAGCCCCCAGTAGCGCGCGTCGCCGGTCGCGGCGAGCGTCCCGTCCCCGGCCGCGAGGGCGGGCAGCGCCTCGCCGGAGGGCCGCAGCGTCGTCCAGTCCGCGGTCGTGTCGGTGTCGAAGTCGTCGTGCAGCACGACGTCGTCGTACCAGGAGGGGTCGAACGCGAGCCGGGCGGTCGTGGTCGCGCGTGCCTCCTCGGGGGTGCTCGACCCGGCCCAGCGCGCGACGGCGCCGATCCGCGCCTCGCTGCCGGGGACGGCGTCGGGCCCGGGCGTGACGTCCCACGAGCGGGTCGCGCGGTCCCACGCCCCGAGGTCGAGCGGGCCCGCCTCGCCCACGGCGACGGCGGTCCAGCCGGCCGGGAGCTCGGGCGCGACCTCCACGCCCGTCACGGCGTCCGCGCGCGCCGACACGGTCACGTCCACGCGGGAGGAACGCCCGACGGCGGGCTCCGCGGCCTCGACGCGCGCGGAGACGGCCCGTGACACGGGGCTCCACGACTCGAGCTCGGTCACGCCGACCGACTTGCCGGGCGCGGCGTCGAACGTGATGCGGTAGCTCGTCGTCTCGAGCGGCGGGAACGTGATGCGGTTGAGGCCGTTGCCGACGGGCTGCTCGGGCACGCGCGTCTGGTCGGGGACGACCTGCCAGGCCGCGCCGTCCCAGTACTCGAGCTCGTAGCCGGCGGCGGGCTGGACGGCGTCGGCGTCCTGGTAGCCGTGGAAGCGGACGTCGCCGATCGTCGTCGGCTCGGCGAACTCGACGCCGACCCAGTCGCGCGCGTTGGGCGAGGAGTAGTTCGACCAGCGCGTGTTCTGCGGCAACTCGTCGTACCAGACCTTGCCGTCGAGGACCCGCCACGCGTCGTCGTACCGCCACGTGTACGACGCGACGGGGCGCGGGTAGGCGTTCCGGAGCGGGTTCGCCGACGTGTTGACCGCGTGGGGGAGGCGCTGCGGGTCGCCGCTCGGCACCGGCACCTCGACCGGGTCGGCACCCTCGGCGACCGCGTCGGCGTCGGCCTGCAGCACCTGCTCGCCGTCGACGTAGACGCGCAGGCCCGCGCCGGCCCCGTAGCGCGAGCCGTCACGGTCGAACAGGACCGTGACGTTGCGCCCGTGGTATGGCACGTTCTCCGCGGCGAACCAGTCCCAGTCGGCGGGCACGAGCGGGTCGAGCACGAGCGAGTCGTCGGACTGCGGCTGGAGGCCGAGGAGGTCCTGGAGCACGAGGTCCACGTAGCTGGAGTGCAGGTAGTCCTCGGAGTGGTTGTTCCCGTCGTAGATCCAGCGGTCCTCGTCGGGGTGGTGCGCCTCGGCGACGTACGGCTCGCCGTCGCGGAACTGCGTGCGCACGTAGGTGTCGAACAGGTCGAGGTAGTCCGCGCGCGTGAGGTCGCCCGCGGCGTCGTCACGCAGCGCGGTCGCGACGCCGTCGAGCGTGAGCGACGTCGAGAACGGCCACGACGGCCCGTCCCACTTGCAGCAGCCCTGGTCGGACGAGCGCCAGAAGTCGGGGGAGCGGCGCTCGGTCACCGTCGGGCCGTACGGCGCCGCGAACCCCTGCGGGTCGAGGAGCTGGTCGAGGGCGACCGCCTGCTCCGGCGAGGCGAGGCCGAACTTCCACGGCACGAACCCGACGTCGAGCCGGTCGCGCAGCCGCTCGTGGTCCGGGTTCTCCCAGTCCACGACGTCGTAGAAGAAGTCGCGCTCGTCGTCCCAGAGGTAGGCGTCCACGGCCTCGCGCAGCGCCGCGGCGCGGTCGCGGTACTCCGTCGCGGTCTCCTCGTCGCCGTTGAGCGTCGCGACCTCGGCGAGCGCGAGCATGTCGCCGTAGAGGTAGGCGTTGATCGACGGCCGGAACGTGTGGCGACCCGCGTAGTCGCGGTCGGTCGCGTACGACGCGGGCGAGCTCTCCTTGGCGTCGTACTCGGGCGTCTGCCAGTAGAGCCCGAGGTCGGCGTCGAACTGGTTCCCCCAGTCCTCGACGAAGGTCTCCAGCTCGGGCTGGAGCGCGCGCAGGCGGTCGAGGTTCCCGGTGACCTTCGCGCGCTCGACGATCGCGGACACGGCCCAGAACGAGTACTGGTGCGCCCAGTCGGCCGCCTCGGGGTTCTGCGCGGGCTCGATCTGGCCTGGGCCGGTGAGCCAGTAGTCCTCGTAGTCGTCGAGGTAGCGCTGGTCGCGCAGCCAGCGGCCCTCGGCGAGCTGGTGGCCCGCCGCGGCGTTGATGGCCTGGTACGGCGCGGCGTAGCCGCAGCAGTCGAGGAACTCCGTGAGCACCCAGCCCGTGCCGGGCTCGGTGTAGCGCAGGTGCTCCTTGAGCACGCGCCAGCGGTAGTAGTAGACCGCCTCGGCGTCCGCGTCGGGGAGGTCGACGACCGGGACGTTGGCCGCGTACCAGTCGGGGTCGGCGTAGCCGTCGAGCTTCTCGCGGACGTCGACGAAGGACGTCCCGGGCCCGACCTCGGGCCGGTCGAGCGGCGTCGTCGGGTCGTCGGTCGCTGCCGCCGGGGAGGTGGCCGGCGCGGCCGCGGGGGTCGGCGGCGTCGCCGCGACCGCCGGGGCCGCGAGGGCGAGGGCCAGGAGGCCGGAGGCGAGCGCCAGGGCGCCCGTCGAGCGTGGTCGTCGCATGCGTGTCCTTCGTCGTCGAAGAGCGGGTCCCCCGTGGTCCAGGGCACGGGAACGTGACTGCGCTGTCGGCCACAGATTCCCACAAGAGCGAACAGAAAACAACAGGCGCCGGAGGTGGGCTCCCTCGTGCCGACCGGATGCTCGCCGTGGTAGTTTTTGAACATGTTCAAAAACAGCGGCGTCGCATGAGCACGACACCGAAGTCCGAGCGCACGCGCGCCCACCTGCGCGACGTCGCGGTCCGGATGCTGCGCGACGTCGGGTACGAGCGCACGACCATGCGCGCCGTCGCCGCCGAGGCGGGCGTGAGCACCGGGAACGCCTACTACCACTTCCCGTCCAAGGACGCGCTCGTCCAGGAGCTCTACCTCGAGGTGCAGCGCGAGCACGCCGAGCGCGCCGCACCCGTGCTCGCCGCGGGCGGCTCGCTCGCCGACCGGCTGCGCGGCGTCTGGGGGGCGTCGGTCGACGCGTTCGCTCCCTTCCACGCGTTCGGCGGCGAGTTCGTGTCCGTCGCGATCCGCCCGGGCTCGGACGCGAGCCCGTTCTCCGCCGCGTCCACGGGCTCGCGTGACCTCTCCCGCGCTCTCTTCGAGGAGGTCGTCGCCGGGACGTCGACCCGCGTCCCCGAGCGGCTGCGCGCCCAGCTCCCCGAGCTGCTGTGGCTCGCGCAGCTCGGCATCACGCTCTACTGGGTGCACGACACCTCGCCCGGGTTCGCGCGCACCCGCCGGCTCGTCGACGGCGGAGCCTCGCTCGTCGCCAGCCTCGTCCGGCTCGCGCGGCTGCCCGTCGCGCGCGGCGTGGTCGACGACGCCCTGCGCCTCGTCCGCGCGGTCCACCCCGGCGTGCCCGGGGCGTCGGTCCCGGAGGACGTCGCCCGCGAGCGCGCGGGCGGGCCGGAGGCGGGCGCGTGAGCCCCGCCGGCGCGGCCCTCGTCTCGGGGCTGGTCGTCCTCGGCATGGTCGTGGTCCTGCCGCTCGGCCTCCGCCTCCTGGGGCCCGACGTCGTCCCCGCCCCGCGCAGCGCGGCGTGGCCCCTCGCGGGGGTCGCCGGGTCGGCGAGCCTCGTCCTGCCGCACGGCACCGCGTCCGTCCTCCTCGCGCTCGTCTTCGCGGCGGCGACCGTCGTGCTCGCCGGCGCCGGCGCGCGTCTGGCGGTCCGCACGGTGCGCGACCTGCGCGACGGGCGGGTCGCCGCGGCAGGTCTCGCCTCGCGCGCGGCGACCGCGACCGCGCTGGTCATGCCGGCGGTCGGCGCGAGCGCGCTGGTCGCCGAGCGTGCCGGGTGGGGGCTCCTCGGGTTCTCCGGGACGTATCTCGCGCTCACGGTCCCGCACATGCTCTACGCCGGGTTCGGCGCGGCACTCGTCGCGGGCACGGTCGCGCGCCTCGCGGTCGCCGACCGGCTCGCCGTCGTCGGCGCGTGGGGCGTACCGGTCGGGACGGTGCTCGTCCTCGTCGGCTACTTCGTCGGCGACGTGGCCGAGCTCGTCGGCGCCGGGGTGCTCACGCTCGCCCTGTGGGCGACCGCGGCCGCGGCGGTCCGCTCGCTCGCGCGGCCCACCGGTCCGGCCCGCCTGGTCGGCGGCGCCGGCCCGGACGATGCGCACCCGGCTGAGGGTGCGCACCCCGCGGGTTCCGTGGGCACGGGGAGTGCCGCGGGCGCCCGCGCCCTGCTCGGTACGGGTGCGGTCGTCGTCGGGCTGTCGATGCTGCTCGCGCTCTGGTGGGCCGCGGGCGAGGCGCTCGGGTTCGCGCACCCGAGCCTCGACGTCATGGCGGCGACGCACGGCGTCGCGAACGCGCTCGGCTTCGTGCTGTGCACGTTCCTCGGGCTGCGGGTCCTCGCGGCCCGGCCGACCGCCTCGGGTGAGGCGGGGGACGCGGAGCCGGACGGCGCGGGACGAGAGACGAGACGCGGGCCCGCACGGGCCCCGGAGGGGAGTGCGGCATGACGTTCACGTACCCGGAGGTCGGCGCGACCCGCACCGACACCTGGCCCGCGGGGTACCGGCACCTGCACGTGCGCCGGCGGCTCACCGACCGGCCGCGCACGCCCGACGACCTCGCGTGGCTCGGCGAGCAGCTCCTCACGTGGCGCGTCCACGCCGAGGCGCGCGTGCGGCTCGAGACCGAGGCTCCGGTCGCCGAGCCCGGTGCGCGCGTGACCACGCTGCTCGGCGTCGGGCGGCTGCGGCTGCACGAGCCGTGCGAGATCGTGTGGGTCGAGCGGTCCGGACACCGGGTCGCGTTCGGGTACGGCACCCTGCCCGGGCACGCGTTCGTGGGCGAGGAGCGCTTCGCCATCGAGCGCGACGACGCGGGCGACCTGTGGTGGAGCATCGACGTGTTCAGCCGCCCGGTGCTGTGGTGGGTGCGTCCGCTCGCGTTCGCGGTGCCGACGTTCCAGCGGCTCTTCGCCCTGCACCTCGGCCGCGGCGCGAAGCGGCTCCTCGCCGCGCGCGACCACTGACGTCTCGCCTCCCGACCCCCGCGCGTCCACGGCCGCACGAGTTTGCACGCCAGGTGTACGAAGTGCGCCAGAATGGGCCCATGACCGACGCCCGCAGCCCTCGTCCCGACCAGCAGCCCGGCACCGCGCGAGTCCTCGTGGGTCGCGTCGTCACCCCGACGGGAGTGCTCGACGACGGCGTCGTGGCCCTGCAGGACGGGCTCGTCGCGTGGGTCGGGACCCGCGCGCAGGCCGCGGACGCCGGCTACGACGCCAACCTGCCTGCGGGCGACGGCGCGACGCTGCTCCCGGGCCTCGTCGACGTCCACGACCACGGCGGCGGCGGGTCGAGCTTCCCGGACGCGACGAGCGTCGACGAGGCGCGAGTCGCCGCGCGCGAGCACCTGCACCACGGCACGACGAGCCTCGTCGCGTCGCTCGTCACCGCGCCGCGCGACGTCCTGCTCGAGCGCACCGCGAACCTCGCGGACCTCGCCGACGCGGGCGAGATCGTCGGCATCCACCTCGAGGGCCCGTTCCTCTCCGAGGTGCGGTGCGGCGCGCAGAACCCGCACGACATGCTCGAGGGCGACCCGGAGCTCGTGCGCGCGATCGCGGGCGCGGCGCGCGGGTACCTGCGGACCATGACGGTCGCGCCCGAGGTGCCGGGCGTCGTCGGCGCCGGGGGAGTGATCGAGACGCTCGTCGAGGTCGGGGCGCTCCCGTCGATCGGGCACACCGACGCGAGCACCGAGCAGACCGAGGCGGCGATCGCGGCCGGCGTCGCGGCGCTCGCGGCCGCCGGTCGGCCCGGCGCGCGGCTCACCGCGACCCACCTGTTCAACGGCATGCGCCCTCTGCACCACCGTGAGCCCGGCCCCATCGCGGCGTGCCTCGCGGCGGCCGCGCGCGGCGAGCTGGTCGTCGAGCTCGTGGCCGACGGCACGCACCTCGCGCACGGCACGATCCGTAGCGTCGTCGAGCTCGTGGGGTCGCACGTCGGTGCCGACGGCGCCGTCGCCGGGCCGGATGCCGTCGCGCTCGTCACCGACGCGATGGCCGCGGCGGGCATGGCCGACGGCGCCTACGAGCTCGGGCCGATGCGCGTGACCGTCGCGCACGGCGTCGCGCGGCTCACCGAGGGCGGGTCCATCGCAGGCGGCACGTACCACCTGCTCGACGTCGTGCGCGAGACGGTCGAGGCCGGCGTGCCGCTGGTCGACGCGGTCCGCGCCGCCTCCTGGACCCCGGCGGGCGTGCTCGGCCTCGACGACCGCGGGGGCCTCGTCGCGGGCCGCCGCGCCGACGTCGTCGTCACGGACGCCGACCTGCGCGTCCGCGAGGTCCTGAGCGCCGGCGCCCCGGTCGACCTCGCACCCTGACCCGCCAGCGCCGACACCCGTCGCGCCGCACCGCACCCGCCGAACCCGGGGTCGCTCCTCACCCAGCCCGTCCCGTGAGGAGCGACCCCGGGTTCGGCGCTTCGGGGAGCGGGCGGAGCCCCGGCGTCGTCGCAGGTCGCGCCGTGCACCCCGAACCGGAGAGCGCGTTCTTGCTCCGCGGGCTTGACTCTCGTCATTTGTTCATCCAATACTCGTAACAGCGAAGCGCTTCGACGATGCGTTTCGACGAAGCGCTTCGACGGCCGAGGCGACGGACCGGACCACAGGGGAGTGGTGACGATGGCGACGATGCAGGACGTGGCGCGACGCGCGCAGGTCTCGCTGAGCACGGTGTCCTACGCGCTGTCCGGGACCCGTCCCGTCTCCGACGAGACGCGTCGCCGGATCGAGGACGCCATGGCCGAGCTCGGCTACCAGCCCAACGCCATGGCCCGCGGGCTCGCCTCGCGCCGCAGCCACGTGCTCGCACTGATCTACCCCGCGATGGAGAAGGGCCTCGGTGGCACGGTCGCCGAGTTCGTCTCGTCCGCGGCGGAGACGGCGCGCGAGAACGGGTACCACCTCGTGCTGTGGCCCTTCCGCACGACCCAGGCCCCGGAGATCCGCGACCTCGTGCGCCAGGGGATGGCGGACGGCGTCCTGCTCATGGAGGTCGCGCTCGACGACGACCGCGTCGACGTGCTCGACGAGGCCGGGGTGCCGTACACGATGATCGGCCGCACGCGCGACGTGACGGACCGGCCGTCCGTGGACATCGACTTCGAGCGCACGACGGACGACGCGGTCCAGCACCTCGTCGACCTGAGGCACCGGCACGTGGCGCTCGTCAACCACTCGCAGGCGACGGCGGACGACGGCTACGCGCCGACGTTCCGCGCCGAGGAGGGCTTCGAGGCGGCGATGCGTCGCCGCGGGCTCGAGCCGGTCGCGCTGCGCGTCGACGAGTCCCCGCGCGCGGGCCGCGACGCCGTCGCGACGCTCCTGGATCGCGAGCCCCGTCTGACGGCCTTCGTCACCATGAACGAGATCGCGACGTTCGGCGTCGTCGCCGAGCTTCAGCAGCGCGGCGTCGCGATCCCCGCGGACATGTCGATCCTGTCGATCGTCACGTCGCCCGGCGTCGGGGAGATGAGCAACCCGCCGCTGACCACGATGCACGCTCCCGGGGCCGAGCTCGGCCGCCTGGGTGTGCAGAAGCTGCTGTCCCTCGTGGACGGCTCCCGTCCGAGCACGCCGAACGTGCTCATCCCGTGCGTCCTCGAACCCGGCAGCAGCGTCGCCCCCGCGGCCGGCCGGTCCCCGGACGACGACGACCGCGAGCCCGAGGCTCGCTGACCCGACCGGCCGGGCCAGGCCCCGGTCACCCTCCGGCTCCAGCGCCGGAACTCGATGAGGAGGACACGCACATGCTGCGATCCCGGAAGATCTCGCTCGTCGCTGCCGTGGTAGCGCTCCCACTCGCCCTCGCGGCGTGCGGGAGCTCCGGCGGCAGCGGCGGGTCCGACGACCAGACCCTGACGATCTGGCACTACGAGAACGAGGACTCCGCCATGGGCCAGGCATGGGCCAAGGCGATCGAGATCTTCGAGGAGGAGAACCCCGACGTCGACGTCGTGGTCGAGAAGCAGACGTTCGAGCAGATCCAGAAGAACGCCAAGATCGTGCTCACCGGCGACGACGTGCCCGACGTCATGGAGTACAACAAGGGCAACGCGACCGCCGGCCAGCTCGCGGCGCAGGGCCTGCTGACGCCGCTCACCGACGCGGCGACCGAGCGCGGCTGGGACGAGAAGCTCAGCGGCTCGCTCCAGACGACCGCGACCTACGACGACCAGGGCCTCATGGGCTCGGGCGAGTGGTACGGCGTCCCGAACTACGGCGAGTTCGTGCAGGTCTACTACAACAAGGACATGTTCGCCCAGTACGGGCTCGAGGTGCCGACGACGCTCGACGAGCTCGAGACGGTCATGCAGGCGTTCAAGGACCAGGGCGTGACCCCGCTCGCCGAGGCCGGCGCCGAGTACCCGATGGGCCAGCTCTGGTACGAGCTCGTGCTCGCGAGCTCCGAGCGCGACTTCGTCGACCAGTACCAGCTCTTCGACGGCGACCCGGACTTCCACGGCCCGGAGATGACGCAGGCGACCGAGAAGCTCGACTCCTGGATCAAGGACGGCTACGTCGCGTCCGACTCCGCGGCCCTCACGGCCGAGGACATGGGCGTCTCCTTCATCAACGGCACCTACCCGATGATGGTCTCCGGCTCGTGGTGGTTCGGCCGCATCGTCGAGGAGATGGACGCCGACTGGGGCCAGTTCAACTTCCCCGGCAACACGCTCCAGGTCGGCTCGTCCGGCAACCTCTGGGTCGTCCCCGCGAACGCCGACTCGCCCGACCTCGCCGAGGAGTTCATCGACATCACGCTGCGCCCCGAGGTGCAGAACATCCTCGCGGAGAAGGGCGGCCTGCCCGTCGCCGGTGACGCGTCCGTCATCACGGACGAGCGCACGCAGCAGCTCACCGAGAACTTCCAGGCGATCCTCGACGACGACGGCCTGGCGTTCTACCCCGACTGGCCCGTGCCCGGCTACTACGACGTGATCGTCAGCGAGCTCCAGTCGCTCATCAACCAGTCGAAGTCGCCGACCGAGGTGCTCGACGGCCTCGAGTCCGCCTACGTGGACGGCAAGGCGGACCTGCTCGACAGCTGAGCGGACGCACGCGCCCGGCCGGTCGGGGCGGATCCCAGGATCGCCCCGGCCGGCCCGGCCCCCCACCCGAGGACCTCCCGCGAAAGAGACCGTCATGACCACCCGCACCGACACCGTGCCCGACGCCGGGCCCGGCCCCGCGCGCGAGGCGTCGCGCGCGACCGCGGCGCCCCGCCGCCGTCGCCGGCCCGCCTGGCTCCCGTACCTGCCCTACCTCCTGCCCGGCGCGGTGGCGTTCGTCGTCGTGATCGGCTACCCGTTCGTGATGAACGTCTACTACAGCCTGTTCAAGTGGCGCGGCGGCATGGCGCCGATGCGCTGGTACGGGCTGGGCAACTACGCCGACCTCATGCACGACTCGGCGTTCTGGACCTCGTTCCAGAACTCGATCGCGATGATCCTCGCGATGGTCGTCGCGCCGACCCTCATCGGCCTCGTCCTCGCGGCCGTCCTGTTCGACTACCTCGGCCGGCGCTTCGGCCCGCGCGTCGCGGCGTTCCTGCGCGCCACGTACTACCTGCCGCAGATCCTCCCGGTCGCCGTCGCCGGCGTGCTGTGGAACTGGATCCTCAACTCCCAGACCGGTGCGCTCAACGTGATCCTGCGCGGGATCGGCATCGAGAACCCGCCCAACTGGCTCGGCGACACGACGACCGCGCTGCCGAGCGTCATGCTCGTGCTCATCTGGGTGCAGATCGGCTACCCCGTCGTCATCTTCATGTCCGCGCTCCAGCGCGTGGACCCCGAGCTGTACGAGGCGGCCGAGCTCGACGGCGCGGGCTGGTGGCGCCGCTTCGGGGCGATCACGATCCCGCAGATCCGCCCGGAGACGTTCGTCGTGACGCTCACGTGCACGGTCGCCGCGCTCAAGGTGTTCGGCCCCATCTACGTGCTCACGCGCGGCGGGCCCGAGAGCTCGACGCTCGTCCCGAGCTACTACTCGTACCTCAACTTCTTCGACAAGTCGAAGGTCGGTTACGGCGCCGCGGTGGCGACCGTGCTCACCCTCGTCATCATCGTCGTCGCCGTCGTGATCCTCGCGCTGCAGAGCCGCGCCGAGCGTCGTGAGCAGGAGGGCCGCTGATGTCCACCGTCACCACCACCCCGACCGCGGGCGCCACGCCCGCGGGGTCCACGACGTCGTCCGGCCGACGCGGCCCCGTGCGCGCCACGCGCCAGGACGAGCGCTACCGCCGCGGCGTCGGCCGCTGGTTCGTGCTCGCCGCGGCGATCCTCGTCGCGCTGCTCATGCTGTCGCCGTTCGTCATCATGGTGCTCAACGCGTTCAAGTCGCCGGCGGAGTACTCGCAGGACGGCCCGCTGAGCATCCCGAAGGAGCTCTACCTCGAGGGCGTGCAGAACTTCTGGACGCGGACGAACTTCCCGCAGAAGCTCTGGAACTCCGTCTTCATCTCGGCGCTCGTCGCCGTGTTCGGGACGCTCCTGTCGCTGCTCAGCGCCTACGCGATCGGCGTCGGCCGCATCAAGGGCCGCCTGTGGATCGTCACGCTCTTCCTCGTGGCCAACATGCTGCCGCAGGAGGCGCTCATCTACCCCCTGTTCGACATGGCGCAGAAGGTCGGCCTGTCGAACTCGCAGTGGTCGATCATCATCATCTTCACCGTCATCCAGGCGGCGTTCGGCACGTACCTGCTCGCGTCCGTGCTCGGCACGTTCCCGCCCGCGCTGCTCGAGGCCGCCCAGCTCGACGGCGCCGGCCGCTGGCGCATCCTGTGGCAGGTCGTCTACCCGATCGTCAAGCCCACGCTCGGCGTCCTCATGATCTTCTTCTTCATCTGGACGTGGAACGAGTTCTTCATCCCGCTGGTCATGCTGACGACCAACGACACCCAGACGATCCCCATCGCCCTCGCGTCGCTCCAGGGCGACCGGATGATGGACGCCCCGACGACGAACGCGGGCGCGCTCGTCTCGCTGATCCCCGCGCTGATCTTCTTCCTCATCTTCCAGCGCACGCTCACCCGGGGCGTCACGGCCGGCGCCGTGAAGTGACGCCCTCCGCGTGACGCCGTGCCGCACCGTGCCCGCCCCCCCGGGCGAGGCCCCGGAGCGGCCACCGAGACTCCTGAACGCACCGACGAAGGAAGCACCACCCATGAAGTTCACCGACGGGTACTGGCAGGTCCGGCCCGGCATGCACCCGCTCTACGCGGTCGAGGTCGACGACGTCCGCGCGGACGAGGCGGCCGGCACGCTCACCGTGTACGCGCCGACGGCGACGATCCGCGGTCGTGGCGACACGCTCAACCGCCCGATGCTCACGACGACGTACTCCTCGCCCGCGCCCGGCGTGATCCGCGTGCGCGTCGAGCACCACCAGGGCGCGGTCCGCCGCGGCCCGGCGTTCCAGGTGGCCGACGAGCCCGGGTTCCGGCCCGAGGTCGAGGTGCACGACGACGTCGCGGTCCTGCGCTCCAAGGACCTCGCCGTGCGCGTGCACCGGGGCGACCGCTGGCGCGTCGACTTCGAGGCGGACGGCGAGGTGCTGACGTCCTCGCTGCCCAAGTCCGTCGGGCACGTGACCTCCGACGACGGCCGCGCCTGGACGCACGAGCAGCTCGCGCTCGAGCCGGGCGAGCTCGTCTACGGCCTGGGGGAGCGGTTCGGTCCGTTCGTCAAGAACGGCCAGGTCGTCGACATCTGGAACGAGGACGGCGGCACGTCGAGCGAGCAGGCCTACAAGTCCGTGCCGCTCTACCTCACGACCAAGGGCTACGGCGTGTTCGTCGAGCACCCGGAGAAGGTCTCGTTCGAGGTCGCGTCCGAGGTGAACACGCGCGTCCAGTTCTCCGTCGAGGGCCAGGCGCTGGAGTACCTGGTCATCCAGGGCCCGACCCCCAAGGACGTGCTGCGCCGGTACACCGCGCTCACCGGCCGCCCCGCGCGCGTCCCGGCGTGGTCGTTCGGGCTGTGGCTCACCACGTCGTTCACGACGAGCTACGACGAGCAGACGGTGAACGGGTTCATCGACGGCATGGCCGAGCGCGACCTGCCGCTGTCGGTGTTCCACTTCGACTGCTTCTGGATGCGTGAGTACCAGTGGGTCGACTTCGAGTGGGACCCGCGCACGTTCCCCGACCCCGAGGGCATGCTGCGCCGCTTGCACGACCGCGGGCTCAAGGTGTGCGTGTGGATCAACCCGTACGTCGCGCAGCGCTCGCCCCTCTTCGCGGAGGCCGCGGAGCAGGGCTTCCTCGTGAAGCGCGAGGACGGGTCCGTGTGGCAGTGGGACCTGTGGCAGGCGGGCATGGGCCTGGTGGACTTCACCAACCCCGACGCGACCGCGTGGTACGTGGGCAAGCTCGAGGGCCTGCTCGACCAGGGCGTCGACTGCTTCAAGACCGACTTCGGCGAGCGGATCCCCGTCGACGGCATCGCGTGGCACGACGGGTCCGACCCGCGCAAGATGCACAACTACTACGCCCAGCTCTACAACGAGGCCGTCTTCCGGCTGCTCGAGCGCAAGCGCGGCGAGGGCGAGGCGGTCTTGTTCGCGCGGTCCGCGACGGCGGGCGGCCAGCAGTTCCCCGTGCACTGGGGCGGCGACTGCGACTCGACGTACGCGTCGATGGCCGAGTCGCTGCGCGGCGGCCTGTCGATGTCGATGTCGGGCTTCGGCTACTGGAGCCACGACATGGGCGGCTTCGAGGGCACGCCCGACCCGGGCGTGTTCAAGCGCTGGACGGCGTTCGGCCTGCTGTCGTCGCACTCGCGCCTGCACGGCTCGGGGTCGGTCCGAGTCCCGTGGGCGTTCGACGACGAGGCCGTCGACGTGACCCGCAAGTTCACGCACCTCAAGCTCTCGCTCATGCCGTACCTCGGGCGGGTGGCCGAGGAGGCGCACACCGACGGCGTGCCGATGATGCGACCGCTCGTGCTCGAGCTCCCGCACGACCGCGCCGGGTACACCGCGGACACGCAGTACCTGCTGGGCGATGCGCTCCTCGTCGCGCCGGTGTTCCGCGCGGACGGCCGCGTCGAGTACTACGTGCCGGAGGGCACGTGGACGCGTCTCGTCCAGCCCGACGGCGGCCCCGCGCTGAGCGAGACCGTCACCGGTCCGCGCTGGGTCACCGAGACCCACGGGTTCGACTCGCTCCCGGTGCTCGTGCGCCCGGGCACGGTCCTCCCGGTGGGTGCCCGCACCGACCGGCCGGACTACGACTGGGCCGACGGCGTCACGCTGCACGCGTTCGAGCTGCCCGACGGGCACGACGAGCTCGTGGTCGTCCCGCCGGCGGACGGCGCTCCGGGGGCGACGTTCCGCGTGCGCCGGTCGGGCGCGACGCTCACCGTCTCGTCCGACGACGCCGTCGCGGCCTGGTCCGTGCGGGCCGGCTCCGCGACGGCCGAGGCGCACGGCGCGACGAGCGTGACGATCGACCTCGGCTGAGGACGTATCCTGGGCGAGCATGTCATGGAAGCGCTCCCATGACATGCTCGCCCCTGTACCTCCGGCCCGTGCCCCGCTCGCACCCACCGAGACGCACGAGCACCCACCGACCACCCGTCGCGGACCGCGTCGTCCGACGACCGACCAGCGAGGACCCTCGTGACCACCGACACCACCGCCCCCGTCGACGCCCAGGCCGCGCCCGCGGCGTCGGGCCGCCGGACGTTCCCGACCGACTTCCTCTGGGGCTCCGCCACCGCCGCCTACCAGATCGAGGGCGCCGCCGCCGAGGACGGCCGCACGCCGTCCATCTGGGACACGTACTCCCACACCCCGGGCCGCACCCTCAACGGGGACACGGGCGACGTCGCCGACGACCACTACCACCGGTGGCAGGAGGACGTGCAGCACATCGCCGACCTCGGCCTCGGCGCGTACCGGTTCTCCATCTCGTGGTCTCGCGTCCAGCCCGGCGGCACCGGCCCGCTCAACCCCGAGGGCGTCGCGTTCTACTCGCGCCTCGTCGACGCGCTGCTCGAGAAGGGCGTCAAGCCCGTCGTCACGCTCTACCACTGGGACCTCCCGCAGGAGCTCGAGGACGCCGGCGGCTGGGCGAACCGCGACACCGCGTACGCCTTCGCCGAGTACGCCCGCCACATGGCGCGCGAGCTCGGCGACCGCATCGACACGTGGACGACGCTCAACGAGCCCTGGTGCTCCGCCTACCTCGGCTACGGCTCCGGCGTGCACGCGCCCGGCCGCACCGAGCCGGCCGCGGCGCTCGCGGCCGTGCACCACCTCAACCTCGCGCACGGCCTCGCCGTCCAGGCGATCCGCGACGAGCTCGGCGAGGACGCGAGGACGTCCGTCACGCTCAACCTGCACGTCATCCGGCCCGACGACCCGTCGTCGGCCGCCGACCTCGACGCGGTGCGGAAGATCGACGCGCTCGCCAACCGCGCGTTCCTCGCGCCCATGCTCGACGGCGAGTACCCCGCCGACCTGCTCGCCGACACCGCGCACGTGAGCGACTGGTCGTTCGTGCAGGCGGGCGACCTCGAGACGGTGCGGCAGCCCCTGTCGATCCTCGGCGTCAACTACTACTCGACCGTGCGCGTACGCCACTTCTCCGGCGAGGGCGAGCGGTCGGAGAACGACGGCCACGGCGCGTCGAAGCACAGCCCGTGGATCGGGGTCGAGGACGTCGAGTTCGTCCAGCAGCCCGGCCCGTACACCGCCATGGGCTGGAACATCGAGCCCGCCGGCATGACCGAGCTGCTCGTGTCCGTCGCGAAGACCTACCCGGACCAGCCGATGATGGTCACCGAGAACGGCGCCGCGTTCGACGACGAGGTCACCGTTGATGCCGACGGCACCCCCCGCGTGCACGACGACCGCCGCGTGGCCTACCTGCACGACCACGTCGACGCCGTGGGGGCGGCGATCGACGCGGGCGCCGACGTGCGCGGCTACTTCGCGTGGTCCCTGCTCGACAACTTCGAGTGGGGCTACGGGTACGAGCGACGCTTCGGCATCATCCGCGTCGACTACGACACGCTCGAGCGCACGTGGAAGGACTCCGCGCACTGGTACCGCCGGCTCGCGACGTCGAACACGCTCCCCACGGTCGACGAGACCGTCTGACACACCGCTCCACCCGCGAGGGCCCGTCCGGTCGCACCGGGCGGGCCCTCGCCGTGCACCGTGTCGGGCGCGGGCGGCCTCCCGTCTCGCCCGGACGGGGTGAGGCGCGACCCGGGTGAACTTCCCTAGCCTCGCAGCCATGAGCGATGTCGAGGTCAAGGCCAGGACGGGCGGGGTGCTCGCCGCCGCGTGCCTGTCGACGCTGGTCGTCAACGCGAACACGTCGGCGGTCAGCATCCTGCTCCCCGCGATCAGCGAGGACACGGGCACGAGCGTGACGACCCTCCAGTGGGCGGTCACCGGCTACTCGCTCGTCGGGGCCGCGGTGATCGTCACCTCGGGAGCCCTGGGCGACGTGTTCGGCCGCAAGCGGGTGTTCCAGCTCGGGCTCCTGCTCTTCGTGGCGTCGTGCGTGCTCATCGCGCTGGCGCCGTCGGGCGGCATGGTCATCGCCGGGCGGTTCGTGCAGGGCGCCGCCGGGGCGACCATCGTGGCGTGCGGGCTGAGCCTGCTCTCCGTCGCCAACAGCGGCGACGCCCAGCTCCGGGCGGTCTCGTTGTGGGGTGCGGCGTCCGCCGTCGGCGCCGCGGCGGGGCCGCTGCTCGGCGGGGTGCTCGTCAACCTCACCGGGTGGCAGGGCCTCTTCTGGGTCGACGCCGTCGTCGCCGCGGCCTGCGTCGTCCTGACGTACGTCGTCGTGACGGAGTCCCGCGACCCCGACCGCTCGCGCTCGATCGACTTCGCGGGCACCGTGCTCGTCGCGCTCACCCTCGCGCCCCTCATCCTCGCGCTGAGCAAGGGCAGCGACTGGGGCTGGGGCTCGCTCGCGACCCTCGGCAGCCTCGCGGTCGCCGTCGTGGCAGGCTGGCTGTTCGTCGTCGTCGAACGCCGGGTCGCGGTCCCGCTCCTCGACCTCGCCCTCCTGCGGAACCGCGTGCTCGTCGGCGCGACCGCGGCCATCCTCATCGGCTCCGGCACGATCAACGGGCTCATGTACCTCCTCAGCATCTACTTCCAGGACCCCGCCACGCTGGGGCTCAGCCCGCTCGAGGCGGGGCTCGCGACGCTCCCCGCGACAGCCGGGCTCGTGATCGTCGCCCCGCTCGTGCCACGGTTCGCCGCGAAGATCGGCGGTCGGCAGGTCGTGGGGCTCGGGTTCCTCCTCACCGCGGTCGGGTTCGGCGTCATCGGCGTCGTCCAGGCCGACTGGCGGTACGGCGCCTTCGTCCTCCCCCTGATCGCCATCGCCGTCGGCATGGGCCTGTCCAACGGCCCCGCGTCCTCGGCGTCCACGGCGTGCGTCTCCGCGAACGAGGTCGGTGCGGCCTCGGGCGTCTCCAACATGGCGCGCTACGTCGGCGCCGCCGTCGCGACGGCGGTCGTGGCCTCGATCTACGCCGCCGTGGTCGCGGACCGCACCGCCGACGGCGCCACGACGGCCGACGCGCTCGCCGCCGGCCTCGGCACGGCCTCGTGGGTGATGGCCGGGACCAGCGCGCTCGGAGTCGTCATGGCGGTCGTCATGGGGCGGCGCTACCGGGCCGAGCGCGGCACGGTGCACGACGCCGCCTCGGCCGCAGCGGCGGTGGCGCACACCCTGCCGACGTCGGCCACACCCGTCGCCGCGCGGGCGACGGACTGACCGCAGCCCTCGACTCGCCCGCGGACCGGGTCGGTCCGTGTCAGCCCTTGACCGTGTCGTCGAGCTTCAGGCCGTCCACGAGGTCCTGGAACCCGGCGAGCTCGTCCGGGCAGTAGATCTGGATGACGAGGAGCTGTCCCTGGACGACGCGGTTGTCCGCGACGACGGGCCGCATGCCCGGACCTGCGGCCCCGTTGACGAGCTGGCCCAGGAGGGTCGCCCGGCTCAGCGCGCTGCCGGGGTCCTCGCACGTGGCTCCGCCGTCGTCGCCGAGGACCCGTACGACCTGGTCGACCTGCGGTGTCGGCGCGCCCGCGGCGGCGAGCGCGGTGAGGAGCTGCTCCGCCTTCTGCTCGGCCTCCGTCGTCGTCTGCCGCTCGCCGCGGACGAGCAGCGCGACGACGACGAGCGCGACGACCACGACGGCCGCGACGACGTAGATGGTCCGGCGCTCGCGGCGCGGCTGCCGCTCCGTGACCTCGCTCATGGTGCGCTCGCCTCCTTCTCCTGCGTCGTCGCGTCCGGGAGCCTCCACGACGGCTTGCGCAACCGGTAGAACAGGTACGGCACCAGGAGGCCCAGGCCGAGGGCCCCGCCGGCGACGATGACGAGGTACGAGCCGGGGCTGCCCGACCCGAACTGCGACGGCGGGATGAACCCGACCAGCAGCGCGGCGAGCGACGCGACGAAGCCGACCCCGCACAGCGCGCCGAGCAGAGGCGCGCGGTACCCGCGCGCGTGGTCGGGCTGCTGGCGGCGCAGGCGGACGGCGGCGACGAACATAAGGAGGTACATGATCAGGTACACCTGCGTGGTGATCACCGAGAAGATCCAGTACGCGCTCGACACGCTCGGGATGAGCGCGTAGCCCAGCGCGATCACCGTGGTGACGACGCCCTGCGTGACGAGGATGTTCTGCTGGACGCCGTTCTTGTTGAGCTTCTGGAGGAACGGCGGGAGGTAGCCCTCCTGGCGCGAGATGAGCAGGAGCCCCTTGGACGGGCCCGCCAGCCACGTGAGCATGCCGGCGACGGACGCCGTGACGAGCATGATCCCGATGATCGGGGTGAGCCACTGCGAGCCGAAGTAGGCGAACACGGCGTCGAAGGCCTGCATGATGCCGGCGGTCAGCGAGAGCTGCTCGGCCGGGACGACCCAGCTGATCGCGAGCGCGGGCAGGATGAAGATCAGCAGGACCATGCCCATGGCGAGGAAGATCGAGCGCGGGAACTCGCGCGCGGGGTTGCGCAGCGAGCCGACGTGCACGGCGTTCATCTCCATGCCGGAGTACGACAGGAAGTTGTTGACGATGAGCACGAGGCTCGACAGCCCGGCCCACGCGGGGAGCAGGTGCTCCGCGTCCATCGGTGCGGCGGACGCGTTGCCCTGCCCGAGGAACACGACGCCGAGCGTCACGAGGATCACGCCCGGGATGAGCGTGCCGATGATGAGCCCGCCGCTCGCGAGCCCCGCGACGCCCTTGGTGCCGCGCGAGGAGACCCACACGCCGGACCAGTAGACGACCACGATGACGATCGCCGTCCACACCCCGCTGCTCGCGAGGCTCGGGTTGATCACGTAGGCGAGGGTGCTCGCGACGAACCCGAGCAGGCTCGGGTAGTAGAAGATCGTCATCGCGAACTGGCACCACACGGCGAGGAAGCCCATCGGCTTCGAGATGCCCTCGGAGACCCACTTGTAGACGCCGCCGCTCCACCCCGAGGCCAGCTCTGCCGAGACCAGCGACGTCGGGAGCAGGAAGACGACGGCCGGCAGGAGGTAGAGGAAGACGCACGCCAGGCCGTAGACGGCCATCGTGGGCGCGGCGCGCAGGCTCGCGACGGAGCTCGTCGTCATCATCGCGAGGGCGATCCACGAGATGTAGCTGCTCGCCGGGACCGCGGCGCGGGCGCGCGCGGTCGTGGCCGGGACGGCCGGCCCCTCGGCGGCCGCGTCGGCCGCGCTCATCCTGCGCGCCCCGCGGCGCTGCGGGCTTGAGTTCCGTGCTCTGGGTGCATCTCGACCGCCTCCTCGGCGCAGTCGTGGACGTCCGACGAGCCGATCGTGCACCGCGCGCTTCGGCGGGCGGATCACCTGCTCCGGGTGACGTGCGAGCACGGCGAACGTGGCGAACGCGGCAAGCCGGGCGAACGGACGCGGAGTACGTCCGACAGGACGTCCGACATGGCGTACGACACGCCGGGGGCGCGACACGCCGACGACTTCACCGGCTTCCGTGTCTGTATTGTCCGCCTTTGCCGTGGGGCTCGGGCCCTTCCGCGCGCCGGCGGAGAGGCGTCCCGAGGGTGCGTCGGCAGGGCGCACAGGGTGTGGACCGACGTCGTCCCCACCCTGTGGACGGTGTGTCCCGGGGCGCGGGAACGAGCCGTTCCGGACACCTCCGGGCGGTGGACGACGGGCTGTGGACGACGCCCTCCCGAGGCGTGTCAGAGGGTGGTGGGAGCATGGGTCCATGGCTCCTAGCACACGCCGATGGGTGAAGTTCGACCACGACATCTAGTGCGGTGGCGCGGTCTCGACCACTAGGTATAGTGGTTGCACACCCAGGGGGCCGGAGGCCTTCTGGCGAATCACACAGACGTAGTTCCACCGGTGTCCTTCGAGGTCAGAGATGTTTCTCCCTCCCCGAGGACCGATCCCGGGCAGAGCGCGAGAGACGAGGAGCCACCCCATGAGCGTCACGGTCTACAGCAAGCCGGCTTGCGTTCAGTGCGACGCGACGTACCGCGCTCTCGACAAGAAGGGCATCGAGTACTCCGTCGTGGACATCAGCCAGGACGCCGAGGCGCTCGAGCTCGTGCGCGGGCTCGGCTACCTGCAGGCGCCCGTGGTCGTCGCGGGTGACGAGCACTGGTCCGGGTTCCGGCCCGACCAGATCAACGCGCTCACGCAGAAGGTCTCGCCGGTCGTCGCCTGACCGGCCTCCCCGGGGCGCCGTGAGGCGCCCCGGAACTCGTACGGAAGCAGGCGGAGCAGGGCAGGACGGAGGTGCGTCCCCGTGGGGTCGCTCGTGTACTTCTCCAGCGTCAGCGAGAACACGCACCGGTTCGTCCAGCGGCTCGACCTGCCGGCCCTCGGCATGGACGTCCAGCGCATCCCGCTGCGTCCGACCGAGGGCTTCCTGCGCGTCGAGGAGCCGTACGTGCTCATGGTCCCGACCTACGGGGGCGGCAACGAGGGCGGTGCCGTCCCGCGCCAGGTCGTGAAGTTCCTCAACGACGTGCACAACCGGTCGTTGATCCGTGGCGTCATCGCCGCGGGCAACACCAACTTCGGCGAGGCCTACTGCATCGCCGGCGACATCATCTCCGCGAAGTGCCAGGTGCCCTACCTGTACGCCTTCGAACTCCTGGGAACAGCCGAGGACGCCGCGCGCGTCCGCGACGGATTGGGACGATTTTGGCAACGACAGTCACGGATTCCGGCGTGAGCGTGGCAGGCGGTGGCACGGTCACCGAGGTGCCGCTGGCCAGCACCCAGCTCGACTACCACGCGCTCAACGCGATGCTGAACCTCTACGGCCCGAACGGCGAGATCCAGTTCGACAAGGACCGCGAGGCCGCGCGCGCGTACTTCCTCCAGCACGTCAACCAGAACACCGTCTTCTTCCACGACCTGCAGGAGAAGCTCGACTACCTCGTCGAGAACAAGTACTACGACCCGGCCGTCCTCGCGAAGTACGACCGCGCGTTCGTGAAGTCCCTCTTCGAGTTCGCGTACGCCAAGAAGTTCCGGTTCGAGACGTTCCTCGGCGCGTTCAAGTACTACACGTCGTACACGCTCAAGACGTTCGACGGGAAGCGGTACCTGGAGCGCTTCGAGGACCGAGTGTGCATGGTCGCGCTCGGCCTCGCGGACGGGAACGAGCAGGCCGCGCTCGACATCGTCGAGGAGGTCATCTCGGGCCGCTTCCAGCCCGCGACCCCGACGTTCCTCAACGTCGGCAAGGCGCAGCGCGGCGAGCCCGTGTCCTGCTTCCTGCTGCGCATCGAGGACAACATGGAGTCCATCGCGCGCGGCATCAACTCCGCGCTGCAGCTCTCCAAGCGCGGCGGCGGCGTCGCCCTGCTCCTGTCGAACATCCGCGAGCACGGCGCGCCCATCAAGCACATCGAGAACCAGTCGTCCGGCGTCATCCCCGTGATGAAGCTGCTCGAGGACTCGTTCTCCTACGCGAACCAGCTCGGCGCGCGCCAGGGCGCCGGCGCCGTGTACCTGCACGCGCACCACCCGGACATCCTGCGGTTCCTCGACACCAAGCGCGAGAACGCGGACGAGAAGATCCGCATCAAGACGCTGTCGCTCGGCGTCGTGATCCCGGACATCACGTTCGAGCTCGCCAAGAAGAACGAGGACATGTACCTCTTCTCGCCGTACGACGTCGAGCGCGTCTACGGCAAGCCGTTCGCCGACATCTCGGTCACGGAGAAGTACGACGAGATGGTCGACGACTCGCGCATCCGCAAGACGAAGATCAAGGCGCGCGACTTCTTCCAGACGATCGCCGAGCTCCAGTTCGAGTCCGGCTACCCGTACATCATGTTCGAGGACACGGTGAACAAGGCGAACCCGATCAAGGGTCGCATCACCCACTCGAACCTGTGCTCGGAGATCCTCCAGGTCTCGACGCCGTCGACGTTCAACGAGGACCTCTCGTACGACCACGTGGGCCGCGACATCTCCTGCAACCTCGGCTCGCTGAACATCGCGAAGACGATGGACTCGCCGGACTTCGCCAAGACGATCGACACCGCGATCCGCGCGCTCACCGCGGTCTCGGACCAGACGAGCATCGAGTCGGTCCCGTCGATCAAGCGGGCGAACGAGGCGGGCCACGCGATCGGCCTCGGCCAGATGAACCTCCACGGCTACCTCGCGCGCGAGCGCATCCACTACGGGTCCACCGAGGGCGTCGACTTCACCAACATCTACTTCTACACGGTCGCCTACCACGCGATCGCGGCGTCGAACCGCCTCGCGATCGAGCGCGGGCGTGCGTTCGGCGGGTTCGAGGACTCGAAGTACGCGAGCGGCGAGTACTTCGACAAGTACACGGACCAGGTGTGGGAGCCCGAGACGGAGCGCGTGCGCCAGCTCTTCGCCGACGCCGGTGTGCACGTGCCGACGCAGGACGACTGGAAGGCGCTCAAGGCCTCGGTCATGGAGCACGGGATCTACAACCAGAACCTCCAGGCCGTCCCGCCGACCGGCTCGATCTCCTACATCAACAACTCGACGTCCTCGATCCACCCGGTGCCGTCGAAGATCGAGATCCGCAAGGAGGGCAAGATCGGGCGCGTCTACTACCCGGCGCCCTACCTGACGAACGACAACCTCGAGTACTACGAGGACGCGTACGAGATCGGCTACGAGAAGATCATCGACACGTACGCCGCCGCGACGCAGCACGTCGACCAGGGCCTGAGCCTCACGCTGTTCTTCAAGGACACGGTCACGACGCGCGACGTCAACCGCGCGCAGATCTACGCGTGGCGCAAGGGCATCAAGACGCTCTACTACATCCGCCTCCGCCAGATGGCCCTGGAGGGCACGGAGGTCGAGGGTTGCGTCAGCTGCATGCTGTAGTCGCCTGAGGCAACCATCGGTTGCCTCGATGCCCGACGCCGTCGGCCACGTCCCGGAGAGGCGTGGCCGACGGCGCAGGGTCCGGTCCCACGAAGTCGTCCCGGTCGGTCCGGGGTCAGCAGGAGAGAAGAAGGCAGATGTCGCCCACGGGGAAGCTCAAGCTCATCGATCGCGTGAGCGCGATCAACTGGAACCGTCTCGAGGACGAGAAGGACCTCGAGGTGTGGGACCGCCTCGTCGGGAACTTCTGGCTGCCGGAGAAGGTGCCGGTGTCGAACGACATCCAGTCGTGGCACACGCTCACCGCCGAGGAGCAGCAGCTCACGATGCGCGTGTTCACGGGTCTCACGCTGCTCGACACGATCCAGGGCACGGTCGGTGCGGTGTCGCTCATCCCCGACGCGATCACGCCGCACGAGGAGGCGGTGTACACCAACATCGCGTTCATGGAGTCGGTGCACGCCAAGAGCTACTCGTCGATCTTCTCGACGCTGTGCTCGACGCGCGAGATCGACGACGCGTTCCGCTGGTCGGAGGAGAACCCGAACCTCCAGCGCAAGGCCGAGATCGTCATGGAGTACTACAAGGGCGACTCGCCGCTCAAGCGCAAGGTCGCGAGCACGCTGCTCGAGTCCTTCCTCTTCTACTCCGGCTTCTACCTGCCGATGTACTGGTCGTCGCGCGCCAAGCTCACGAACACGGCCGACCTCATCCGCCTCATCATCCGCGACGAGGCCGTGCACGGGTACTACATCGGCTACAAGTTCCAGAAGGGCCTCGAGAAGCTCTCTCCGGAGGAGCGCGACGAGCTCAAGGCGTACACGTTCGAGCTGCTCTTCGAGCTCTACGACAACGAGGTGCAGTACACGGAGGACCTCTACGACGGCGTCGGCCTCACCGAGGACGTCAAGAAGTTCCTGCGGTACAACGCCAACAAGGCGCTCATGAACCTCGGCTACGAGGCGCTCTTCCCCAAGGACGAGACCGACGTCAACCCGGCGATCCTCTCGGCCCTGTCGCCCAACGCCGACGAGAACCACGACTTCTTCTCCGGGTCGGGTTCGTCGTACGTCATCGGCAAGGCCGTGAACACCGAGGACGACGACTGGGACTTCTGAGACACGTCTCCAGGAACCCGCGCCACGAGGCGACGACCGGGCCCGGCACCGCAGCTACCTGCGGTGCCGGGCCCTTCGGCGTCTGGACCCCGTACGGACCCTGTACGGGCCCCGCACAGGCCGCGACCTGCCGCGGCGGCGGGGTGCGTCGTGGCGTCCCGGCCGCGGCCGAGCTCGCCGGGCTCTCGTCGACGGCGCGAGAACGGGAGGAACGTCCCGTATTGCCCTGCGGGGGCTCCGGGCCTACGGTTCGGACGAGACGGGCGCGCGACAGGGGGGGCGACGATGACCTGGCCGATCGGGTACGTGGTGGTCGTGGTGGTCGTCGGCTGGTGCACCTTCTTCGCGGCCGTCGCACCTCGTCGACCCCACCTGCTGGCGCGGGCGAGCTGGATCTTCGGCATGGTGGTCAACGAGGTGCCGTTCCTGGCGATGTACCTCCTGGTCGCGTCCACCGCGCTGGCGGCCGCCGAGGGTGACCTGGGGACGACGGGAGGCCGGGTCACGGCCGGAGCGGCCGTCGTCGTCGCCGTGGGGCTGGTGGTCGTCGCGTGGCGGGGAGTGCGCAGCGACCGGTCGGTGCGGCGGGCACTGTCGGAGGGACTCGGCCCGGACTGGCGCGAACGGGTGGACGTGCCGCTCCGGCGGCACCGTCCGTGGGCCCGGATCCTGCTGACGCCGTTCGTGCGGTCGCGCCGGGACGTGGAGCGGATCAGGAACGTCAGCTACGGGGACGCCGGGCGCCGCAACCTCCTCGACCTCTACCGGCGCCGTGACGCGCCGCGGGACGCGCCGGTGCTGCTCTACTTCCACGGTGGCGGGTTCACCGGAGGGGAGAAGAGCCGCGAGGCGCGGCCTCTGCTGACGTGGCTCGCGAGCCGGGGCTGGGTGTGCGTGAGCGCGAACTACCGGCTGCGCCCCCAGGTCACGTTCCCCGACCACCAGATCGATGCCAAGAAAGTCATCGCGTGGGTCCGCGAGCACGGCGGGGAGTACGGTGCCGACCCGGCGAGAGTGTTCGTGGCGGGCAGCTCCACCGGCGCGAACATCGCCGGCCTGTGCGCGCTCACCCCGGGCGACCCGCGGTTCCAGCCAGGCTTCGAGCAGGCCGACACCTCGGTCTCCGGGGCGATCCTCCTCTACGGCTACTACGGTCACTACTTCGGCGCGGAGCCGGCCGGGCCACCGCCCGTCCTCCAGCCCCAGGGGTACGTCCACGGCGAGGCGCCGCCGTTCTTCGTCGCCCACGGGAGCAAGGACGGCTGGGGCACCGTGGAGGGCGCGCGGCACCTCGTCGCACGCCTGCGGCGCGCCGCGACGAACACCGTGGTCTACGCCGAGCTGCCCGGGGGGCAGCACTCGTTCGACGTCTTCCACTCGCCCCGCTTCGAGGCGGTCGTCGACGGGGTCGACGCCTTCACGGCCTGGGTCCTCGCCGAGGCCGGGCGACCCGCGGGCCCGCCGCGCGAGGGCGTCAGTCGGCGGGCCGGGGCTGCGCGCCCTCGACCGGCGGGTCGGCCGACCACGGGAACGTGATCCAGAGGTCGGTGTCCTTCCACGAGTAGTCCGGCTGGATGATCGTGCGCGGCTTGGTGTACAGCACCGCGGACCGCGCCTCGGCGCCGTGGGTGCTCAGCATCTCCATCACCAGGGCGAGCGTGCGGCCGGAGTCCGCGACGTCGTCGACCACGAGCACGTGCGCACCCGGCAGGTCGGACGTGTCCATGAGCGGCGGGAGCACACGCGGGTCGGTGAGGGTCTGGCCGATGTCGGTGTAGAACTCGACGTTGAGCGTCCCGACGCCCTTGGTCCCGAGCGCGTAGGCGACCGCGCCGCCGGGCAGGAGGCCGCCGCGCGCGACGGCGACGACGACCTCGGGCCGGAACCCGCTCGCCACGACCTGCTCGGCGAGCTCGCGCACGGCGACGCCGAACGTCTCCCACGTGAGCACCTCGCGCTCGGGCGGGGCGGCGGGGCTCGGCGACGACGCGTCGTCGGGCACGGCGGGGACCGGGGTCGTGGAGGCGTCCGTCATGGATCGAGAGTACGTCGCGCGACGCGCGGGTCGCGCCCGCCCGGGTCCCGACGAGCCGGGACCCCCGTCCCGGACCCGGACCGGTCGCGGACGCGACGAGGGCCGCACCCCGTGGTGGGGTGCGGCCCTCGTCGGGTCAGGCGGGGATCACTGCGCGTCGAGGATGTCCACGACGAAGACGAGCGGGGAGTCCGCGGGGATCGTGCCGCTGCCCTGCGCGCCGTAGCCCAGCTCCGACGGGATGACGAGCAGCACCTGGCTGCCGACGGTCTGCCCGGCGAGGCCCTGCGTCCAGCCCGGGATCACCTGCTGGAGCGAGAAGCTCGTGGGGGCGCCGCGGTCCCACGACGAGTCGAAGACGGTGCCGTCGAGCAGCATGCCCGTGTAGTGGGCCGTGACGGTCTGGTCCTCGGTGACGACCGGGCCGCTGCCCTTGATGAGCGTCTGCGCGACGAGCTCGGTCGGGGCCTCGTAGCCCTCGGGGATCTCGATGGTCGGCTTGCCGGTGTCGTCGAGCGTCACGGTCGGCAGGCCCTCGGCGGGCGTCACCGCCTCGCCCTCGGCGCGCGACGGGATGGTCTTGACGCCGGTGACCTCACCGATCGTGAGGTAGGTGATCGGCTCGCCGGTCGTCTGGTCTGTCGTCGGGTTGGCGAACAGGAAGCGGGTGCCCACCTTCTTGCCGACGACGACGTCGAGGAGCTGCGGGAAGATCGCGTCGTCGATGATCAGCTGCTCGGGGGAGTCCGTCTCCCACGTCGACCCCATCTTGGAGCCGTCCGTGCCGGAGAACGCGGCCGTGTGCATGGTGATCTGCTGACCCTTGGCGATCTCCTCGCCGTCGCCGTCGTTCAGCGAGATGGCGGCCGCGGCGGAGACCTCGAACGGCTGGTCGAACTCCACGGTCGGCTCGGCGCCCGGGTCGCCGGTGACCGTCACGGCCTCGAGCGCCGCGACGTCCTCGGGCGACGACGTCGCGGCGTCGCTGGCGCCGTCGGTCGCGGACGGGCTCGACGACGTCTCGTCGCCGGAGCCGCCGCCCTCCGAGGCGCAGCCGGAGAGGACGAGGGCGGCGCCCAGGGTGAGCGCGGCGACGCCGCGCAGGGTGCGGTGCTTCACGAGAGGGGGTCCTTCGGGTCGGTGGGACGACGCGGGGCCGTCGGGTCTGGGCCGCACCTGCACGACGGCGGTCGTCGGCGTCCCGGGTCGGGGTCGCCTCGCGGCCGCGCGCCGGGTGCAGCACCGGCGCGGACACTCTAGCGGTCCTGCCTGGACACCCGCTGGGAGCCGTAGTCCCCTCCGCCCCGTCCGCCTGTCGGTCGGTCCCGCACACCAGCCGCCCCGTGCGCGGTGCCGGGGGAGAATGGGCGCATGCCGTCCCGTCGACCGTCCCGCAAGCGACCCTGGGGAGCGGAGCCCGCGCCCCTCGACCTGGACCGTGCCCTCGGCGGCGTGCGCCGCGAGTCCGGGGCCGACGGCGAGTGGCAGGTCCGGACCGTGCGCGGCGGGTCCAAGACGTACCTGTGCCCGGGGTGCAACCAGGAGATCCCGCCCGGGACCGGGCACGTCGTGGCGTGGCAGGAGGACTCGTTCTTCGGCGCCGAGACGGCGCTCGACCACCGCCGGCACTGGCACACGTCGTGCTGGCAGGCGCGCGGGCGCCGTCGTCCGGGGTAGAGGTCCACTGTGGACGAACTAGGCTCGACCACGATGAGCACCGCACCCGAGCCCGCCGGGGCCGACGCGCCGGCCGGCCCCACCCCTATCCGGTCCCTGACGGTCCTGCCCGCGCGGCGCGAGGACGTCGAGCTGCACACCGCGGACGGGCTGACGCTCGTCGGCGAGCTCGCGCTCCCCGCGGACCGCGACCCGGTCGCGACGCTGGTGACTCTCCACCCGCTGCCCACGCACGGCGGCTACATGGACTCGCACGTGTACCGGAAGGCGGCCTGGCGCCTGCCCGCGCTGGCCGACCTCGCGGTGCTGCGGTTCAACACGCGCGGGACGTCGTCGCCGCGCGGCACGAGCGAGGGCTCGTTCGACGGCGGTGAGGCCGAGCGCTTCGACGTCGCCGCGGCCATCGAGCTCGCCGAGTTCCGCGACCTGCCGCATCCCTGGCTCGTGGGGTGGTCGTTCGGGACCGAGCTCGCGCTCAAGCACGGGACCGACCCGGCCGTGGAGGGCGCGATCCTGCTGTCGCCCCCGCTGCACCGTGCGACGGACGAGGACCTCGACCGGTGGGACGCGTTCGGCAAGCCGCTCGTGGTGCTCGTCCCCGAGCTCGACGACTACCTGCGTCCCGACGAGGCGCGCCGACGCTTCGCGCGCGTGCGCAACGCGGAGGTGATCGGCGTCGACGGCGCCAAGCACCTGTGGGTGGGGGAGCCGTCCGTGCGGCGGGTGCTCGACGAGATCGTCGGTCACGTCCGCCCGGGGTTCCCGCTGCCGCTGCCGACCGAGTGGTCCGGCGACACGACCGGGGCCGTGACGGCCGAGCGCGACACCGCCGACTCCGACCAGGCGAGCTACGAGGCGAGCCGGTCGGACGGCGTCGACGACTGACACCCCCGGCGGGACGGTCGCGGCCGTGGCACGGTGGAGCGAGAGTTGACGACGCAAGCACGACCTGAGGAGGACCACGTGACGGCGGCCCCGCTCGAGACCTTCACGCTGCGCGAGGGGTACGGGACCCCGCTCGTGCTGCTGCACGGCTTCCCGCTGGACCACCGCATGTGGGCCGACGTCGCAGCCGCGCTGCCGGGCGAGCCCACCGTCGTCGCCGTCGACCTCCCGGGGCTCGGCGCGAGCCCGTCGGCGGGCGAGCCGGCGTCGATCGATACCGCGGCCGACGCCACCGCCGCCGCGCTCACCGCCGCGGGGATCACGCGCGCGGTCGTCGCGGGGCTGTCGATGGGCGGCTACGTCGCGCTCGCGCTCGCCGAGCGGCACCCCGACCTGGTCGCCGGGCTCGGGCTCGTGGACACCAAGTCGACGGCCGACACCGACGAGGCCCGCGCCAACCGGCTGCGCATCGCGGACGAGGCCGCGCGGTCCCAGACCGTCGACGCCGTCCTCGGTATGCCGGGCGTGATGCTCGGCGAGACGAGCAAGGCCGCGCGCAAGCATCTCACCGCGCGGATCGAGGAATGGATTCGCGGGCAGCGGCCCGACGGCGTCGCGTGGTCGCAGCGCGCGATGGCGGCCCGGCCGGACCGCACCCACGTCCTCGAGGGCTTCTCGGGCCCGGTGGCCGTGGTCGTGGGGGAGGAGGACGCGCTCACCCCCGCGGCGGAGGCCGAGCACATGGCGGCCGCCGCACCCGCGGCGCGGCTGGTCCAGGTGCCGGGTGCCGGGCACATGAGCGCCGTCGAGGACCCGGCCGCGGTCGCGGACGCCCTCGCCGACCTGCTGGCCCGCGCGTCGGTCTGACCCGACGGACCGCGAGCGGTCCCGGTCGCCGTCCGCGGCCCTCAGCGGTCGTCGAGCACGAGCGCGAGCGCGTCGGCGAGGTCGATCGACTCGCCGTCCCGGCCGCCCTTGCCCAGCACGAGCGGCGGGTCCGACGGCTCGACGCTCACCCCGCGCAGCCGGCCCAGCACGGTGCCGGGCACCCCGAGCACGTAGAACTCCCCGTCCTCGCCGACCGCGACGCTGCGGTTGCGGCGCAGGTACCAGCCCTTGAGCGGGGTCCGGTAGGTGGCCGTGCCGTCGAACGAGCGGGCGCGCAGCGGCTCGGGCGCGAGGCCGCGCTCACGGGCGCGCACCACGAACTCGGCGAGGAGCGAGCGGGCCGCGGCGCTCTCCCGCGCGCGCTGGCGGTCGAGCTCGCGCTGCTGGTGCGCGGCGGCCTCGGTCCGCTGCCGACGCCAGTCGTCGGCAGCGGACCCGGTGCGGCCCGAGGGGTCCGCGGAGGACACCGGTCAGGCCGGTGCAGGAGCGTCGGTCTCGGCCTCGACGTCAGCCTGACCGGCGGGGCCGCGCTTGGTCGAGGTGCCCGACCCGCCCTGCTGGTCCGGCTCCTCGGCGACGACCGGGAACTCCGCCGTGAGGAGCTGCGCCGCGCGCGCCTGCTGCGCGGGGGTGCCGGCAGGCACCGCCGCCTTCTTCGCCGGAGCCTTCGCGGGCTCGGCCTCGCCGCCGAGGAGCCCGCGCAGCTCGTCGAGGTAGGTGTTGATCGAGTCGTGCTGGCGCGTGAGGTCCTCGAGCTGGCGCTGGGCCACGTTGCGCTGCTGCTCCGCCTCGGCCTTCGCGTCGCTCACCGTCTGGTCCGCGAACGACCGCGCCTCGGCGACGATCTGGTCCGCGTTGCGACGGGCCGTCGACATGAGGTCCTTGACGTACGAGTCGGACTCCCGGCGGACCTTCTCGGCCTGCTCGAGCGCGAGCGCGACGCGCTTCTCCGCCTCCGCCGCGTGCTCCTCGGCCGTGGAGACGAGCTTCTCCGTCTCGGCCTTGGCCGCGGCGTGCCGCTCCGCGTTCTCGCGCTCCGCTGCCTCGCGGCGGCGCACGACCTCGAGCTCGGCGTCGGCGAGCGCCGTGCGGGCCTTGTCGCGCAGCTCCTCCATCTCCGACGTGACCGCGTTGGCGGCCTCGGTCGCCTTCCGCTGCGCCTCGTCGACCTGGCGCTGCGCCTCCCGGCGCGCGTTCTCCAGGAGCTCCGTGGACTCGCGCTCGGCGGCCTCGCGCTGAGCGGCCGTCTCCGCCGCGACACGGGCACGCAGCTCGGCGGCCTCGCGCTCGGTCGTGACGCGCAGCTCCGTCGTCTCGCGCTCCGCCGTCGCGCTCAGCGTGCCGAGCTCGCGCTCGAGCGACGCGCGCCGCTCGCTCTCCTCCGTGGCGATCGCGCTCTGGATGCGCGCGGCCTCGCGCTCGGCGGAGCCGACGAACTCCTCGGCGCGGCGCTGGGCGCTGAGCAGCGTGCCCTCCGCCTCCGACGCGCTCGTCGCGCGGATCTCCTCGGACTCGAGCCGCGCGCTGTTGAGGAGCTCGGCGACCTCGTTCTCGGCGCGGGACCGGACCTGGCCGGCCGAGAGCTTGGCGCGCGCCATGATGTCGGCGGCCTGGGCGTTGGCCTGGGAGAGGATGTCCGCGGACTGCTCCTCCGCGGAGCGCATGAGCTGCTCGATGCGGGAGCCGAGGCCGGCGTACGAGGGACGGTCCGCCTCGCGGAGCTGACGCTGCGCGTCGGAGAGCTCGCTCGTGAGCTGCATGGCGCGGGCGTCCGCGGCCTCGACGCGCGAGCGCGCGTCCTCCACGGCCTTCTCCAGCTTCGCGAGCTGGGCCTCGACCTGGACGCGGTCGTACCCGCGCATGGTGATGGGGAAGAGCGTGCGCTCGTCGGACACGTCGATGACCTCCGGTGCTGGTTCGTCGCGGCGTCCGCCGCCGGGCGGCGTCCCCTCGCGAGGAGGGAGGGCGCGGCGGTCGTGCCACGGCCCCGCCGTGCTCCGACCAGGATACGGGGATCGGGCTGTCCTGAATACCCGGATTGGAGCAGGTGAGACGATGGTCGCAGTGCTGCGGGACAGACGGCACGCCTGGACGCGGCAGACCGGTCCGACGGCGTCTCGCGAGCCCCTTCCTGAAGACCGGCTGACGAGCGTGGGACCGTGGGGAGAGGGGCTCGTGAACGGATCGTGAGGATCCGCGCACGATTCCCCGCGGTCGATCTACGAGGGGTTTCGCACCTATTCTGGAACGTCGATCGACGAAGGGAAGCTCGGTGCTCCAACGAATCATCGCCGCCCTCCTGCTCGTGGGAGGGCTCGTCGCCGTCGGCCTCGGCGTCGCGTCCGCCACGGTCTGGCGGGACAGCGACACGGTCGTGGCGACCACGGCGTACACGGGGGACGGCACGCTGCTCGTCACCGAGCCCGGGGTCCTGGACCTCGTCGCCGAGGACGTGACGATCCGTGCCACGGCACCGGGCGAGCAGCAGGTCACGCTCGCGATCGGCCGCGAGGTCGACGTGACGGGCTGGGTCGGGGAGGACGCGCACGGCGTGGTCACCGGGCTCAGCGACTGGGACGCGCTCGCGACGCGTGCGGTCGAGCCGGCCGCCGCGGAGGAGACGCCCGCCGAGGGAGAGACCCCTGCGGACGGAGAGTCGCCCGCCGAGGGCGAGACGCCCGCGGCGGAGGAGACCCCGGCGGACGGCGACGCGCCCGCGGAGGAGACCCCGGCCGAGGGCGAGACGGCCGTCGTCGGCGTCGACCCCGCCGGCTCGGACATGTGGTTCGAGGAGTCGACCGGAGCAGGCTCGGCGAGCCTGCGCTGGTCCGACCAGCCCGGCCGCTGGCAGCTTCTCGTGGCCGGCGTGGGTGAGGGCGCGGTCGCCCCGACGCTCGAGCTCTCCTGGCCGCGCGAGGTCGAGACCCCGCTCCTGTGGCCGGGCGTCATCGGCGGTGCGGTGCTGATCCTCCTCGGTCTCGGCATCGGCGCGGCGAGCCTGCGGCCCAAGCGCCGTGGACCGTCGGGGCGTGGCACCGCGACGTCGGCCACCCCCACGGTCGCGCCGGCCGCCTCGCCGCAGACGCCGGCGGGCGAGCACGACCCTGGTGAGAACGGCGGCGAGGCGCCGACCGACACCGCGCAGGTGCGCATGCTCACGCGGCGCGAGCTGCGCGAGCGCGAGGAGTCCGACCGCCTCGCGCAGCAGCAGACGCGCGCGCAGAAGCCGCGGCGCGCCTGGCTCACCGGTCAGATCCCGATCGTCGCGCGGGGCGAGCGGCGCCCCAAGACCGCGGCGCAGCCGGCCGTCGACGCGGCGGACGGCCACCCGACCACCCAGGACAGCGCGACGACACGTGCCGACGCCTGGCGCCGAGCATGGGGATTCACTCCCGGCAGCACGGGGACGAGCGAGGCCCCCGACCCGCAGCGCGACCCGGACGAGACGAAGGACAGCACCCGATGACCAGCACCACCCGCGACACGGCCCGCGCCCGACGCGCCCGCCGTCACCTCGCCGGGGTGGCCGGCGGTCTGGTCGGCGCGCTCCTCCTCGCCGCCTGCTCCACGCCCCTGCCGACGCCGCAGCCGGACCCCACCCAGGACCCGCCCCCTCCCGTCCTCTCCGAGGCGCAGGAGACCGTGGTGCTGGACGCGGTCGCCTCCGCGCTCGCCGCGGCGAGCGAGGCGAACGACCCGGCGCAGCTTGACGCCCGCGTCACCGGCCCGGCGCTCGCGATCCGCACGAGCCAGCTCGCCGTCGCCGCCGCGCGCGGCAACGCGGACCTCGTGACCGAGCTGCCGACCGAGGCGCAGCAGGTCGTCATCCCGACGACGCAGACCTGGCCGCGCACGTCGTACGCCGTGAGCGTCCAGCCCGAGAGCCTGCAGACCCCGCGGCTCTCCGTCCTCGAGCAGGCGGGCGCGCGGGACGTCTACCAGCTCTGGGGGTGGGTCCGCCTGCTCCCCGGCGTGACGATGCCCAGCTTCGCGGACCCGAGCATCGGGAGCGAGGCCGTCGCGCCCGACGACTCGAGTCTCCTCGTCACGCCGACGGACGCCGTCGCGCAGTACGCCGACGTGCTCAACCTCGGGTCCGGTTCCGGGTTCGCCGGGGCGTTCGAGGACGACTCGTTCCGCACGCTGCTCGCCGAGCGCGCCCAGGCCTGGACCACGGCGCTCGAGCCGGCCGCCGGCGCGTACGCGCTGGCGTTCACCCCGAACGCCGACGAGCCGGTCCGCTCGGTGCGGACCGCGGACGGCGGCGCGCTCGTCGTCGGCGCCATGACGTCGCTCGAGTCGATGACGGCCGAGGAGGGCGCGCAGGTCCCGCCCGACACGGAGACGATCAAGGCGCTGTACGGGACGGCCACCCCGACGAACGTGCTCAAGGTCGGGTACCAGGACGTCGTCGCGCTCTACGTCCCGCCCGCCGGGTCGGAGGAAAAGATCCGCGTCGTGGGCAACGAGCACGTCGCGACGTCCGTCGCCAACAGCTGACCCTCCCTAGGATTGCGTCCATGAGCGAACCTACCCAGCAGCCCGCGTTCGACGTGCGCGGAGCGGTCGACCTGTCCGCGCTGACCCGGCCGCAGTCCCCGCCGCCGGGGGAGGAGGGCGGCGCGCCCGCGGCAGGAGGCTACGTCGTCGACGTCACGGACGAGACGTTCGGCCAGCTCGTCCAAGACTCGACGCAGTACCCGGTCGTGGTCCTGCTCTGGATCCCGACCGACCAGGCGAACGCGCAGCTCGGCACCGACCTCGGCGCGCTCGCCGACGAGTACGCCGGCCGCTTCCTCCTGGCCCGCGTCGACGCCCAGGCCTACCCGCAGATCACGGCGGCGTTCCAGGTGCAGGGCGTCCCGACCGTCGTCGCTGTCCTCCAGGGCCAGCCGGTGCCGCTGTTCCAGGGCGCCGCGCCCGCCGAGCAGGTGCGCTCGGTGATCGAGCAGGTGCTCCAGGCCGCGGAGGCGAACGGCGTCACCGGCCGCGCGCCGGCCCAGGGCGGCGACGGAGAGCCGGTGCCCGCCGAGCCCGCCCTGGAGCCCGAGCCCGAGCTGCCGCCGCTGCACCAGGAGGCGTACGACGCGATCGAGCGCGACGACCTCGACGCCGCCATCGCGGCCTACGAGAAGGCGATCAAGCAGGACCCGCGCGACGCGCTCGCCGTCGCCGGGCTCGCGCAGGTCCGCCTCCTCCAGCGCACGCGCGACGCCGACCTCGCCACCGTCCGCGCCGCGGCCGCGGACGCACCGGGGGACGTCGACGCGCAGCTCGCCATCGCCGACCTCGACATCCTCGGCGGCCACGTCGACGACGCGCTCAGCCGCCTGCTCGACCTCCTCCCCGGCGCGGACGCCGACGCCAAGGAGAAGCTCCGCGTGCGGCTCCTCGACTACTTCGAGGTCGTCGGCCCCACCGACCCCCGCGTCGGCAAGGCCCGCCAGCGCCTCGCGATCAGCCTGTACTGACGCACCTGCACCTGCACCTGTACCTGCACCTGCACCCGAACGATCGGCGGCCGGTCACTCACGGTGACCGGCCGCCGTCGCGCTGAGGAGGCAGCGCAGGAGGTGGGACGAAGCCGGGTGGGTGGGGTGGTGGCGCCGGGTCGTGGCGGGCCTGGCGGGAGCCGCGAGGAACGAGCGGCGGATGGTAGACCCGGCGCCACCACCCCACCCACCACCCAAGGTGACCAGACCTCTACGTCAGCAGACCAGACCTCTACGTCAGCAGTCCAGGCCTCTACGTCGGCAGACCAGACCTCTACCTCGGCGACGGGACGAGGTACAGCGCGCCGAGCGGGGGCAGGCGCAGGGTCGCGGAGTGCGCGCGGCCCTTCCACGGGACGGGCTCCGCCTCGACCTCGCCGAGGTTGCCGACACCCGACCCGCCGTACACCTCGGCGTCGGTGTTGAGCACCTCGCGCCACGCTCCGCCCGACGGCAGCGCGACGCGGTAGCCCTCGTGCGGCGTGCCGGCGAAGTTCACGACGACGGCGACCTCGCCCCCGTCGCGCCCACGGCGGAGGTACGCGAGGACGTTGTGGTCGGCGTCGTCGGCGTCGAGCCACTCGAAGCCGGCGGGGTCGTGGTCGAGTTCCCAGAGCGCGGGGGTCGCGCGGTAGAGGGCGTTGAGGTCGCGCACCGCGCGCTGGACGCCCTGCCGGCCGAGGTCGGCCGCGAGGCCGTCCCAGTCGAGCGACCGGCCCTCGTTCCACTCGGAGTGCTGGCCGATCTCGCTGCCCATGAAGAGGAGCTGCTTGCCGGGGTGGGACCACTGGTAGGCGAGGAACGCGCGCACGCCGGCGCGCTTCTGCCAGTCGTCGCCGGGCATCTTCCCGTAGAGCGAGCCCTTGCCGTGCACGACCTCGTCGTGGCTGATCGGCAGGACGAACTGCTCGGAGTAGGCGTAGACCATCGAGAAGGTGATCTCGTGGTGGTGGTAGCGCCGGTTGATGGGCTCCTCCGCGACGTAGCGCAGGGAGTCGTTCATCCAGCCCATGTTCCACTTGAGCCCGAACCCGAGACCTCCGGCCGACGTCGGACGGGTCACGCCGGGCCACGCGGTCGACTCCTCGGCGATCATCATGACGCCGGGTGTGCGCCGGTAGGCCGTGGCGTTGGCCTCCTGGAGGAAGGCGATGGCCTCGAGGTTCTCGCGCCCGCCGTGCACGTTGGGGTGCCACTGCCCGGGGCCGCGGGAGTAGTCGAGGTAGAGCATGGACGCGACGGCGTCGACGCGGAGCGCGTCGACGTGGAACTCCTCGAGCCAGTACGTCGCGTTGGCGACGAGGAAGTTGCGGACCTCGTTGCGCCCGAAGTCGAAGACGAACGTGCCCCAGTCGGGCTGCTCCCCGCGCAGGGGGTCGGCGTGCTCGTAGCAGGGGGTGCCGTCGAAACGCGCGAGGGCCCACTCGTCGCGCGGGAAGTGCGCCGGGACCCAGTCGACGACGACGCCGACGCCCGCGGCGTGGAGGCGGTCGACGAGGTAGCGGAAGTCGTCGGGGTGCCCGAACCGTGACGTCGGCGCGTAGTAGCCGGTGACCTGGTAGCCCCACGACCCGCCGAACGGGTGCTCGGCCACGGGCAGGAGCTCGACGTGCGTGAAGCCCTGCTCGACGACGTACGCGGTGAGCTGCTCGGCCAGGTCGCGGTAGGACAGGCCCTGGCGCCACGAGCCCAGGTGCACCTCGTAGATGCTCAGCGGCTGCGTGTGCGGGTCGTGGGCGGCGCGCGCGGCGAGCCACGCGTCGTCGGTCCACGCGAACTGCGACTCGACGACGATGCTCGCCGTCGCGGGCGGTACCTCCGCCGCCTTGGCGAGCGGGTCGGCCTTCTGGCGCCACGAGCCGTCGGGGCCGAGGATCTCGTACTTGTACCGCGCGCCCGCGCCGACGCCGGGGACGAACAGCTCCCAGACGCCGCTCGAGCCGAGCGAACGCATCGGGTGCGTCGCGCCCCAGCCGTTGAAGTCGCCGATGACGCGGACCGCGCGCGCGTTGGGCGCCCAGACGGCGAACGCGGTGCCGGTGGTGTCGCCGAGCGCGCTGGGGTACGTGCGCAGGTTGGCGCCCAGCACGCGCCACAGCTCCTCGTGCCGGCCCTCGCGGAGGAGGTGCAGGTCGACCTCGCCGAGCGTGGGCAGGAAGCGGTACGGGTCGTCGGTCGTGGTGGCCTCGTGGCCGTAGCGCGCGCGGACGCGGTAGTCGGGAGCGTGCCGGGTGCCGTCGGCGTCCTGGTGCACCGGGACTACGGCGGCCCAGACGCCGTCCTGCTCGTGCGCGGCGGCGTGCTCGCCGTCGGTCGTGACGACGACGACCTCGTCGGCGAGCGGGCGCAGGACCCGGACGACGGCGCGCGCGTCGCCGGCGTCGGGCGCCAGGTGCGGGCCGAGCACGGCGTGCGGGTCGAACGTGCGGCCGGACGCCGCGGCGGCGAGCGCGTCCGCGGGCACGACGACGGGCGGCGGGGTGGGTGATGCGGCGGACCCGGTCATGGGCCAACCTTTCCACGTCCGCGGCACCGGGACGCGACGGGCTCGCCGGATGGTCGCAGTAGGCTCGCGACCTGGAGGAAGGAGTGCCGTGGCGAGGATCACCATCGCAGACATCGCGCGCGAGGCCGGGGTGTCGACAGGTGCGGTGTCGTACGCGCTGAACAACCGGCCGGGGGTGTCGGAGGCGACCCGTGCGCGGATCCTCACGATCGCGTCGGACCTGGGGTGGGCCCCCAGCTCCGCCGCGCGGTCACTCTCGGGTGCGCGGACGGAGACGGTCGGGCTGGTGCTCGCGCGCGACCCGGGGATGCTCGGGGTCGAGTCGTTCTACATGCAGTTCCTCGCCGGCATCGAGTCGGAGCTGTCGCAGCGCTCCTACGCTCTCCTCCTGCAGGTCGTGCCGGACCAGGAGACGGAGCTGCGGGCGTATCGCGCGTGGCGCGCGGCCCGGCGGGTCGACGGCGTGATCCTCGTCGATCCGAGCGTCGACGACCCGCGCATCGCGATGTTCTCGGAGCCGGAGGCGCTCCCGGCGGTCGTCGTCGGGGACCCGGCGCTCGCAGGCGGCCTCACCAACGTCTGGACGGACGACGCCGCGGCGGTCCGCGAGTCGGTGCGGTACCTGCACGCCGTCGGGCACCGCCGGATCGCGCGGGTCGCGGGGCTGGAGGGGTTCGGCCACACGGGGATCCGCGACGAAGCGTTCCGCGACGAGATCGCGACCCTGGGCGCGGAGGGCGTGGTGGTCCGGACCGACTACTCGGCGGTGCAGGGTGCGGTGGCGACCCGCACGCTCCTCACGGGGGCGGAGCCGCCCACGGCGATCATCTACGACAACGACGTCATGGCGGTCGCCGGTCTGGGGGTCGCGAGCGAGATCGGTGTCCGGGTGCCGCAGGACGTGTCGATGATCGCGTGGGACGACTCGCCGCTGTGCGAGGCGACGTTCCCGCGGTTGTCCGCGCTGAGCCACGACGTCACGCGGTACGGCGCGCACGTCGCCCGGCGCCTGTTCGACCGGATCGAGGGAAAGGTCGGGGGCAGCTTCCTCGACTCCACGCCGACGCTGCGCCCGCGCGGCACGACGGCGCGCCGTCCCTCCTGACGCGCTTCACCACACGTCGAGAAGGCGCTCGCTCCGATATCTGTTCGTTATCGAACGGGGTTGGACTTACGTCTACTTAAGCGCTTCACTAGTCGTGTCGCCAGTGATCGCCCGGGCAAGAGGAGCCCGAGGCGCGCGACGTCAACGACGACCAAGGAGTGAAGACGACATGGCAAGGAAGCAGATCGCCGCCGTACTCACCGTGACAGCGCTGACGCTGGCGCTCGGTGCGTGCTCGAGCGGCTCGGGCGAGGGTGGCGGCGAAGAGGACGGCGAGCTCTCGGGCACCATCACGGTCCTGACCAACCGCACCGACATCGTCGACACGACGCTCCAGGACTACGCGGACCAGTTCCAGGCGGAGAACCCGGGCGTGACGGTCGAGTTCGAGGCGATCACCGACTACGAGGGCGACGTCTCGATCCGACTCAACACGCAGGACTACGGGGACGTCCTCCTCGTCCCCAACTCGGTGAGCAAGGACCAGCTCCCGCAGTTCTTCGAGCCGCTCGGCACCGTCGACGAGCTCGCGCAGGAGTACCGCTTCATCAACGAGCAGGCCTACGACGGCGACGTCTACGGCATCGCGACGTTCGGTACCGCGATGGGCTACGTCGTGAACACGAAGGTCTGGGAGGAGGCCGGCATCACCGAGCCGCCCGCGACGCCGGAGGCGTTCGTCGCCGCGCTCCAGCAGATCGGCGAGCAGACCGACGCCGTCCCGTACTACACGAACTACACCGACGGCTGGCCGCTCACGCAGTGGCAGAACAACCAGGGGACGCTCGCCGGGACCGACGCCGTGAGCGTCCGGACCTCGCAGGACGACCCGTGGGCCGAGGGCAACGAGCAGTACGCGATCGACGGCCTGCTGTACGACGTCGTCGCCGCGGGCGTCACGGAGGAGGACCCCACGACGACCAACTGGGAGGAGTCCAAGACCCTCCTCGGCACCGGGAAGGTCGGCGCGATGGTGCTCGGCTCGTGGGCCGTGCCGCAGATGCAGGACGCGGCCGAGGCGGCCGGGGGGTCGGCGGACGACATCGACTTCTGGCCGATGCCGTGGCAGACCGAGGGCACGTTCTCCTCGACCGTCTCGGGTGACTACAAGCTGGCGATCTCGAAGCACTCCGAGAACAAGGCAGCCGCGCGGGCGTGGGTCGACTGGTTCCTGAACGAGTCGACGTTCGCCGCGGAGCAGGGCGGTATCTCGCCGGTCGTCGGCGCGGCGGCGCCGGACAGCCTGGCCACGTTCGACGCCCTCGGCGTCAACCAGGTCGAGCTCTCCCCGGCTCCGGCGGGCGAGGAGACGTGGGACAACGACATCAGCAACGAGGCCGAGATCGACCTGTGGGGCGACAAGTACCGCAAGCAGCTCGTCGACGTCGCCCGCGGCGCCGCCGACGGCGACAAGGAGTCCTTCTTCGCGGACCTCAACTCCCGCTGGGCCGCCGCACGCGCGAACGTCGTCGGCTGACGCAGCTGCCCAGGTACGCGCGAGGTCCCCGGCCCGCCCCGCCGGGGGCCTCGCGCCCGTCTCGACCGAAATGAGCATGACATGGCTGTGACCAGTCCGACCGTGGCGACTCCGACCGAGCCGCGCAAGCGGAGTGCTACGTCCCGACCGCCGAGGCGACGGTCCGGGTCGCTCACCCCGTGGCTGTTCCTCGTCGTCCCGCTCGGGCTGCTGCTCGTGTTCACGTACCTGCCGGTGGCGAACATGATCTGGTACAGCTTCACGTCCTGGGACGGTCTCGACGCGGTGAAGGAAGGCGTCGGGTTCAAGAACTACGTCGACATCTTCACGCGGCCCGAGCTGTTCCGGGTCTTCTTCGTCAGCCTCTACTACCTGGTCGGGGCTCTCGTCCAGCTCGCGCTGGCGCTCTACTTCGCGACGATCCTCAGCTTCAGCACGCGGTTCCGGAACTTCTTCAAGGGCGTCATCTTCTTCCCCTACCTCCTGAACGGCGTGGCGATCGGCCTCGTCTTCCTCTACTTCTTCCGCCCGGACGGCACCCTGGACGCGCTGCTGGGGATCGTGGGCATCCAGGACACGCCGCACTGGCTCGGGGACCCGTCGATCGTCAACTTCTCGCTCGCCGGGACCTCGGTCTGGCGCTACATGGGACTCAACTTCGTGCTGTTCCTCGGTGCCATCCAGGCGATCCCGGGTGACGTGTACGAGGCCGCGGACCTCGACGGCGCGACGTCGTGGCAGAAGTTCCGCTACATCATCTTCCCGGGCATCAAGCAGATCGTCGGGCTGTCGTTGATCCTCGCGGTCTCAGGCGCGCTCTCGGTGTTCGAGATCCCGTTCATCATGACGAAGGGGGCCAACGGGTCCGAGACCTTCGTCATCCAGACCGTCGACACGGCGTTCCGGTACTCCAAGGTCGGTCTCGCGTCCGCGATGGCCGTCGTGCTGCTGATCATCGTCCTCGTGATCAGCGCGATCCAACGAAAGTTCTTCCCGGACGAGAAGGGAGACCTGGTATGAGCGCCTCTACCGCACCCGCGCCGCCCCGGATCACCGCAGCGGACAAGATGCGCGGGGCCGCCGCCCGGTTCTCGAGGGGTGTCGCGCCCGTCGCCGGCCCGCTGGCCACGACGGCGAAGTACATCAGCCTCGTCGTCGCGTGCGCGGCCGCCGTCGTCCCGATCCTGACGATCTTCTTCGCGGCCTTCAAGTCCCGCGAGGAGTACGTGACGACCGGTCCGCTCGACCTCCCCCGGAACTGGTTCAACTTCTCGAACTTCACGCGGGCCTTCACGGACAGCGACATGCTCGCGGGCTTCGTGAACACCATGATCATCCTCGTCGTCGCGCTCGCCGGGACGATCCTCATCGGCACCATGACCGCGTACGCGGTGGACCGGTTCGACTTCCGCGGCAAGAAGGTCGTCATGGCCGGGTTCCTGCTGGCGACTCTCGTCCCTGCGGTCACCACGCAGGTCGCGACGTTCCAGATCATCAACGGCCTGGGGCTCTTCAACACCCGCTGGGCCGCGATCGTGCTCTTCATGGGCACGGACATCATCGCGATCTACATCTTCCTGCAGTTCATGCGCTCCATCCCGCGCTCGCTCGACGAGGCTGCGATGCTGGACGGGGCGAACCGCCTGACGATCTACGCGCGCATCATCTTCCCGCTGCTCAAGCCGGCGATCGCGACCGTCGTCATCATCAAGGGCATCGCGATCTACAACGAGTTCTACATCCCCTTCCTCTACATGCCGTCGAGCAAGCTCGGCGTGATCTCGACGACCCTGTTCCGGTTCAAGGGACCGACAGGGTCGGAGTGGGAGGTCATCGCGGCCGGCACGATCCTCGTGATCGTCCCGACCCTGATCGCCTTCCTCCTCCTCCAGCGACACATCTACAACGGCCTGACCGCAGGAGCCACGAAGTGACCTTCACCGAGACAACCGCCCGCAGGGCGACCCGCCGCGAGCTGCACGACGGCTGGACCGTGAGCGCCGGCGCGGGGCCCGTCCCCGCGGGGACGGTCGTGTCCGACGTCCCGGCGACGGTCCCGGGGAGCGTGCACACGGACCTGCTCGCCGCGGGACTGATCGACGACCCGTACCTCGACGACCACGAGCGTCTCCAGGCGTGGATCGGTCGCACCGACTGGGCGTACACCACGCGCTTCGCGTGGGCCCCGGACGGTCACGAGCGGCACGACCTCGTCTTCGACGGCCTCGACACGGTCGCGGAGGTCCGGCTCAACGGGACCGTGGTGGGCACGACGGCGAACATGCACCGCACCTACCGGTTCGACGTCGGTCCGCTGCTCCTCGAGGGCGAGAACGAGCTCGTGGTCCGGTTCTCCGCCCCCGTCCCGTACGCCGACCGGCAGAGCCTGCTCCTGGGCTACCGGCCGCAGGTCAACCAGCACCCGTTCAACGCCCTGCGCAAGATGGCGTGCAGCTTCGGGTGGGACTGGGGACCCGACACGGCGACGTCCGGGATCTGGCGCCCGGTGCGCCTCGAGTCCTGGTCGGTCGCGCGCCTCGCCCAGGTGCGCGTCCACGCGGCGGTCGCGGGCGAGCCCGGCGAGTCCACGGCACCGACGGCGGGCCGGGTGCGCGTGGTCGTGGAGGTCGAGCGCTCCGGCACAGGTCGCGGTCTCGCGCCGCTCGCCCTCGCGGCGTCCGTCGCCGGGGTGCGGGTCCAGGTGCCCACCGACGCCGACTCGGCGGAGGTCGACGTCGTCGTGCCCCAGGTGGAGCTGTGGTGGCCGCGCACGCACGGCGACCAGCCGCTCTACGACGTCGCCGTCGAGCTGCTGGCCGACGGCGCACCCCTCGACGCGTCCGCCCGCCGCGTCGGCTTCCGCACCGCGACGCTCGAGATGGAGCCGGACGAGGACGGCACGTCCTTCCGGTTCGTCGTGAACGGCGTGCCCGTCTGGGTCCGTGGGGCGAACTGGATCCCGGACGACGCGTTCCCGCACCGCGTCACGCGCGAGCGGTACGCCGCGCGCATCGACCAGGCGGTCTCCGCGAACCTGAACCTCCTGCGCGTGTGGGGCGGCGGGATCTACGAGTCCGACGACTTCTACGACCTGTGCGACGAGCGGGGCGTCCTCACCTGGCAGGACTTCCTCTTCGCCTGCGCGGCCTACGCGGAGGAGGAGCCGCTGCGCTCCGAGGTCGAGGCGGAGGTGCGCGACAACGTCGCCCGCCTCGGGCACCACGCGTCGCTCGTGCTGTGGAACGGCAGCAACGAGAACATCTGGGGCTTCCACGACTGGAGCTGGCAACAGCGTCTCGACGGCCGCACGTGGGGGCTCGGGTACTACACCGACCTGTTCCCGCGCGTCGTCGCTGAGCTCGACCCGGACTGCGCGTACACGCCGTCGAGCCCGTGGTCGGGCAGCCTCGACGTGCACCCCAACGACCCGCGGCACGGTTCGATGCACGAGTGGGAGCTGTGGAACCGCCAGGACTGGCCGCACTACCGCGACACCGTGCCGCGCTTCATGGCCGAGTTCGGTTGGCAGGGGCCTCCCACCTGGTCCACCCTCACGCGCGCGATCAGCGACGACCCCCTGACGCCCGAGTCGCCCGGGATGCTCGTCCACCAGAAGGCGATGCAGGGCAACGACAAGCTCACGGACGGGCTCGTCGCCCACGTCCCGCTGCCCGACGCGATGGAGGACTGGCACTGGGCCATGTCCTGGAACCAGGCCACCGCCGTGCGCACCGCGCTCGAGCACTACCGCTCCTGGAGCCCGCGCTGCATGGGCGCGGTCGTCTGGCAGCTCAACGACTGCTGGCCCGTGACCTCCTGGGCCGCGGTCGACGGCGACGGGCGCGTGAAGCCATTGCTGCACGCGCTGCGCCACGCGTTCGCCGACCGGCTGCTCACCGTCCAGCCGCGGGGTGAGGACGGACATCTCGTCGTGGCGGTCGTCAACGACTCCGCCGAGCAGTGGCGCGGCGACCTCGTCGTCCGGCGCACCCGCTACGACGGGGTCGAGATCGAGGCGGCGAAGATCCCCGTCGACGTCGGGGCGCGCGAGACGGCCACGGTCCCGCTGCCGGCCGACCTCGTCGTCCCGGGTGATGCCGCCGGCGAGCTGCTCGTCGCGTCGCTCGGTCACGAGAGCGCGACGTGGTTCTACGCCGAGCCGCGCGACAGCGCGCTGCGCAGCCCCGCGCTCCACGTCGAGGTGACCTCGACGGAGGACGGGGCGCGGGTGCGCGTCACGACCGACACCGTCGTGCGGGGGCTGTCGCTCCTCGCTGACAAGGTCCACCCGGAGGCCGTGGTCGATGACGCGCTCGTCGACCTGTTGGCGGGGGAGAGCGTCACGTTCCGCGTCACGGCCCCGGTCCCGCTGGACCGCTCGACGCTCGCGGACCCTCAGGTGCTGCGGAGCGTCAACCAGCTCGTCGTGCGCCGGACGGCGGTGCCCGCATGACAGCGCCGGCGATCGACCCCCGGCCACGCGGCGGGGTGAGCGACGAGCTCGCCTGGACCGAGCGCGAGACGCACGTCGCCTGGCTCGACGCGCACACGCGGTCGCTGCTCGGGTTCGGGCGTCATGTCGTCGCGCAGGGGGGAGGGGCGGCCTACCTCGACGAGACCGGGACCCCCGACCCGGAGGCGGGTGTCCAGACGTGGATCACGTGCCGGACCGTCCACGTCTACGCGCTCGGTGCGATGCTGGGCGTGCCCGGGTGCGAGCCGGTCGCGCGCGGGGCCCTCGACGGCCTGCTGGGACCGCTGCACGACGCTGAGCACGGCGGGTGGTTCCACGCCCTCGACGCGCAGGGCCGCCCGGACCGGGCCGCGGGCAAGTCCGCCTACGACCACGCCTTCGTCCTGCTCGCCGCGTCGAGCGCGACGCTCGCCGGGCTGCCGGGTGCGCGTGAGCTGCTCGACGACGCGTGCGCCGTCTTCCTCGCCCGCTTCTGGGACGACGCGGCCGGCCTCGTCGTCGACACCTGGGACGTCGCGTTCGAGGGCCTGGACCCGTACCGCGGGCTGAACGCGAACATGCACGCGGTCGAGGCGATGCTCGCCGTCGCCGACGCCACCGGGGACGTCGCGTGGCGCGACCGCGCCGCGCGCGTGGCCGGGCTCGTCGTGCGGCTCGCCGAGGACCACGACGGCCGGCTGCCCGAGCACTTCGACGCCACGTGGACGCCGGACCTGGAGCTCAACGCCGACCGGCCCGCCGACCCGTTCAAGCCCTACGGGGCGACCGTCGGGCACGGGCTCGAGTGGGCGCGCCTGCTCCTGCACCTGGAGGGCGCGCTGGGCACGCTCGCGCCGTCCGACCTGCGCCCGACGGCGACCGCGCTGTTCGACCGCGCCGTGGCCGACGGCTGGGCCGTGGACGGCGCGGACGGGTTCGTCTACACGACCGACTGGTCCGGTGCGCCCGTCGTGCGCGAGCGCATGCACTGGGTCGTCGCCGAGGCGATCGCCGCTGCCGACGCCCTGCACCGACGGACGGGCGACGCCCGCTACGCGGACCTGTATGCGGCCTGGTGGGACTACGCGGTGACCTTCGTGGTCGACCACGACGGGGGATCGTGGCACCACGAGCTCGACCCGTCGAACAGACCCGCGGGGACCACGTGGCCCGGCAAGCCCGATCTCTACCACGCGGTCCAGGCGACGCTCCTGCCGCGGCTCCCGCTCGGCCCGTCGGTCGCGCGCGCCGTCCACGACGGGCAGGTGGCCTCGTGACGCGCTTCCTCGTGGTCGGCGAGGCTCTCGTCGACGTCGTCCCCGACGGTCCGGGAGCCGCCCGGGACCTGCCCGGCGGGAGCCCCGCGAACGTCGCGCTCACGCTCGGTCGGCTCGGTCGCGAGGTGTCCCTCGCCACGGCGCTCGCGCCGGACGAGCGCGGCGCCCTGGTCCGCGATTGGCTCGCGGCGAGCGACGTGGAGGTGGACGCGCACGTCCCCTCGACGGGCCGGACGTCGGCTGCGACGGTGTCCCTGGACGCCCAGGGGCAGGCGACGTACGCCTTCGACCTCGCGTGGGAGCTCGGGCAGGTGGACCTCGGCGACGCGGAGGTCGTCCACGTCGGCTCCGTCGCGGCGGTGCTGTCCCCGGGCGCCGACGTGGTCCGGGACGTCGTGCGGCGGGCGCGCCCCTCCGCGGTCGTCTCGTACGACCCCAACGTGCGTCCCGCTCTCGTCGACGACCCTGCGGCGGTCCGGGCGCGCGTCGAGGAGATCGTCGCGCTCGCGGACGTGGTCAAGGTGAGCGACGAGGACCTCGCGTGGTTCGCCCCGGGAACCGACCCGCTCGACGTCGCACGCCGCTGGTCGGCGTGGGGCGCGGCGCTCGTCGTCGTGACGCGCGGGGGTGACGGCGCGACGCTCGTCCGCCACGACGGCCGTCTCGTCGAGGTCGGGGGACGTGCGGTCGACGTCGTCGACACGGTCGGCGCAGGTGACACGTTCACGGGGGCGCTGCTCGACGCGCTCGCGGCGCGCGGGGTGCGCGGCCCGGGAGGCGCGGAACTCCTGCGGCGACTGTCGGACGCGGCGGTACGGACGGCGGCACGGTCCGCGTCGGTCGCCGCGTCGGTCACGGTGTCCCGCGCGGGGGCGAACCCGCCGACGCGGGCCGAGCTCCGCGCCGCCGAGGGGCCGGTACGGCCTGAGCCGTTCGCCGGGGCGCCCGTGACGGGCATGACCTGGGGGTGGACGGGCGTGCGCGGGACCTGGACCGGTCCGGGCGCCGAACGTTCCATGGACGCGCTCCAGGGCCTCGGCGTGGACTGGGTGGCCGTGACGTTCTCCGCGAAGCAGGACACGCCGCAGTCGACCGTGGTCCGTTACGGCGACGAGCCGACGGTGACCGACGACGAGGTGCGCGCCGCGATACGCGCGGCGAAGGCGCGAGGCTGGAAGGTGTGCCTCAAGCCGGTGGTCGACTCCGCGGACGGGACGTGGCGAGCGTTCATCGGCTTCTTCGACGAGGACGTCCCGGGCGAGCCCTCGTGGGACGAGTGGTTCGCGTCGTACACGGAGTTCGTCGTGCACCACGCGCGCATCGCCGCCGAGGAGGGGGCGGAGATGTTCTGCGTCGGGTGCGAGATGGTGCGGGCCGACGGGCGCGACGCGCAGTGGCGCGCCCTCGTCGCGGCCGTGCGCGAGGTCTACGACGGCCTGGTGACGTACAACTGCGACAAGTACCAGGAGGACCGCGTCACCTGGTGGGACGCGGTCGACGTGATCGGGAGCTCGGGCTACTACCCGGCCGGGACGTGGGAGCAGCACCTCGACCGGATCGAGGCCGTCGTCGCGCGCGAGGACAAGCCGTTCGTCTTCCTGGAGGCGGGCTGCCCGAGCCGTGAGGGCTCCCCGGCGCGCCCGAACGACTGGAACCTCGTGGGCTCGCCGTCGGGCACGGCGCAGGCCGACTGGCTCGCCGAGATGTTCGCCGCCTGCGCGCGTCGGCCCTGGGTCTCCGGGTACTTCCTCTGGGACTGGCCGTCTCCGCTGTACGCGGAGTCCGAGGCCGCGGCGAACGACGACTATTGCATGTACGGCAAGCCGGGCGCGGAGGTCGTCCGTCGCGCCAACGAGGAGCTGCGCGCACGCGGCTGAGCGTCGCCCACCTCCGCGCGCGACGGTCGGACGCGTGCGATACCGGAGCGGTCCGGGCCGTCCACGAGGGGCGTCCCGGGCCAGCCGGCGCCGTTCCCGTCGGGCCGCCCCGCGGACGACGTCCCGATCGCGTCGAGAACACCCTGGAATTCTCCTCGGGAATGCACTACCTTCGACGTGAAGCGCTTAAGCGCTGGACGGTGTCACGGGGCCGAGTCGGGCCCGGTGAGGGCTCGACGTCGAGCCTGACGAGGACGTCCACCGAGGGCCGGGCGACGACGCCCGGATCGGGAGGAAGATCGATGAGACGACTGTTGGCCATCGCGCTGGGCGCGATGCTCGCCCTGCTGACCGTGCCGGCGCTCGCGCAGGGTGCGACCGCTGCGGGCGACGGGTTCTCCGTCCAGGGCGGGAAGATCTACGACGCGAACGGCAACCAGTTCGTGCCGGTCGGCGTCAACCACGCGCACGCCTGGTACCCGTCCCAGACACAGTCCTTCGCCGACATCCGCGCGGCGGGCGCGAACACGGTGCGCGTGGTGCTGTCGGGCGGACGGTACGGGACGAGCTCGGCCTCCGACGTGAGCGCCGTCGTCGAGCGGTGCAAGCAGAACCAGCTCGTGTGCATCCTCGAGAACCACGACACGACCGGGTACGGCGAGGACGGCAGCGCGCGGTCGCTCGCGAGCGCGGCGCAGTACTGGACCAGCATCGCCTCGGCGCTGCGCGGCCAGGAGCGTTTCGTGATGATCAACATCGGGAACGAGCCCTTCGGCAACTCCGGTTACCAGGGCTGGACGAACGACACGATCGCGGCGATCCAGACCCTGCGCGGCGCAGGGCTCAGCCACACGCTCGTGGTCGACGCCCCCAACTGGGGGCAGGACTGGTCCTTCACGATGCGGGACAACGCCCCGGCCGTCGCGGCCGCGGACGGCAACGTGGTGTTCTCGGTCCACATGTACGGCGTCTTCGACACGGGGGCCGAGGTGCGCGCGTACCTCGACTCCTTCACGAGCCGCGGGCTGCCGATCATGGTCGGCGAGTTCGGCGACAACCACTCGGACGGTAACCCGGACGAGGCCACGATCATGAGCTACACGCGGTCCCAGGGGGTCGGGATGCTCGGCTGGTCGTGGTCCGGCAACGGGAGCGGCGTCGAGTACCTGGACATGGTGAACGGGTTCTCCGCGAGCTCGCTCACCCCGTGGGGCCAGCGCTTCGTCAACGGCGCCGACGGGCTCAAGGCCCGCAACGCGCCCGTGGCCTCCGTGTACGGGGGCGACGGCGGTGGCGACGACGGCGGTGACGGTGGCACGGGCACGGCGCCGAACGGGTACCCGTACTGCGCGAGCGCGTCGTCGGACCCGGACGGGGACGGCTGGGGCTGGGAGAGCAGCGCCTCGTGCGTCGTGCGCGGCTCCTCCGCGGACACGGGTTCCGGTGGTGGCTCCGGGAGTGGGAGCACGGCGCCGAACGGGTACCCGTACTGCGCGAGCGCGTCGTCGGACCCGGACGGGGACGGCTGGGGCTGGGAGAACAGCGCCTCGTGCGTCGTGCGCGGCTCCTCTGCCGACCGCTGAGCCGACCTCCGCTGCGCGATCACGCGCATGAAGCGGTTCATAAAGCAATCCATCCGACGAATGATGGTGAGTGCGCTCGTGAGCGAGCGCAAGACGAAGGAGTTCGATGATCCAGAACAGCACACGACGGGTGCGCACCCGTGCCACGTCCGTCGCGACGTGCGTCGCCGCGCTCGGCCTCGCCGGGTCGGCGGCGCTCGCCCTCGCCTCTCCGGCGGCGGCGGACGAGGCGACCACGGACGGCCTGCACGTCGTCGACGGGCGGCTCGTCGAGGCGGACGGGAGCGACCTCGTCCTCCGCGGGATCAACCACGCCCACACCTGGTACACCCACGAGTTCCAGTCCTTCGAGGACATCAAGGGCACGGGCGCCAACGCGGTGCGCGTCGTCCTGTCCAGCGGCGACCAGTGGACGCGCAACGACCCGCAGGACGTCGCGCGGGTCGTCCGCGAGTGCGACGTGAACCGGCTCGTCTGCGCGCTGGAGGTGCACGACACGACGGGGTACGGCGACGAGTACGCGCCCGCCGCGGTGTCGCTCGACCGCGCGGTCGACTACTGGGAGGACCTGTACCCGACGCTCGCCGGGACGGAGGACAGGATCCTCGTCAACATCGGGAACGAGCCGATCGGCAACGGTCCGATCGCCGACGAGTGGGCGGCGCAGACGTCGGCCGCGATCCAGCGTCTGCGCGACATCGGGTACGAGCACACGATCGTCGTCGACGCCCCGAACTGGGGCCAGGACTGGTCGCGGACGATGTACTCACAGGCGCAGCAGGTGTTCGACGCCGATCCCGACGCGAACGTCGTGTTCTCCGTCCACATGTACGAGGTGTACGGCGACGGTGCGGTGGTCACGGACTACCTGGAGCACTTCGTCGACGCGGGGGTGCCCCTGATCGTCGGCGAGTTCGGCCCCGCGCACTACGGCAACGACGTCGACGAGGACACCATCCTCGCCGAGACGCGGCGCCTCGGCCTCGGGTGGTTCGGGTGGTCCTGGAGCGGCAACAGCGGTGGTGTGGAGGACCTGGACCTCGTCCAGGGCTTCGACCCGGCCTCTCCATCCCCCTGGGGCGAGCGCCTGATCTCCGGCCCGGACGGCATCGCCGAGACGTCGCACGAGGCGTCGGTCTTCGCGAGCCGCACGGACGGATGCTCGGCCGAGCTGGAGGTCCTGTACCGGTGGCCGGGTGGCTACCAGGGTCAGGTCCGGGTGGAGTTCGGCGGCGACCCCGTCTCGACGTGGTCCACCTCGTGGCGCGTGCCCGCGGGCAGCGAGCTCGTGCAGACCTGGCACGGGGCGCTCGCCGTCCACGGCGGCGTCGCGACCGTCGCCGCCGAGTCGTGGAACGCCAACGTCCCGGCCGGCGGGACGATCACCTACGGCTTCTCCGCCCGTGGTGACGCGCCGGTGCTGGCACCGGTCGTCGACTGCTCGGCGGGCTAGGGCCCCGGTCGGCGAGGTGGGGGCGTGGTCACGGTTGCGCCTCCACCTCGCCGTACCCGCCGTCGACCTCGCGGAGCCGTGCCCCTCCTCGCGGACGGGTCAGGCGTTCCCCGCGAGCAGGCGGTCCACCGCGGCGAGGGGGATGGGTTCCCAGTCCGGCCGGTTGCGCGACTCGTACACGACCTCGTAGAGCGCCTTGTCGAGCGTGAGCGCCCGGACGAGCGCCTCGGACGTCGCGCGGTCGACACCGGCCGTGTCCGCACGGTCGTACGCGTCGAGGAACGCGGTGCGCGCCTGGACGGCCCACGCGGCGTCGCGCGCGCGCCCGACGGCCGCCGCGTAGTCGAACGACCGCACGATCCCGGCGACGTCGCGCAGCGCGAGGTCCGGGCGCGTGCGTTCCGCGACGGGGCGCAGGGGCTCGCCCTCGAAGTCGAGCACCTTCCAGCCGAACCGGCGGGCGTGCAGCACCTGGCCGAGGTGCAGGTCGCCGTGGACCGTCTGCAGCCGGGGGAGCGCGTCGGGGACGCGCGTGACGTTCGCGAGGCGCGCGGACGTGCGGTCCCAGAAGGCGGTGACGTCGTGCGCGCGCCGCGCGAGCGCGCGCGACGAGGCGACGGCCTCGTCCGCACGTCGTCGCAGGTCCGCGACGAGCCAGCGCGCGTCGACGGGCGAGCCGACGTCGAACGCGCGCCGGAGCGCGGCGTGCAGGTCGGCGAGCACGCGGCCCAGGTCGGCCGCGAGGTCGGCGAACGACGCCCCCTGGCCCGCGAAGGCGCACGCGAGGTCGAACCCGTCGCGCGCGCCCTCCACGAACTCGCTGAGGATCGCCAGGTGCGCGGAGCGCGGAGCCTCGTCCGGGGTGCTGCCCGACGGCGGTGCCCCGGCCGGTGCGTCCGCGTCGCCCGGTCGGTGGGCCGTGCCCGGACCGACGCGGGCCGGGTCGTCCGCCGCGTCCCAGGTCACCTCGAGCCACGCGAGCGGGCGCGGCACGCCCGTCCAGCCCTGCGCCGCGAGCGCGCGCGGGATCGTCACGTCGGGGTTCGGCCCGATCGCGATGGCCCGCAGCACCTTGAGCATGCTCCCGCCGGCGACGCCCGGGAGCAGCACCGAGCTGTTGGACTGCTCGACGCTCAGCGCACGGCCCCCGGCGAGCTCGCGGTCGGGGGCCGCGACGTCGCCGGCCCCCGCGGCACGGGGCGCCGAGCCCGGCTCCTCCCACGTGACCTCGGCCAGGAGGGCCGCCCAGCAGGTGGGGTGCGCGGCGCCGTCGTGCACGACCCATCCCGGGCCACCCGGGTCGTCCGCGCCGAGGATCCCGATCGACGTCGTGCTCCCGTGCCTCGCCGCACCACCGGGATCCACGCCCCCGGCCGCCGTGCCCGCGGGTTCGAGCACGAGGGGCACCTGCACGACGAGGTCGACGCCGTCCCCGACGAGCCGCAGGAGGTGGAGCTCGACCCGTACGCCCGCCGACGCGGCGTCGGGCCGGCCGGCTGCCGCGGCGGACGCCGGGACGTCGAGCGCGAAGGACAGCCACGGCACGTGCCGCACGGCGACCCCCTTCACGGGGTACCACCGCCGCGCGGGCAGCCAGGCGTCCAGGAGCGCCATGAGCTCCGCCGAGGGCGGGTCCGTCCGCCGTACCGTCACTCGTGCCTCCTCCGTCAGGTCGCCTTCATGCCATCACGCGCCCGTCGCGCCCGCCGCACGAGGACCGGGAGGGGCCGCGCTCAGGCGGGGTCACGCACCACGAGCCAGTAGAAGTCGCGCGAGCCCCACGTCATGACGACGCGCTCGTCGTCGTCGACGGCGGGGAAGTGCGCGCCGCCGAACACGTCGGTGAGCGTCGCCCCGGCGTGGCCGGGCAGGTGCACCGCGGCCGAGCGCGCGGTCGCGGAGAGGTTCGCGACGCACAGGATCGTCTCGGTCGGCGTGCGGCGCAGGAACGCGAGGATCGAGTCGTTGTCGCAGTCGAGCGCGACGAAGTCGCCGGTGCCGAACGCCTTGTGCCGGCGCCGGACCTTGAGCATGCCGTGCACCCAGTGCAGCAACGACGTCGACTGCTCGAGCTGCGCCTCGACGTTGACGTAGCCGTAGTGGTGTACGAGCGACTGGACGAGCGGCAGGTACACCTTGCCGGGGTCGGCGGTGGAGAACCCGGCGTTGCGGTCGGGCGTCCACTGCATGGGCGTGCGCACCGAGTCGCGGTCGGGCAGCCAGATGTTGTCGCCCATGCCGATCTCGTCGCCGTAGTACAGGCAGGGGCTGCCGGGCAGGGAGAGCAGGAGCGCGTGGGCGAGCTCGACCTCCTTGCGCGAGTTGTCGAGCAGGGGAGCGAGCCGACGCCGGATGCCCACGTTCGCGCGCATGCGCGGGTCGGGCGCGTACCAGCCGTACATCGACGCGCGCTCCTCGGTCGAGACCATCTCCAGGGTGAGCTCGTCGTGGTTGCGCAGGAACGTGCTCCACTGCGCGCCGGGCGGGATGTCGGGCGTGTCGGCGAGGATCTCCAGGACCTGGTTGGCGCGCTGGTCCCGGATCGCGTAGTAGATGCGGGGCATCACGGGGAAGTGGAAGCACATGTGGCACTCGGGCTCGTCCGTGGTGCCGAAGTAGTCCACGACCTCGCGCGGCCACTGGTTCGCCTCGGCGAGCAGGATGCGCCCCGGGAACTCCGCGTCGACCATGCGCCGCACGCGCCGCAGGAACTCGTGCGTCTGCGGCAGGTTCTCGCAGTTGGTGCCCTCGGCCTCGTAGAGGTAGGGCACCGCGTCGAGGCGGAACCCGTCGACCCCCATCTGCAGCCAGAACCGCGCGACGTCGAGCATCGCGTCGGCGACGCGCGGGTTCTCGAAGTTGAGGTCGGGCTGGTGGGAGAAGAAGCGGTGCCAGAAGAACTGGCGCCGCACCGGGTCGAAGGTCCAGTTGGACGTCTCGGTGTCGACGAAGATGATGCGCGCGTCCTGGTAGCGCGTGTCGTCGTCGCTCCACACGTAGAAGTCGCCGTACGGGCCCTCGGGGTCGGCGCGCGACGCCTGGAACCAGGGGTGCTGGTCGCTCGTGTGGTTCATGACGAGGTCGATGACGACGCGCATCCCGCGCGCGTGCGCCTCGCTGACGAGCTCCGCGAAGTCGGACGTCGAGCCGTACTGCGGCGCGATCGCGGTGTAGTCGGAGACGTCGTAGCCGCCGTCGCGCAGGGGCGACGGGTAGAACGGCGGCAGCCACAGCGCGTCGATGCCGAGCCACTGGAGGTAGTCGAGGCGGTCGATGAGGCCCCGCAGGTCGCCCGTCCCGCTGCCGTCCGAGTCGGAGAACGCGCGGACGATCACCTCGTAGAAGACCGCGGTCCGGTACCAGTCCGGGTCGTCCGACAGGCCGGGACGCGAGTCGACGGGCGCAGCCGGCTGGCGGCGCGGCGGGAGCGCCGCGACGGGGACCGGCGCGGTGATGGGCGGCACCGGGGCGGGGCCGGCAGCAGGACCGCGCACGGGGACCGGGGCAGCGTCGCGAGGGAACGTCATGCAGGCCTCACGTGCACGACGTGCGCGACCTGGCGCATCGGCTCGAGCCGCACGTACACGTCCTGGCCCCAGCCGTAGCTCTCGCCGGACAGCTCGTCGTGCGCGACGAACGACGGCGCCCACGGGTCCTGCCCGTCGGCGAGCGGAGGCAGCCCGAGGGCCGCGAGGTCGAGGTGCACGTTCGACTCCTGCGGGGAGTGCGGGTCGAGGTTCACCACGACGACGACCGTGTCCGCCTCGCCGGTCGGCGAGTGCTCGGCGGGCAGGTGGCGCGAGAACGCGAGCACCTGGTCGTTCGTCGTCGGGTGCACGGTGAGGTTGCGGAGCTGGCGCAGGGCGGGGTGGTCGCGGCGGACCTCGTTGAGCCGCGCGAGCAGCGTCGAGATCCCGATCTCCTCGGCGAGCGCCCAGTCGCGCGGCTTGTACTCGTACTTCTCGTTGTCGATCTGCTCCTCGACACCCGGGCGGGGCACGTTCTCCACGAGCTCGTACCCGGAGTAGATCCCCCAGGTCGGCGATCCGGTCGCGGCGAGCACCGCGCGCACCGCGAACCCGGCCACCCCGCCGTGCTGGAGGTACGGCGGGAGGATGTCGTGCGTCGTCGGCCAGAAGCTCGGCCGCATGTACGCCCCGGCCTCGCCCGAGACCTCCTCGAGGTACTCGGCGAGCTCGTCGCGGGTGTTGCGCCACGTGAAGTACGTGTACGACTGGTGGAACCCGATCCGCGCGAGCGTGTGCATCATCGCGGGCTTGGTGAACGCCTCCGAGAGGAACACCACCTCGGGGTTCGTCGCACGCACCTCCGCGAGCAGCCACTCCCAGAAGTCGAGCGGCTTGGTGTGAGGGTTGTCGACGCGGAACGCCGTGACGCCCCGGTCGATCCACACCCGGACGACGCGCAGGACCTCGGCGTAGATGCCCGCGGGGTCGTTGTCGAAGTTCAGCGGGTAGATGTCCTGGTACTTCTTGGGCGGGTTCTCGGCGTACGCGATCGAGCCGTCGGCACGCGTCGTGAACCACTCGGGGTGCTCGGTCACCCACGGGTGGTCGGGCGAGCACTGCAGCGCGAGGTCGATCGCGACCTCGAGCCCGTTGCGCCGTGCCTCCTTGACGAACGCGCGGAACGTGCGGTCGCTCCCGAGCTCGGGGTGGATCGCGTCGTGGCCGCCGTCCTTCGAGCCGATCGCGTACGGGCTGCCCGGGTCGCCCGGGAGCGCCGTGAGGGAGTTGTTGCGGCCCTTGCGGTGGGTCGTGCCGATGGGGTGGACGGGCGTGAGGTAGACGACGTCGAACCCCATCGCGGCGATCGCCGGCAGTCGCCGGGCCGCCGCGGTGAACGTCCCGGAGCGCCAGCGCCCGTCCTTGAGCCGGCGCGCGCCCTCCGAGCGCGGGAACATCTCGTACCACGCGCCCGCGAGCGCCAGCGGGCGCTCCACGCGCAGGTCGTACGTGGCCGACGCCGTCACGTGGTCGCGCAGGGGAGCGCGGTCGAGGACGTCGCGCACCTCGGGCGACGTCGCGGCGGCGAGGCGGGCCTCGGCGGGGCGGCTCGCGTCGGCGAGGGCGGCGGCCGCGTCGGCGAGCGTGCGCGCGTCCTCCGGGGAGCGGGTGCCCGGGGTGCCGTCCGCGCCCGGGAGGGGGACGGCGTCGGCCACGACGCGCTCGAAGAGGCGCACGCCCTCGGCGAGCATGAGGTCGACGTCGACGCCCGCGGCGATCTTCACGGTCGCGTCGTGCGCCCACGTGCCGTACGGGTCGCTCCACGCCTCGACGCGCAGCGACCAGTCGCCGACAGCGTCGGGGTGCAGCGTGGCGCGGAACCGGTCGAGGCCGGGCGCGACGTCCACCATGCGCGCGGTGCGCTCGGCCCCGCCGGGGGCGACGAGGACGGCGGTCGCGGCGACGGCGTCGTGCCCCTCGCGGAAGACGGTCGCCTCGACCGGCACCATCTCGCCGACGACGGCCTTCGCGGGCCACCGGCCACCCTCGACGACGGGGGACACGTCCAGCACGGGGATGCGGCCGATCGGGGCGGACGGCGCAGGACGGGGGGCGGTCGCGGGGGCGCGGTGCGGCGCGGGGGCCGGAGGGGTCGACGTCACACGCACAACGTATCGAGGCCCGCGGGGGGCGGGCACCTGGGAGCGCGGGTCGGCGCGTCGCACGTCCGTGCCCGCAGGCGGCGCGCACCCGGGTGAAACTTCATGCAAGCGTTACGTGCGTGTGACGGCGCGAGGGTGTGCAGCGGCCCGAGCCCCCGTAGTCTCGTCCCCGTGAGAGCGATCCGACGGTTCACCGTCCGCACCCTGCTGCCCGCCGAGCTGCGCGACCTGGACGAGCTGGCCCACAACCTGCGCTGGTCCTGGCACGCCCCGACGCGCGACCTGTTCGCCGGCATCGACCCCGAGGCGTGGGCGTCCGTGCACGGCGACCCCGTCGCGCTGCTGGGCGCGCTCGGCCCGGAGCGCCTCGCGGAGCTCGCGGCCGACGGCGCGTTCGTCGAGCGCGTGCGCGCGGCGGCGGCCGACCTGCGCCACTACCTCGACGACGCGCTGTGGTACCAGCAGCGGGCGGCGGAGGAGGAGGGCGGCGCGCTCCCGGCGGCGATCGCCTACTTCTCGCCCGAGTTCGGCATCACGTCCGTGCTGCCGCAGTACTCCGGCGGCCTCGGCATCCTCGCGGGCGACCACCTCAAGAGCGCGAGCGACCTCGGCGTGCCGATCGTCGGCGTCGGGCTCCTGTACGGCGCCGGGTACTTCAAGCAGTCCCTCACGCGCGACGGCTGGCAGGTCGAGACCTACCCGCTGCTCGACCCGGACGGCCTCCCGCTGACCCTGCTGCGCGACGACGACGGCACGCCCGCGCGCGTCTCCCTCGCCCTCCCGGGCGGTCGGACGCTGCACGCGCACGTGTGGGTCGCAGCCGTCGGGCGCGTGCCCCTGCTGCTGCTCGACTCGAACGTGCCCGGCAACGACGAGGCCGCGCGCAAGGTGACCGACCGCCTCTACGGCGGCGGCGGGGAGCACCGCCTCCAGCAGGAGCTGCTGCTGGGCGTGGGCGGCGTGCGCGCGCTGCGCCTGTGGTCGCGCCTCACGGGCGCCCCGGCGCCGGAGGTCTACCACACCAACGAGGGGCACGCCGGCTTCCTCGGCGTGGAGCGCATCCGCGAGCTCGTCGAGCAGGGCCTCACGTTCGACGAGGCACTGGAGGCCGTGCGCGCCGCGACGGTCTTCACGACGCACACGCCCGTCCCGGCCGGCATCGACCGGTTCGGGCGCGACCTCGTCACGCAGTACTTCGGCGGCGACATGGCCGTCGACGGGCTGCCCGTGGAGCGGGTCCTCGCGCTCGGCGCCGAGGACTACGACGGCGGGGACCCCACCGTCTTCAACATGGCCGTCATGGGCCTGCGCCTGGGCGGCCGCGCGAACGGCGTCTCGCTGCTGCACGGCGAGGTGTCGCGCGGCATGTTCGAGGGTCTGTGGCCCGGGTTCGACGCGCGCGAGGTCCCCATCACGTCCGTGACGAACGGCGTGCACTCGCCCACGTGGGTGGACCCCGCTTTCGCGGCCCTCGAGTCCGAGCGGCTCGGGCTCGACGAGCTCACCGCCGCCGACGCGTCGTCGGGCTGGCTGCGCGGCGCCGGGGACGGCGGCGTGAGCGACGGCGACCTGTGGGCGATCCGCCGCGAGATGCGCGGACGCCTCGTCGACGAGGCCCGCCGCCGCGTGCGCAAGTCGTGGCGCGAGCGCGGTGCGACCCCGGCCGAGCTGGGCTGGGTCGACGACGTGCTCTCGCCCGACGTGCTCACGATCGGCTTCGCGCGCCGCGTGCCCACCTACAAGCGGCTCACGCTCATGCTGCGCGACCCCGAGCGGCTCAAGGCGCTGCTCCTGCACCCCGAGCGGCCCGTGCAGCTCGTCGTGGCGGGCAAGTCGCACCCCGCGGACGACCAGGGCAAGCGCCTCATCCAGCAGCTCGTCCGCTTCACCGACGACCCCGAGGTGCGCCACCGCATCGTCTTCCTGCCCAACTACGACATCGCCATGGCGCAGTCGCTCTACCCGGGCTGCGACGTCTGGCTCAACAACCCGCTGCGCCCGCTGGAGGCGTCCGGGACGTCGGGCATGAAGTCGGCGCTCAACGGCGGCCTCAACCTGTCCATCCTCGACGGGTGGTGGGACGAGTGGTTCGACGGCGAGAACGGCTGGGCCATCCCGACCGCCGATGGCGTCGAGGACCCCGACCGCCGCGACGACCTCGAGGCGTCGGCGCTGTACGACCTCGTCGAGCAGCAGGTCGCGCCGCGCTTCTACGACCGTGACACGGACGGCGTGCCCGGCCGGTGGCTCGAGATGGTCCGCCACACGCTCGCGACGCTCGGGCCCAAGGTCCAGGCGACGCGCATGGTCGGCGAGTACGTGACGCGCCTGTACGCGCCCGCCGCCGCCGCCGGGCGGACGCTGGCCGCCGACGGCCTCGCCCCGGCGCGCGAGCTCGCGCACTGGAAGGAGTCCGTGCGGTCCGGGTGGTCGCGGGTGCGCGTCGACCACGTCGACTCGTCCGGCATCGGCGAGGTGCCGCAGGTCGGCGACCGGCTCACCGTGCGCGCGTACGTCTCGCTGGGCGACCTGCGCCCGGAGGACGTGCAGGTGCAGGTCGTGCACGGCCGCGTCAGCGAGGCCGACGTCATCGAGGAGTTCACCGCCGAGCCGCTCGCGCTCGCCGACACGTACGAGGCCGGCCGCTACGCGTTCGCCGGCGACGTCGTGCTCGACGCGTCCGGTCCGTTCGGCTACACGGTGCGCGTCGTCCCGACGCACTCCGGCCTCCCCAGCGTCGCCGAGCTCGGCCTCGTCGCCAACGCCTGACGCACCCCCGCCGAGGTAGAGCCTCCGGTCGCGACGTAGAACACCCGGTGTTCTACGTCGCGGCCGGAGGCTCTACCTCGCGGGTGTCGAGGAGGGTGAGGTAGCGGGTGCGGGTGCGGACGACGTCGGCGAGCTGGGTCTCGATGCCGTCGACGAACTCCTCGCGGTAGACCGCGTCGACCTGCACGGAGATCGCGTAGTAGAGGCCGGTGAAGGTCGCGATGGCGACGGAGACGCGCAGGAGCGTCTGCGTCACGACGAGGTCCGCCCCGCCGACCCCACCCCCGCCCGCGAGCGAGAGCGTCCGCTGCCAGGTGCCGCCGTCGACGTCCCACAGCGCCATGACCTCCGGCGTGACGGTGAGTGTCCCCAGCGCCATGAAGAACACGCCCATGCCGAGGCTCACGACGAGGACCTGCAGGAGCTGGCTGCTCGCGATCATCGTCGCGAGGTTCGCCGTCTGGCCGCGGCTGAAGCGCGTCGCGCGCTCGTGCCCGGGAAGCCGCGCAGCCGTCTCGGCGAGGGCCTCGCGCGCCTCGCCCGGGGAGCGCAGCGCGACGAACAGCACGACGAGCAGCGCGAAGAACGCGCCCAGCACGAGGTCCGCGACGCCGTGCGTGCGGTCGAACACCTGCCAGACCTCGGCGTTGTAGAAGAGGACGAGGGAGAACACCAGCAACAGCGGGAGCAGCCGCACGAGCCGCAGGAGGGCGGCGCCGAGCTCGTCCGTGACGCGCGCGAGGCCCCACCACAGGGACGACAGCACGCCGTACCCCACGACGACGCGCACCACCCCGAGCAGCACCAGGTTCCCCACGACGGTGAGCAGCGCCTCGTCCCACTGCCCGCCGAACACGAGCGGCAGGAGCGCCGGGACGAGCACGAAGAACGCGAGCTCGGGCACGCCGACCGACTGGGGGAGGGTCGACCACGCGCGCCCGCGCAGCACGTTGAGACCTGCGTAGGCGCCGGCGACGATCGCGGCGCCGCCGAGGAGCGCGAGCGCGTTCGCCCAGGCGGGCCAGCCGGAGCGGAGGGCGCCGGTGAGCTCGGCGAGCAGCACGACGAGCAGGAACGGTGCCGACCGGCCGAAGACGTCACGGTCCACGGAGTGACCCTCGACGAGGAGCGGGAGCCCGTTGCGGCGGAAGACACGTTCGCACGCAGCGACGTCGGACGGGCCGGTCTCCGGCTCCGTGCCGGGCTCCTGGTCGACGCCCGGCCCGGCCGGTTCGCCATGCCCGACCGGTCCCGTACCCGGGGCGAGGGCAGGTCGTCCGGGTCGGGACGCGTCGTCGTGCACGCTCATGCTCGGTGACCCTACCGGCCGTGGCACCTCGCGCGACGGACGACGGCAGCCGGCCCCCAGCGACCAGGTGCTGTCTCGCGTGGGTTCAGCCGAGCTCCGCCGCGAGCGAGCGGCCCGCGACACGGCCCGAGTAGAGGCAGCCGCCGAGGAACGTGCCCTCGAGCGCGCGGTGGCCGTGCACGCCGCCGCCGCCGAACCCGGCGGCCTCGCCCGCGGCCCAGAGCCCGGGCAGCACGGAGCCGTCGGCGCGCAGCACGCGCGCGGACGTGTCGGTCCACAGCCCGCCGAGCGTCTTGCGCGTGAGCACCGAGAGGCGGACGGCGAGCAGCGGGCCGTCCTTGGGTGTGGTGAGCGGGCGCGGGGGCGCGACGCGGATGAGGCGGTCGACGCGGTAGCGCCGCGCCATCGCCGTCGCGACGACCTGCGGGTCCTTGCCGAGGCCGGTGCGGACCTGCTCGTCGCGCAGGTGGACGATGCGTGCGAGGGCGTCGCCGTCGACGTGGCCGCGCGAGCCCGGCGTCGCGTCCACGAGCGCGTTCATCCCGGCGGCGAGCTCCTCGGGCGTGTCGGCCCAGACGAACTCGGGCGACTGCTCGGCGAACCGCGCCACCGGCCCGACGGCGCCCGGCAGCACGCGCTGCGCGAGCAGCCGGACGTCCTTGCCGGTGAGGTCGGGGTTCTGCTCGGAGCCCGACAGCGCGAACTCGGTCTCCATGATCGCCTTGTTGAGCACGAACCAGGAGTGGTCGTCGCCGCGCTCGGTGACGTGCTGGAGCGCGCCGAGCGCGTCGAACCCCGGGAACAGCGGCGCGGGCAGCCGGTTGCCGTCGGCGTCGAGCCACAACGAGCTCGGGCCGGGCAGGATGCGGATGCCGTGGTCCGTCCACACGGGGGAGTGGTTCGCGATGCCCTCGGGGTAGTGCCACATGCGGTCCTCGTGGACGAGCGCGGCGCCCGCGTCGGCGGCGACGCCGATCATGAGCCCGTCGGTCGAGTCCGGGACGCCGGAGAGCATCCGCGACGGCAGGCGCCCGGCGGCCTGCGGCCACCGCGAGCGCACGAGGTCGTGATTCGCCCCGATCCCGCCCGACGTCACGACGACGGCGCTCGCGGCGATCTCGACCTCGCCGACGACCTCGCGCGACGACGGCGCGCCGCGCTCGACGTCCGACGGCGCGAGGACCTCCGCGCGCACGCCCGTCACCGCGCCGTCGGTCACGACGAGCGACGTGACCCGGTGCCGGAACCGCAGGTCGAGCAGGCCCGCGGCCCGGGCGTCGAGCGCGGCGCGGACGAACGGCTCGAGGATGCCCGGCCCGGTGCCCCACGTGACGTGGAACCGGGGGACGGAGTTGCCGTGGGCGCCGGCCGCGGACCCGTCGGCGCCCGAGCGCACCGGGTACCCGCCGCGCTCGGCCCACTGCACGAGCGGGAACCACCGCACGCCCTTGTCGTGCAGCCAGCCGCGCATCTCCCCGGCGGCGAAGTCGACGAACCCCTGCGCCCACGCGTACCCGTGGCGGTCGGGACCTTCGCCGCGGTCGGCACCGGGCGCGAACTGCGCGGACCCGAGCCAGTCGTCGAACGCGAGCTCGGCGGAGTCGGTGACGCCCATGCGCCGCTGCTCGGGCGAGCCGACGAGGAACAGGCCGCCGAACGACCACCACGCCTGACCGCCGAGGCTCGCGGCCGGCTCCTGGTCGAGCAGGACGACGCGCCGCCCTGCCGCGGTGAGCTCGGTCGCCGCGACGAGCCCGGCGAGCCCGGCTCCCACGACGACGACCTCGGGGTTCTCGATCGTGGGGGAGCCGACGGAGGAGTCGACCGCGCTGTCACTCATGCGGGAAGAGTAGAGCACGTGTCCAGGCCCCGACAGGCCGGGTGGGCGCGTGCGACCTCGCCTCCATCTCGGCCGACCACGCCTCTCCCTCGGACGACCGGGCCTCGACCTCGCGTGGCCGGGGCCCTACCTCGGCGGGGTGGAGACGTAGACGCGCAGGCTCAGGGCCTCGAGCCCGACGACGTCGCCCGCGCGGGCGGTGCCGTCACCGTTGGTGCGGTCCCGGTCGTTGGGGTGCTCCCAGTCGGAGTCCCACGCGAGGTCCCACAGCTCGTCGCCGCCCGAGGCCGCGCGCACGCCGGGGAGCGTGACGTCGACCGGGTCGAGGGCACCGACGACGACCACGAGGACGTCGGCGTCGCCGGGCTCGGGCGCGGTCCGCAGCATCTGCAGCGTCCGGACGGCGGGGTCGTGCCACGCCGCGTGGTCCAGGAGCTCGCCGTCGGCGTCGAACCAGACGAGGTCGGGCACGCCGGCACCGTCCGTCCCCCGCGGCGTCGCTGCGTCGGTCGGGCGGGGCCGGCCGGTGAAGAACGTGTCGGGGCGCAGCGCGGGGTGCGCGCGGCGCAGGCCGAGCAGGTACCGCGTGGTCGCGAGCAGGTCCTGGCGCCATGGTGACAGGTCCCACGACACCCACGACGTCGCGTCGTCCTGCACGTAGGCGTTGTTGTTGCCGCGCTGGGTGCGACCCATCTCGTCGCCCGCGGTGAGCATCGGGGTGCCGGCGGCGAGGACGAGCGTCGCGAGGAGGTTGCGGATCGACCGGCGGCGCAGGGGCGCGATCTCCACTCCCAGCCCGAGCGCGTCGAGCCCGGCGCCGCCGCCCGCCCGCGCGTCGGGGGCCACGACCGGGCCCTCGAGACCGTGGTTCCAGGACCGGTTGTCGTCGGTCCCGTCGCGGTTGTCCTCGCCGTTCGCGAGGTTGTGCTTGTGGTCGTAGGCGACGAGGTCGGCGAGCGTGAACCCGTCGTGCGCGGTCACGTAGCTCACCGACGCGACGGGCCCGCGCAGCAGCGGCGGGTCGGAGTGGCCGAACAGGTCCGCGGAGCCCGCGAGCCGGGTCGCGAGGTCGCGCACGCCGTGGCCGGGCCGCCCGTGGGACGCCTCGCGCGCGTCGGCGAGCCAGAACTGGCGCGCCGCGTCGCGGAACCGGTCGTTCCACTCGGCGAGCGGCGGCGGGAACTGGCCGGTCCGCCAGCCGCCGGGTCCCACGTCCCACGGCTCGGCGACGAGCTTGAGCCCGCACAGCACCGGGTCGGTCTGGAGCGCGACGAGGAACGGGTGGTCGGGGTCGAACCCGGCCGACCCGCGCCCGAGCGTGACCGCGAGGTCGAACCGGAACCCGTCGACGCCCACGACGTCCGCCCAGTACCGCAGCGAGTCCAGCGCGGCCCGCACCACGGCGGGGCGCCGGAAGTCGAGCGAGTTGCCCGTCCCGGTGACGTCGGCGAGACGCGCGGGCGAGCCGCCGTCGTGCAGGTAGTAGCCGGCGTTGTCGAGGCCGCGCCACGACAGGTGGTAGCCGTCCGCCCCGCCCTCGCACGTGTGGTTGTGCACGACGTCGAGCAGCACCTCGATACCGGCCTCGTGCAGCAGGTGGACCATGCCGCGCACCTCGTCGAGGACGGCGCCGGGACCGGCCTCCTGCGCGGCGCGCGTCGCGTACGCGGCGTGGGGCGCGAAGAACCCGAGCGTCGAGTACCCCCAGTAGTTGGTGCGGCCGCTCGCGAGCAGGTGCGGCTCGGGGACGTTCGCGTGCACGGGCAGGAGCTCGACCGTCGTCACGCCGAGGGTGCGCAGGTGCTCGATCGTCACGGGGTGCGCGACGCCCGCGTACGTGCCGCGCAGGTGCTCGGGCAGCGCCTCGAGCCGCTGCGTGAGGCCGCGCACGTGCGCCTCGTAGACGACGGTGTCGCGCCACGGGACGCGGGGCCGGGGCGCGAGCGCGCCCGCGGGCTCGGCCACGACCACCGCGTGCGGGACGAACGGCAGCGAGTCGCGCGCGTCCGCCGGGCCGTACGGGTCGTCGCCGGCCTGCCCGCGGATCGCAGGGTCGTCGACGAGCTCGCCCACGAGGCCCCGCGCGTACGGGTCGACGAGGAGCTTCGCGGGGTTGTGCCGGAGCCCGGCCGCGGGGTCCCAGGGGCCGTGGACGCGGAACCCGTAGCGCTGCCCGGGGCGGACGCCCGGGACGTGGGCGTGCCAGACGCCGTACGCCGGCCCGGCGAGGGGGACGCGGCGCTCGCGGTAGCGGGCGGGGTCGTGGGCGGGCAGCGCCGCGTCGACGACGTCGACGAGGCACAGCTCGACGGCGGTCGCGTGCGAGGCGAGGACGGCGACGTCGACGCCGCCGCCCGCGACGCGGACGCCGAGCGGCGGCACGAGGGCGTGCCGGTCGACGCGTCCCGGCGCGACCGGGAGCGCGGGATCGCCGCTGGCCGGGGGGACGGGGCTCGGGTCGGGGGGCACGTGCACCCGTCCATTGTGGCGGGTGTCACCGGCTCGTCCCGCCGCCCGCCGGTAGGCTTCCCCGAGCGGGCCGGGAACCTCTCCGGCCGACCGCCCAGCGCACAGGGAGAGCAGCCGATGCGGATCGTCGTCGCCGTGAAGTACGTCCCGGACATCCACGCGGACCGGGGCTTCGAGGGCGGGCGCGTCGTGCGCCGGGCCGACGAGGGGACGCTCAACGAGCTCGACGAGAACGCGGTCGAGGCCGCGTTGCGCCTCAAGGAGGCGCTGCCGGAGGCGGAGCGCGACACCAGCGAGGTCATCGTCCTCACGGTGGCCGGGCCCGACGCCGACGGCGCGGTGCGCCGCGCGTACCAGCTCGGCGCGGACCGTGGGGTGCGCGTGAGCGACGACGCCGTGGCGGGCTCGGACTACTTCGGCACCGCGCGCGTGCTCGCCGCGGCGGTGCGCCGCCTCGCGGACGAGGCGCCGGTGGACGTCGTCGTGACGGGCATGGCCGCGCTCGACGGGCTCGGCTCCGTCGTCCCCGCGCTCCTGTCGGCGGAGCTCGACCTGCCGCAGCTCACGCTCGCCGGGAAGCTCGAGGTCGACGGCGAGCCGGGCGCGCGCACCGCGCGCGTCACGCGCGAGCTCGACGGGGTCGAGGAGGTCCTCGAGGCGCCGCTCCCCGCCGTGGTGTCCGTGACGGACCACGCGAACGACCCGCGCATGCCCAACTTCAAGCTCATCATGGCGGCGCGCACGCGCCCGGTGGAGGCGTGGAGCCTCGCCGACCTCGGCGTCGACCCGGCGCTCGTCGGCGACGCCGGCGCGCGCTCGCGCGTGACCGACGCGTCGCCCCGCCCGCCGCGCCCCGACGCCGAGATCGTCGTCGACAAGGGCGAGGGCGGGCGCGCCCTGGCCGAGTTCCTCATCCGCAACGACCTGGTCTGAGAGGCGTCCGCACATGAGCACCCCCGGGACCCGTACCGTCCTCGTCCTCCTCGACTCCGCCGGCACCGAGCTGCGCTCGCCCGTGCTGGAGCTCATCACCGTCGGCCGCTCGCTGGGGCGCGTCGAGGCCGTCGCCCTCGAGGCACCGAGCGTCGACGTGCTCGCCCAGCTCGGCGCCTACGGCGTCGCGCTCGTGCGCCAGGCCGAGCCGTCGTCGGGCGGGGAGGTCGTGACCGGCGACGCGCTGCACCTGACGCCCGTCGTGGCGGAGGTCCTCGCCGCCGCGACGCGCGCGTCCGACGCGGACGCCGTCCTGCTCACGTCGTCCTTCCCCAACAAGGAGGCGGCCGCGCGCCTCGCGTTCCTCACCGAGGCGGGACTGGTCGTGGACGCGTCGGCGCTGACCGACGGCGGTACGCACCTCGTCGCGGACAAGCGCGTCTTCGCCGGGTCCTGGGACGTGCGCAGCGAGATCGTCACCGACCCCGCCGTGCTCACGCTGCGGGCGAACTCCGTCGTGCCGCAGCCCGCGGAGGTCGCCGTGGCGACCGAGGTCGCTGCGCTGCGCCTCGAGCTCTCGCCCGCCGCGACCGCGACGCGCGTCGTGTCCCGCACGGTCGACGAGTCGGCCGGCGCGGGTCGCCCGGCGCTCGGCGAGGCCGCGATCGTCGTGGCCGGGGGCCGCGGCACCAACGGAGACTTCGGTCCCGTCACCGAGCTCGCCGACGCGCTCGGTGCGGCGGTGGGCGCGACGCGCGACGCCGTCTACGAGGGCTGGCACGACCAGTTCGTCGGGCAGACGGGCGTCACCGTGGCACCCCGCCTGTACATCGGCGCGGGCATCTCCGGCGCCCCGCACCACCGCGGCGGCATGCAGGCGTCGCAGGTGATCGTCGCGGTGAACAACGACCCGGAGTGCCCGCTGTTCGAGATCTCGGACTTCGCGGTCGTGGGCGACCTCGCGGACGTGCTGCCGCAGGCGGCCGAGGTGCTGCGCGAGCACCGGTCGACCCAGGGCTGAGCGCTCTGATGGCCTGGTGGGAGGAGGACAGGTCGCCCCTCGCCGACCAGCTCGCGGACTCGAGCCGCCCGGTGCGGCCGGTGTCGCCGTACGAGGGTGACCACTCGGGGGCGTGGGCGTCCCTGCCGTGGTGGCTGCTGCTCGGAGCCGCCGTCACCGCCGCCGGGATCGCCGTGCTCCGGTTCTCCGGGACGTTCGCGGTCGCCTGCCTCGGGACGACCGTGCTCGCGCTGGGACTCTTCTACCTCAGCCAGTACGGGACCCTCGCCTTCTACGTGCTCCAGGTCGGCCGTCTGCGCGACCGGCGTGCCGCGGCGGCGCTCGCCCACGAGCCCCCGCCGCCCCTGACCGACCACGACGTGCGGCAGTTCCACGTGCCGTTCCGCCGCTCGTCCACCGGCTCCGCGTTCCTCGGGCTCCTGGACCCCGGCGAGGGACCGTCGCCGGCGGCCTTGCGCGTCGCCCGTGTGGTCGGTGGCGCGTGCACCGGGGTCTTCGTGGCGGGCGCCGTCCTGACGGTCGTCGCCGGGACGCTGGCGCGCGCCTGACAGCGCCACCCACCGACCCGGCGCCGCGAGGGCCGGCCGCTCAGCGGGCGGACAGCGGGTGCCGAGAATTCACCCGGTGTCCTCCGGGCGGTGGCCGACCGGTCATCGACCGTTCCTAGCGTCGGGGCCGACTCCCCGGTGACGGGGAAGCCCCCCGACCTGTGGAGACGACCGATGACGATCACGCCTGCCCCCGAGCATCGCCCCCTGCTCTCCGTCGCGCCGCACGCACGCGGCAAGCGCAGCCCCGTCACCTGCCGGCTGAAGTGCGCCGACGCGTGCTCGCACCCGGTCCCCAACGAGAGCGCCAACGAGACGTTCCGCGACGTCGTCGCGGGCGCCATGTCGCGGCGCGCGCTGCTGGGCGGGCTCGCGGTCGGTGCGGCGGCCGTCGTGCTCGGCGCGCAGACCGTCGGCGCGCCGTCCGCAGCCGCCCAGGCGCTGCCCGCCCACGGTGGCGGCCACGGCGGAGGCCGCCCGCAGAAGGGCCTGGCCTTCGGCGCGATCTCGCCCCAGCCCGCGGCGCGCGACGCGTTCGTCGTCCCCGACGGCTACCGGTGGCGGCCCGTGATCCGCTGGGGCGACCCGATCCTGCGCGGCGCCCCGCCGTTCGACGTCGCACGGCAGACGCCCGAGGCCCAGGCCCAGCAGTTCGGCTACAACAACGACTACCTCGACATCCTGCCGTTCGAGCGCCAGCACGCCCTCGCGGGCGCCCAGGGCAAGGGCAAGGGCCCCGGCCGGGGCACGCGCGGCCTGCTGGTCGCGAACCACGAGTACACCAACCCGGCGATCATGTTCGACGCCTCGTACGACGCCCCGACGCGTCGCGCCATCGAGCGCGCCGCGCACGGCATGTCCGTCGTCGAGGTGGGCCGCCGCCGCACGGGCACCCCGTGGGACTACGTCGCGGACAGCCGGTACAACCGCCGCGTCCACCTCTCGACCGAGTTCCGCCTGACAGGCCCGGTCGCGGGCACGGACCTCGTCAAGACCGTCGCGGACCCGTCGGGGACGCGCGTGCTCGGCACGCTCAACAACTGCGCGGGCGGCACGACCCCGTGGGGGACCGTGCTCTCGGGCGAGGAGAACTTCAACGGCTACTTCCGCACGTCGGGCACGGGCCACGACGCGCGCTACGGCCTGCGCGACGCCGCGACGGGGTACGGGTGGGAGCTCGACGACCCGCGCTTCGACGCCCGCAACCCCGGGTACGAGAACGAGCCCCACCGGTTCGGCTGGATCGTGGAGATCGACCCGTACGCGCCGGACGAGCCGCCGGTGAAGCACACTGCGCTCGGCCGCTTCAAGCACGAGGGCGCCAACGTGATCCTCTCGCGGCGCGGCAACGCGGTCGCGTACATGGGCGACGACGAGCGCTTCGACTACGTGTACAAGTTCGTCTCCTCGCGCACGATGCGCCCGGGCAACAGCGAGGGCGCCCGGCGCCACAACAAGACGCTGCTCACCGAGGGCTCGCTGTACGTCGCGCGCTTCACGGGCGACTCCCCGGTGGCCGAGATCGACGGCTCGGGCGCGGTCCCGTCCGACGGCGCGTTCGACGGCCGGGGCGAGTGGGTCCCGCTCGTCCTGGACGGGCGGAGCCAGGTCGCCGGCATGAGCCTCGAGGAGGTGCTCGTCTACACGCGCGTCGCGGCCGACCAGGTCGGGGCCACGAAGATGGACCGCCCGGAGGACGTCGAGCCCAACCCGGTCACGGGCCGCGTCTACGTCGCGTGCACCAACAACACCTCGCGCGGGCCCGCGGCGGTCGAGGCCGCGACCGAGCCGAACCCCCGCAACACCAACCGCGACGGGCACGTCGTGGAGATCGTCGAGGACGGCGACGACGCCGCCGCCCTGACGTTCCGGTGGAACCTGCTGCTCGTCGCGGGCGACCCGGCCACGAACGCCTCGACCTACTTCTCGGGCTACCCGAAGGAGAAGGTCTCCCCGATCTCCTGCCCGGACAACCTCGCGTTCGACGCCGAGGGCAACCTCTGGATCTCGACCGACGGGCAGCCCAGCACGATCCAGAAGTGCGACGGGCTGTTCAAGGTCACGCTCGACGGCCGCGAGCGCGGTCGCGTCGAGCAGTTCCTCTCCGTGCCGCGGGGTGCCGAGACGTGCGGACCGCTGGTCGACTCGACGGACCGCATGGTCTACGTGGCGGTCCAGCACCCGGGCGAGGACGGCACGTTCGACGCGCAGGCGTCGTACTTCCCCGACTACCTGACGCCGGGCACGCCGGTACCGACGGGCGCGTTCGCAGGCCCGCGGCCGTCCGTCGTCCAGGTGTGGCGCGACTGACGCGACTCCCGCACGACCGAGGGGCCCGGCGTCGCGACGGCGCGGGGCCCCTCCGTCGTCCGCTCGGAGGCCCGCTCAGCGACCCAGGTGCTCCAGCCACGCGACGGCGGCGACACCCTGGGCGCGCTGGAACGCGCGCAGGCGGGGGATCGTCGGGACGGCGGGCTTGCGCGCGGAGTGCAGGAAGTATCCCGCGATCCCGGCGACGACCGACCGCAGGTCGGCGGGGTGCACGTCACTCCCGAGGGGGTGCACGGCGAAGGTCGACGCCGCCCACGCGCCGCCGCGCGCGCGTCGGGTCGTGTCGGCGCTCACCGTGACCGGCTCGCAGACGTCCACGACGCCCTGCATGACGACGCTGGGCAGGAACATCGCGAGGTCGAGCCAGGCCGCACCGCGCGACGCGTGCGGCCAGTCCACGAGGTAGACCTTCTCCGGCGTGAGCAGGACGTTGTCGGCACGCAGGTCGCCGTGCACGAACGACTCGCCCTCGCACGCCACGAGCGCCCCGCGCTCGGCCTCCGCGAGCGCGTCGAGGTGCGCGGCGGCCCACGGCGAGACCGCGGCCAGGCGCGGGTCGGGGTCCTCGCGCAGCGCTCGCCACCCGGTCGCCATGTCGGCGAAGTCGGGCCCGGTGGGCGGCAGGCGCATGGCACGGGCCCCCGGGACGGACGCGACGCGGACGAGGGTGGTCAGGACCCGGTCGAGCTCGTCGGGGTCCCAGGGCGTGGCGGGCACGTGCCCGTCCACGACCTCGAAGGCGAGCGCGATCCAGTCGCCGTCCCCGTGCCCCCACGCGAAGCGCGGTGCCGGGACGTCGCGGGGCAGCCGGGTCGCGACCTTCGCCTCGGCGCGGTGCAGGTTGGCCGCCAGGGGCTCGTCCGCGGTCCGCGCCGCCTTGACGAAGAGGCGGGCGCCGTCGTCGAACGTGAGGACGGAGGCGAGGCCCGGGCTGAACCCGGACGAGATCGAGCGCTCCTGCACGACCCGCCCGCCGGCGACGGCCTCCAGCTCGTCGCGCAGCGCGAGCGGCAGGTCGCCCCAGAGCAGGCGGCCGCCGCCCGAGGCGACCGGGACGTCTCCGGCGGCCTCGACGGCGGGCCGTGCGGCGTCGTCGGGCATCGAGATGCCACTTCCCCTGTCGGTGGCTGGACGGTCTCGTCCTCGGCACGTTTCCGTCCCGCGGCGACGTGTGGCGCGCAACGGCGGTCCTGCGACCAGGACGAGCGCCCGGCGACGGCCGGGCGCAGACCTCTGACAACTTAGCGCTTCCTGCCGGGATGTCCAGCGCCGCCCACCCCTCGGAACGGGGGTGCCGCGATGGTTCGTAGACTGGGTGACTGTGACCCACCCATCCGGCCCCGTCCCCGCGACGGCGGCCTACCTCGACCACGCCGCCACGACGCCGCTGTCCGCGGCGGCGCGCGAGGCCTTCGTCGACGAGCTGTCGCGCACCGGCAACCCGTCGTCGCTGCACGCGGCAGGGCGTGCCGCCCGCCGCACGGTCGAGGAGGCGCGCGAGTCGATCGCCGCGGCGCTCGGCGCGCGCCCGAGCGAGGTCGTGTTCACCGCGGGGGGCACCGAGGCCGACAACCTCGCGATCAAGGGCCTGTTCTGGGGCCGGCGCACGACCGACCCGCGCCGCCGCCGGATCGTCGTCTCGGCGGTCGAGCACCACGCGGTGCTCGACCCCGCGTTCTGGATGGCCGAGCACGCCGGCGCCGAGATCGTGCTCCTGCCCGTCGACGGCGACGGCCGCGTGGACCTCGCGGCGCTGCGGGCCGAGGTCGCGGAGCACGCCGACGAGATCGCGCTGATCTCCGTCATGTGGGCGAACAACGAGGTCGGGACGCTCCAGCCCGTCCAGGAGGTCGTGCAGCTCGCGCGCCCGCACGGCATCCCCGTGCACTCCGACGCGGTCCAGGCGGTCGGCCAGGTCCCGGTCGACTTCGCGGCGAGCGGCCTCGACGCGATGACGGTGTCCGGCCACAAGCTCGGCGGCCCGGTCGGGGTCGGCGCGCTCGTCGCCCGGCGCGACGCGCCCCTCACCCCCGTCCTGCACGGCGGGGGGCAGGAGCGCGGCGTACGCTCCGGCACGCTCGACGCGCCCGCGATCCGCGCGTTCGGCGTCGCGGTCGCCGAGGCCGTCGCGCACCGCGAGGAGCGCGCAGCCCACCTGCGGGGCCTGCGCGACGAGCTCGTCGCGGGCGTGCGCGAGCGCGTCCCCGACGCGCTCCTCAGCGGGCCCGAGCCCGGGTCCGGGGGCCCCGCCGCCGTCCGCCTGCCCGGCAACGCGCACTTCACGTTCCCGGGGGCCGAGGGCGACTCGCTCCTCTACCTGCTCGACTCCGCCGGCGTGCAGGCCTCGACCGGCTCCGCGTGCCAGGCCGGCGTGCCGCAGCCGTCCCACGTGCTGCTCGCGATGGGCGTGCCCGAGCAGGACGCGCGCGGCGCGCTCCGGTTCACGCTCGGCGCCACGTCCACGCCCGACGACGTCGCGCGCCTCCTCGACGCCCTGCCCCGCGCCGTCGAGCGTGCGCGGGCCGCGGGGCTCGCGTCCGGTCCGACGCGCGCCGCGGTTCCGACTCGCACCGCGGTCCCGACCCGCGCGGGAGGTGCCGCGTGAGGGTCCTCGCCGCCATGTCGGGCGGCGTCGACTCGGCCGTCGCCGCGGCGCTCGCGGTCGAGGCGGGGCACGAGGTCGTGGGCGTGCACATGGCGCTCTCGCGCAACCGCGACCAGTTCCGGACCGGCTCGCGCGGGTGCTGCTCGATCGAGGACGCGGGCGACGCGCGGCGCGCGGCCGACGTGCTCGGCATCCCGTACTACGTGTGGGACCTCTCGGAGCGGTTCGAGGACACGGTCGTCGCCGACTTCCTCGCGGAGTACGAGGCGGGCCGCACGCCCAACCCGTGCGTGCGCTGCAACGAGCACATCAAGTTCGAGGCGCTGCTCGACAAGGCGACCGCGCTCGGCTTCGACGCCGTCGCGACGGGCCACTACGCGCGCGTCGTGACGCGCGAGGCGGCCGACTCGTCCGCGCCGGGCGGGGTGCGCCCCGTGCAGGAGCTGCACCGCTCCCCGAACACGGCGAAGGACCAGTCCTACGTGCTCGCGGTCATGGGCCCCGAGCGCCTGGCCCGCGCGATGTTCCCGCTCGGGGACTTCGCGTCGAAGGACGAGGTGCGCGCCGAGGCCGCGCGCCGCGGGCTGTCGGTGTCCGCGAAGCCCGACTCGTACGACATCTGCTTCGTCGCCGACGGCGACACCCAGGGCTTCCTCCGCGACCGCCTGGGCGCGCGCCCGGGCGAGATCGTCGACGCCGAGGGGACGGTGCTCGGCGAGCACGACGGCGCCTACGCCTACACCGTCGGCCAGCGCAAGGGCCTGGGCATCGACCGCCCGGCGCCGGACGGCCGCCCGCGGTACGTGCTCGACGTGCAGCCCGCGAGCAACCGCGTGGTCGTCGGGCCGGCCGAGCTGCTGAGCGTCGACCGCGTCGAAGCCGGCGCGGCGGTCTGGTTCGACGACGCGCGCCCGGCGGCGGGGGAGCAGGCCGACGTCGAGGTGCAGGTCCGCGCGCACGGCGCCCCCGTCGCGGCCCGGGTCCGGGCCGTCGGCGACGCGATGGAGGTCGAGCTCACGGGCACGCCGCTCCGGGGCGTCGCGGCCGGGCAGTCGCTCGTCGTCTACGCCGGCGCGCGCGTGCTCGGCCAGGCCACCGTGGACCGTGCCCACCGCTCGGCGGCACGGTCGACAGGTCGGTCAGCCGGTCAGCCGACGCCGACGGGCGCGGGGTGAGCGAGCGCGCGCACGAGCGCGGACTCGTCGCGCACGCACCAGTGCTCGACCTCCTGGCCCTCGGCGAAGCGCAGCACGTGCATCTCGCGCACCTGGAAGCGGCGTCCCGTCGGGGCGACGCCGCGGAAGAACCCGGTGTGGCGCGCGCTGAGCTCGACGTGCAGCGCGACGAGATCGCCCTCCGCGACCGCGTGCAGGACCGCGACGCGCTGGTCCTCGAACGCCTCGTCGTACCAGTGCATCATCGCGAGGAGCGCGTCGGCGCCGCCCTCGCAGCCGGGCGACGTGTCGTGGTTGCGGAACCCGGGTGCGAGCAGCGCCGCGAGCGCGTCGCCGTGGTTGCCGGGGATCGCGCGCGTGTGCACGGCGACCGCCGTGGCCTTGTTCTCGTGCGTGCCCATGTCGTGGCCCTTCCGCACACCCTCGTGCTCGGCGGCCGCGCGGCCCCCGGACCCCGGCGGGGTCGCGGCACGGCTCGGTTTCCCAGTGTGCTCCTGAAGAGAGGTGGACGGCACGTGGTTCGTGACGAGAGGTCGGGCGGCGCCCGGGCCGAGGGCTCGTGCAGGGGCGCGGCGTGACCGCGGTGAGCGGGCTCGGCCCGTGGCCCGGCGGCGAGGGCGCGGACGTGCTGGAGGCGCAGCTCACGGTGCTCGGTGATCTCGCCGAGGTCCCGACGGGCGTGCGCGGGGTGCCGTTCCTCGTCCAGCTCCCGGGGCGCGGTCCCGGCGCGGACGCGACCGGGCGCACGGCCGCGCTGCTGCCCGGCCTCCCGGTCGAGCTGGGGCCGCACGGGTGGAAGCTCGCGGACCACGGCGGGGCGGACCTTCGCCGGGCCGACGCGTACCTGCGTGAGGACCTCGAGGCGCTCGCCATCGCGGGTGCGGGGTACTCGGGGCCGCTCGCCGTGACCGTCACCGGGCCGTGGTCGCTCGCCGCCGACCTCTACCTCGCGCGCGGCGACCGCGTGCTGTCCGACCCGGGAGCGGTGCGCGAGGTCGGGCAGGCGCTCGCCGTGGCCGTGGGGGAGCACGTCGCCGAGGTGCGCCGGCAGGTCCCCGGGGCGGACGTCGTCGTGCAGGTCGACGAGCCGCTGCTCGCCCAGGTCGGGGCGGGCGTGCTCCCGTCGTTCTCGGGCTACTCGCGCCTGCGCGCGGTCCCGGGCCCGGACCTCGTGGACGGGCTGCGGCCCGTGCTGGACGCCGCGCGCGCGGCGTCGGCGTCGACGGTCGTCCACGTGGGACCCGCCTGGGTGGGCGTGGCGCCCGTCGTGCTCGCGGGCGCCGACGCCGTCGGTCTCGCGCTCGGCGCGTGGGACGAGAAGCTGTGGGAGACCGTCGCCCGGGCGGTCGAGCGGGGCGTCGGCCTGTGGGCTGCGCTCCCGCCCGCGAAGGTGTCGCAGTGCGCCGGCCCCGCGCTGGGCGAGCTCGCCGACGCGGTCAGCGTGCCGTGGCGCCGCATCGGGCTCCCGCTCGCCGCGCTCGACGACGTGACGCTCCTGGGCGCCCCGCGCGCGGCCGGGGGAGGGCCGGGCCGCGGCGTCGTGGGCACCCCCGACGAGCACCGCGCGCTGCTCGCGAACCTCGGCCGCGTCGCCGACGTCCTGGCCGAGCGCGCCCACGCCTGAGCGCTACCTGGGCGTCGGCTCGGCGGCTTCCCGCGCACCGCTCGTCGTGCGTACGCTTGACCTCGCGCGGCGGTCACGACGGCGACGTGCGGACGGCCGCGCCCCGGCTCTCCGGACGGCACGGACGTGGTCCGGCGCCGATCCCGTCCCCTCACCGCGAAGGACCCCCATGCCCTTGCTGCGAGCCGTGCTGTTCGACCTCGACGGCGTCCTCACGCCGACCGCCGAGATCCACATGCGCGCCTGGGAACGCCTGTTCGCGCCCTACTGCGCGGCGCACGGGCTCGCCCCCTACACCGCCGCGGACTACTTCGCGTCGATCGACGGCAAGCCCCGGTACGACGGCGTCGCGACCTTCCTCGCGTCGCGCGGCGTCGAGCTGCCCCGCGGGGACGCGTCCGACGCCCCCGGCGAGGACACCGTCGCAGCGCTCGGGAACCGCAAGGACGAGATCGTCAACCGCATGTTCGCCGAGGAGGGCATCGCGCCCTACCCGGGCTCGGTGCGCTTCCTCGATGCCGTGACCGCGGCGGGGGCCGCGGTCGCGGTCGTGTCGTCGTCGCGCAACACGCCCGCGGTCCTCGCCGCGGCGGGGCTCACGCATCGGTTCGCGGTCGTCGTCGACGGGAACGTCGCCGCGCGCGAGCACATCGCCGGCAAGCCGGCCCCCGACACCTACCTGCGGGCGGCCGAGCTCCTCGGCGTCCCGGCCGCGGAGGCGATCGTCGTGGAGGACGCGCTCTCGGGCGTCCAGGCCGGCGCCGCCGGCGGGTTCGGGCTCGTGCTCGGCGTCGACCGGGGCGTGGGCGCGGACGCGCTGCGCGCGCACGGGGCCGACGTCGTCGTCCCCGACCTGGGCGACCTGGACGCGACGGTCCTCGACCGCCCGCGCGCCGCCGCGGCGTCGACCACGACCGCACGACCCGACGAGGAGAGCGCGTGATCCGCAAGACCGCCGACGAGCAGAGCACCGTGGACCGCCTCCGCTTCCCGGCCGAGCCGTGGCGGCTCGTCGAGTCGCAGTTCTCCGCCGAGGACCTCGGCGTGACCGAGACGCTCTTCGCCGTCGCGAACGGCTACCTCGGCATGCGCGGCAACGTCGAGGAGGGGCGGGAGTCCCACTCGCACGGCACGTTCGTCAACGGGTTCCACGAGACCTGGTCGATCCGGCACGCCGAGGAGGCGTACGGGTTCGCGCGCGTCGGGCAGACCATCGTCAACGTCCCCGACGCGAAGGTCATCCGGCTGTACGTCGACGACGAGCCGCTCCTGCTCCCCGTCGCGGACCTCGTCGACTACGAGCGGTCGCTCGACCTGCGCGACGGCGTCCTGCGCCGCGAGCTGCTGTGGCGCACGCCGTCCGGCAAGCGCGTGCAGATCCGCTCCGAGCGCATGGTGTCGTTCGTCGAGCGCCACCTGGCGATCATGACGTTCGAGGTCACGCTGCTCGACGCCGCGGCGCCCGTCGCGATCTCGTCGCAGATCCTCAACCGCCAGGACGGGCAGGACGAGTACCACGTGCGCTCCGCGTCGCTCGGCGAGGGGTTCGACCCGCGCAAGACCGACCAGTTCGCCGGGCGCGTCCTGCAGCCGCAGTCGCAGTGGGGCGACGACGAGCGCCTCGTCCTCTCCTACCGCGCCACCAACTCGGGCATGACGCTCGCCGTCGCGACGGACGACCTGCTCGAGACCGAGAACGAGTGGGACGTGCGCACGCAGGTCGACGAGGACCTCGCCAAGCACGTGTTCCGCATCCACGCGGAGCCGGGTCGGCCCATCCGGCTCACCAAGCTCGTCGCGTACCACACGTCGCGCGGCGTGCCGTCGCGCGAGCTCGTCGACCGTTGCCGCCGCACGCTCGACCGGGCGCAGGAGACCGGGGTCGACGCCCAGATCGCGCTCCAGCGCGAGTGGCTCGACGACTTCTGGGCGCGCTCCGACGTCGAGATCCCCGGCCAGCCCGGCGTCCAGCAGGCCGTGCGGTGGAACCTGTTCCAGCTCGCCCAGGCGACCGCGCGCGCCGAGGGCAACGGCGTCCCCGCCAAGGGCCTCACGGGCTCCGGGTACAGCGGGCACTACTTCTGGGACACCGAGATCTACGTCCTGCCGTTCCTCACGTACACGAGCCCCCGGTACGCGCGCAACGCGCTGCGGTTCCGGTACCAGATGCTCGACGCCGCCCGCCGCCGTGCGGGCGAGCTGTCGCAGAAGGGCGCGCTCTTCCCCTGGCGCACCATCAACGGCGAGGAGGCGTCCGCCTACTACGCGGCGGGCACCGCGCAGTACCACATCGACGCCGACGTCAGCTACGCGCTCGTGCAGTACGTGCGCGCGACGGGGGACGTCGACTTCCTGCGTCGCGAGGGCGTCGACATCCTCGTCGAGACCGCCCGCATGTGGGAGGACCTGGGCTTCTGGCGCGCCAACGGCGACGACAACTTCCACATCCACGGCGTCACCGGCCCCGACGAGTACACGACCGTCGTCAACGACAACCTCTTCACCAACGTCATGGCGCGGTTCAACCTGCGCGCGGCGGCGATCGTCGTCGAGCGCATGAAGGCCGAGCACCCCGACGACTACGCGCTCCTCGTGGACCGGCTCGGGCTCGGCGCCTACGAGGCCGCCGAGTGGGTCCGCGCGGCCGACCACATGTCGATCCCGTACGCCGAGAGCATCGGCATCCACCCGCAGGACTCGCACTTCCTCGAGCGCGAGATCTGGGACCTCGCGCACACCCCCGCGGACAAGCGGCCCCTCCTGCTGCACTACCACCCGCTCGTCATCTACCGCTACCAGGTGCTCAAGCAGGCCGACGTGGTGCTCGCGCTGTTCCTCCAGGGCCAGCACTTCACGGCGGAGGAGAAGCTCGCCGACTTCGAGTACTACGACCCGTTGACCACGGGCGACTCGACGCTGTCCGGCGTCGTGCAGTCGATCGTCGCGGCCGAGGTCGGGTACCACGAGCTCGCGCTCGAGTACTTCGTGTCGTCGCTGTTCGTCGACCTCGCGAACCTCCACGCCAACGCGGCCGACGGCGTGCACGTCGCCTCCGCGGGCGGCACGTGGTCCGCGCTCGCGTGCGGGTTCGGCGGCATGCGCGACTCCGAGGGCGACCTGACCTTCGACCCGCGGCTGCCGCAGGAGTGGGAGTCCCTGACGTTCCGCGTCCAGTGGCACGGCTCGCGCCTGCGCGTCACCGTGCTCCCCGACGCGATCGAGCTCGACGCCGAGACCGGCGACGGCGCGCAGGTCACCGTGCGCGGCGAGCGGGTCAAGGTCGTGCCGGGCGAGGTCACGCGCGTCGCGCTCGACGGCCAGGGCCCCGTGAAGCCCGGACGCCCGAGCCTGCGCGCGCTCTCCGGCAACCGCCGCGACGACGGCACCCTCATCACGGCGACGGTCCCGCACTCCTGATCCCGGTTCCGCGAGGTAGACCGCGGTTGCACGAGGTAGAGCCGTGGTCACCTCGTGCCCGACGGCGGTCTGGTCACCTTGGGTGGTCGGGGTGGGTGGTGGTGCCGCGTCTACCATCCGCCGCTCGTTCCTCGCGGCTCCCGTGTTCTCGGTCGGGATCGTCCTGCGTTCGCAAGCTCACTCCGGACGATCCCTCGTTCCAGGCCCGCCACGACGCGGCACCACCACCCACCCCGCCCTGCTCCGTCTCGCCCTGGTCTTGGCGCACCTCGGGCGACCGCCCGCGGTGTCGGTCTCGCTTCGGGACACCCCCGGCGGACCCGGCCTGCGGGTTTGAGAGCGAGCGCACGCCGCGGGCCCGATAACGCCGGCACCAGCCGGGCAACGCGCCGGGGACGCTCGCGGGAACTGCTCGGAACCTCCTCGCGTCGTCCCAGGTCGCGGTGCGCCGACGGCGGTAGGTTGCCGACGAGAGTGGGTCGGTCGAGCGGGGGGAAGAGATGAACGGTCGTCGGTACGGGCGCGCGTGGACCGTTGCGGTCGCGGTCGTCGGCTTGGGTGCGGTGCTGTCGGCGTGCGACGGCGGTGGGGACCTGGAGGTCGCCAACGACAGCGGGGAGGACGTGACCGTCCGGACCGGGGACGAGGAGTCAGCGGTCGACGGGGGCGGTGGGGTCGTCTTCCTCGACTACGGCTGCACGCCGGGTGACGTGACCGTCGTGCGGGCGTCCGGGGCCGAGGAGGTCGTGGACGGGCCGGTGTGCCCGGACCAGAAGATCGTGGTCCGCGACGACGAGGTGGTGCTGGTCCCCGTCGTCGCGGACGACGACTCCTGAGCGGACGTCAGCCGAGGCGCTCCGCGAGGAAGCGGTAGTGCACGGCGGCCATGTGCGCCGCCTGGGCGTTGTTCGCGGCGCCGCCGTGGCCGCCCTCGATGTTCTCGTAGTACGTGACGTCCTTGCCCTCGCCGAGCATCTTCGCGGCGAGCTTGCGCGCGTGGCCGGGGTGGACGCGGTCGTCCTTGGTCGAGGTCGTGAACAGCACGGGCGGGTACTCGCGCTCGGCGTCGAACAGGTGGTACGGCGAGAACGTGCGGATGAACTCCCACTGCTCGGGGTCGTCCGGGTCGCCGTACTCCGCGGCCCACGACGCCCCGGCGAGGAGCTTCGTGTACCGGCGCATGTCGAGCAGCGGGACGCCGACGATCACGGCGCCGAAGAGCTCGGGGTACTGCGTGAGCATGTTGCCGGCGAGCAGGCCGCCGTTGGAGCGGCCCTCCATGCCGAGGTGCTCGTGGGTCGTGATACCGCGGGCGACGAGGTCGCGCGCGACGGCGGCGAAGTCCTCGTACGCGCGGTGGCGGTTCGCCTTGAGCGCGGCCTGGTGCCAGGCCGGGCCGTACTCGCCGCCGCCGCGGATGTTCGCGACGACGTACACGCCGCCGCGCGAGAGCCACGCCCGTCCCAGCGCGCCCGAGTAGGCCGGGGTCAGGGAGATCTCGAAGCCGCCGTACCCGTACAGCAGCGTCGGCGCGGTGCCCGTGCCGCCGTCGCCCGCGCCCGCGACGAGGTCTGCGCGACCCACGACGAAGTACGGCACGCGCGTGCCGTCGTCGGACGTGGCGAAGTGCTGCGCGACGGTCATGCCCTCGGCGTCGAAGAACGCCGGGTTGGACTTGATGACCTCGGGTGCGCTCGCGTTGCCCGGGTGCTCGCCGAGCGTCAGGAGCGAGAGCGTCGTCGGCGTGAGGTAGTCGGTCGTGACGAGCCACAGGTCGTCGGTGTCGACGGGGTCGACCACGCCGACGGCGACGGTGCCGAGCGCGGGCAGGCCCGGCAGCTCCGAGCGCACCCACGGCGCGCCGTCGGCCTCCGGCGGCGTCAGCACGTGCAGGCGGTTCTTCACGTCGTCGAGCACGTTGACCACGAGGTGGTGGCGCGTCCACGTCGCGCCGGCGAGCGACGTCGTCGCCGTGGGCTCGAACAGCACGGTGAGGCCGCGGTCGCCCGCGAGGAAGTCGTCGAACCGGGCGACGAGGAGCGAGCCCGCACGGTACGTCGCGCCGCCGACGGTCCAGTCGTCGCGCAGCTCGACGAGCATCCACTCTCGCCGCACGCCGACCTCGGCGGAGTCGGGCACGTCGATCTTCGTCAGGCGCTGCTCGGGCGTGCCGGTGCGCTCGGCGAGGTAGAGCTCGTCGGCGTAGAACGCCTTGGAGCGGTGCACGAAGTCGCGCTCGAACCCGGGCGTGTGCGACCGCCAGGCGGAGATGTACATGTCCTCGTCGGTGCCCTCGTAGACGGTCACCGCGTCCTCGAGCGGGGTGCCGCGCGTCCAGCGCTTGACGACGCGCGGGTACCCGGACGGCGTGAGCGTGCCCGCGCCAAAGTCGGTGAAGACGTACACCGTGTCGGCGTCGACCCAGCCTAGCGAGCCCTTCGCCTCGGCGCGGAAGAACCCGCCGTCGCCGGGGGCGACGAACCGCTTCTCGACCAGGTCGAACTCGCGTGTGACGTCGGCGTCGGAGCCGCCGGGGGAGAGCTCGACGAGAGCGTGCCGCCACGGCTCGCCCGCGGCGAGCTGCTCGGGCGTCGGGCGCAGGACGCTCGCGCCGTGCCACACCCACGACTCCTCCTCGGTCGCGGCGAGCGCGTCGAGGTCGAGCACGGTCTCCCACTCGGGGTCGTCCGTGCGGTAGGACTCGAGCGTCGTGCGGCGCCAGAGGCCGCGCTCGTGGTGCGCGTCGCGCCAGAAGTTGTAGTAGCGGTCCCCGATCTTGGAGACCTCGGGGATCTTCGCGTCGGAGTCGAGCACCTCGCGGATCGCGCGCTCGGTGGTCGTGAACTCCTCGGCGACCTCGAGCGTGTCGGCGACCTCGGCGTTGCGTGCGCGGACCCAGGTCAGGGCCTCGTCCCCCTCGACGTCCTCGAGCCAGAGGTACGGGTCGTGGGGCGCGCCGTCGTCGGGGAGCGTGGTCTCGGTGGGGCTCTCGGGCGAGAGCGAGGGGCTCGTCGTCTGCTCGGCGGTCATGGTCACCCACCCTACGGCGGCCGGGTGGGTGGTGCGGAGGTCACGGTGCGGACGGGACCTTGGACCCCGGTACGGGGTGGAGCCTTGCCGCCGCGCGCGGCTTGTGAAAACATTCACAAGTAGAGAGACCGCTGAAGGAGCCGGGGCGATCCGGCCCCGGCAGCACCCACGGCCCGACGCCCGGCCCGCCGGGCACCGGAGGGGACGCATGAGCGCGAAGAGCGCCGGCACGAAGGTCGAGAACCGCACCGAGGACACCCGCACGACGCACGAGATCGACGTCCTCGTCGAGCGGGCCCGCAAGGCGCTCGACCAGTACATGAGCCTCACGCAGGAGGACGTCGACCGCATCGTCCTCAAGGCCTCGGTCGCGGGCCTGCACCAGCACGGCCACCTCGCGCAGATGGCCGTCGCGGAGACCGGGCGCGGCGTGTTCGAGGACAAGGCGACCAAGAACATCTTCGCGTGCGAGCACGTGCCCAACTCGATGGCGAACCTCAAGACGGTCGGCGTCATCGGCCGCGACGAGCTCACGGGCGTCGTCGAGATCGCCGAGCCCGTCGGCGTGGTGTGCGCCGTGACGCCGGTGACCAACCCGACGTCGACCACCATCTTCAAGTCCCTCATCGCGCTCAAGACGCGCAACCCCGTCGTCTTCGCCTTCCACCCGAGCGCCCAGCGCTCGTCGGTCGAGGCGGCCCGCATCGTGCGCGACGCCGCGGTGGCGGCGGGAGCGCCCGACGACTGCATCCAGTGGGTCGAGCACCCGTCGATCGAGGCGACCAACACGCTCATGCACCACCCGGGCGTCGCGCTCATCCTCGCCACGGGCGGCAACGGCATGGTGCGCGCGGCCTACTCGGCCGGGAAGCCGGCGCTCGGCGTCGGGGCGGGCAACGTCCCGGCCTACGTCGAGAAGAGCGCCGACCTCGGCCGCGCGATCAACGACGTCGTCATGTCGAAGGCATTCGACAACGGCATGGTGTGCGCGTCGGAGCAGGCGCTCATCCTCGACGACGTGATCTACGACGCCGCGATGCGCGAGCTGGCCCGCCTGCACGCCTACCGTGCGACGCCCGCCGAGAAGGCGATGCTCGAGCGCCTCATCTTCGGCGTCGAGGCGAGCGGCACCAACTGCGCGGGCGCCAAGCTCAACCCGAAGGTCGTCGGCAAGTCGCCCGTGTGGATCGCGCGCGAGGCCGGCTTCGAGGTCCCCGACGACACGTCGATCATCCTCGCGGAGATCGACGACGTCGGCCCGCAGGAGCCGTTGAGCCGCGAGAAGCTCACGCCGGTCCTCGCGGTGCTGCGCGCGCGCGACACCGAGCACGGCGTCCGCCTCGCGGAGCGCATGGTCGAGCTCGACGGCCTGGGCCACTCGGCGGCCATCCACACGGCGGACGCGGACCTCGTCGAGCGCTACGGCTCGCGGGTCAAGGCCGTGCGCGTGCTGTGGAACAGCCCGACGTCGCTCGGCGGCATCGGCGACATCTACAACGCGCTGCTCCCGTCGCTCACGCTCGGGTGCGGCAGCTACGGCGCGAACTCGGTCTCGAACAACGTGTCGGCGGTCAACCTCATCAACGTCAAGCGGATCGGGCGGCGCAACAACAACATGCAGTGGTTCAAGGTGCCCGCCAAGACGTACTTCGAGCCCAACTCGATCCAGTACCTCGCGCAGATGCGTGACGTGCACCGCGTCACGATCGTCACCGACAAGGTCATGAGCCGCATCGGCGTCGTGGACCGCGTGCTCGACGTCCTCGCCCGCCGCGAGGAGAAGGTCGCGATCCAGATCATCGACGCGGTCGAGCCGGAGCCGAGCGTCGGCACCGTGAACCGCGGCGCCGAGTCGATGCGCGACTTCGAGCCGGACACGATCATCGCGATCGGCGGCGGCTCGCCCATGGACGCCGCCAAGGTCATGTGGCTGCGCTACGAGCACCCGGAGATCGAGTTCTCCGACATGCGCGAGAAGTTCTTCGACGTCCGCAAGCGCGCGTACAAGTTCCCCGAGCTCGGGGGCAAGGCCAAGCTCGTGTGCATCCCGACGTCGTCGGGCACCGGTGCGGAGGTGACGCCGTTCGCGGTCATCACCGACCCGGAGACGGGCTTCAAGTACCCGCTCGCGGACTACGCGCTCACCCCGACGGTCGCGATCGTCGACCCCGTGCTCACGGACACCATGCCCGCCAAGCTCGCGGCCGACTCGGGCTTCGACGCCCTCACGCACGCGACCGAGGCGTTCGTGTCCGTGTACGCGAACGACTTCACCGACGGGCTGTGCCTCCAGGCGATCAAGATGGTCTTCGAGCACATCGAGGACTCGGTCACGCAGGGTGCGGCGGCCCCGAAGGCGCGCGAGAAGATGCACAACGCGGCGACCATCGCGGGCATGGCGTTCGGCTCGGCGATGCTCGGCATCGTGCACGCCATGGCGCACACCGTGGGCTCGACGTTCCACCTCGTGCACGGGCGCACCAACGCGGTGCTCCTGCCGCACGTGATCCGCTACAACGGCCAGGTGCCCACCAAGCTCACGAGCTGGCCCAAGTACGAGCGCTACGTGGCTCCCGAGCGGTTCCAGGAGATCGCGAAGCACCTCGGTCTGCCGGCCTCCACCCCGGAGGAGGGCGTCGAGTCGTACGCGAAGGCGGTCGAGGAGCTGCGCGCCAAGGTCGGCATCGAGCCCACGTTCGCCGCGCAGGGCGTCGACGAGACGGCGTTCCTGAGCCGCCTGGACGACCTCGCGCTCCGGTCGTTCGAGGACCAGTGCGCCCCCGCGAACCCGCGGATGCCGGTCCTGGAGGACATGCGCGACATCCTCGTCGCGGCCTACCGCGGCAGCAGCCGCGAGGTCGTTCGTGCGGAGCGTCTCGCGGCCCACGAGGCCGCGAGCGCCGAGGACGGGCAGACGGCGACCCCGTCTGCCGAGACCGTGGCGGCCGGCTGACCCTTCCCGGCCCCACGAAACCCGGAGCCCGACGGCGCGAGTCCCCTTCCGCCGTCGGGCTCCGTCGTGCGTGGCTGTGGAAAACCCTCGAGGGGCGTCAGAACCTCGGTAGGTTCTCCGCTCGCGGGACGTCGGTCCCGCGGCTCGCGACGACGCGGGTCGTGACGACGGCAGGGGGCCTCATGGTGCACGGACGTGGACGACGCGTGGCGAGGGCTTTCGCCACGGTGCTGGCGGGAGCGCTCGTGGTGACGCTCGCGGCGTGCATCCCGGACGCGGAGCCGGAGCGGCGCGCCCCCGCGGCGTTCGCCGCGATCGACGTGCCACCCGAGCTCGCCCCGCAGGAGGCCGTCGTCGACCAGGTCGGGATCGTGCCCGCCGCGTCCGGCCTGCCGTGGATCGTGAGCGGTGTGCGGACGGGGCCGGGCGGTGTGCCGGAGGGCGTGGTCTGGACCCTCGGTGAGAGCGGCGCGGTCGCGGGGGAGCCGGCGGTCCTCGACCTTCCGGGCGTGGTGCGCGACCTGGCGGTCGCGGGCGGTGCGGCTCGCACCGTCCTCGTGGGGAGCACGTGGCAGGGCGGACGGACGAGCGGCTTCCTGCTGACGTCGGCGGACCGTGCGGACTGGGTGCCGGTCGGGCTTCCTCCGGAGATCGAGGGCGTCCCGTTGACGCACGTCGCCGAGACGGGCGGCTCGGTCGTCGCACTCGGCGTCGATCCCGACGCGAGGGTCGTGCGCGGCGTGCTCGTGCCGCCGTCGGGCGACCCGGTGCCGCTGGCGCTTCCGGAGGGCGAGGGGCGGCCGACGATCCAGGGGGTGGCCGGACGCGAGGCGATGTCGGTCGTCGCGGTGTCCTGGGACGACGAGGTGGGGGACGACGTCGTCGTCACCTATCGTTCCGCGGACTCGGGGACCACCTGGACCGCGTCCGAGCTGCCCGGTGACGCGCCGCGCGTCGCGGGTGCGGCGGCGACCGCGACAGGGTTCGTCCTGACGGGCTCCGTGCGCGAGCCCGGGCTCGGTGGCCCGGTGTCGGACGCGGCCGCGTGGTACTGGGAACCGAGCGACGGCGACGCCTGGGAGTACCTGGACCTCCGCCGGGACGACGCCGGGACGGACGACCAGTCGACCGGGCTCTCGGCGCCCGCCGTGGGCGGCGACGACCTCGCGGCCGTCTACTGGGGCGACGAGCTCAGCGCGAGCAGCCTGGTGATCGAGGACGAGTCGGGAGACATCCTGTCCCAGGGCATGTCCGACGACAACGGAGGGATCGGCTTCGGCGGTCCGTCCGCCTGGGACCCGGACGAGCGTGCGGTGCGGGCCGTCCTCGCCGGGGACGGCGGCGCGTACGTGACCGAGCTCCGCGACGGGCGGTGGCGTCGGCTCGCGACCCTCGCGACGCCGCGGCGCTGGTTCCGGCCGACGGAGGTCGACGCGGGCGACGGGGCTCTCGTCGTGCGGCGCGCGGAGGTCTCGACCGCGGGGGACGGCTGGCGGAGGTGGGTCTCCTCAGCGGTGTACACCGCAGGTGGTCGCGGCCTCGCCGAGAGGTCGGTGGACGCCCCCTGGACCGGGGAGGACCTCGCACTGGTCCGGGCTGCGGCGTCCGACGGGAGCGAGGTGACGATCACGTTCGGTTGGGAGGAGGGCGAGGACGCCGTCACGGTGCGGTCGTGGTTCCGTCCCGCGGGCGGTGAGTGGGCGGAGGGCTCCGGCTGGCCGTCCTCCGGGCACGCGGAGATCCATGACGTCCGCGCGGTCGACGGGGGCTGGGTCGCCGTCGGGGTGCGGGCGGACAGTCCTGAGGGCGCGAGCGTGCGGCACGCCGCGGCCTGGCGGTCCGAGGACGGCCTCGTCTGGACCCTCGACGAGGGGTTCGAAGGGGGTGACGGTCGGTCCTCCGCACGGCACGTGTGCCTCCTCGCCGACGGTCGTCCCTGGGTGCTGGGCACGGTCGTCGACGGCGACCGGGAGGTCGACGCGTCCTGGGTCGGCGAGAGCACCGGCTGGGAGCGCGCGGTGATCGACGCGGAGGAGGCGTTCGAGGTCGACGGGTGCGTCCAGGGAGACGGCGACGCTCGCCCCCTGCTCCAGGTGCAGGTCGACGGGCGCACCGAGCTGCGCGGGACCACGGACGGCACGACCTTCGAGCTCGTCGGCGCGACGGGCCGAGGCGAGACGTTCGGTCGCGTCGTCCGGGTCGACGGGACCTACGCCGCCGTGGGCACGGTCGTCGCGACGGGCGTGGAACGGTCGGTCCTGTGGCTGTCCGCCGACGCGGAGGAGTGGCAGCATCTCGTGCTCCCGACGCCTGAACCGGGAGACCAGGGGACCGTCCACCCGGACGGGTCGGACGCCGTCGTGACGCTCGCAGGAGAGGGCGGCGTCCGGGCCTGGCGCGTGAGCGACGTCGCTCAGCTCGTCGACGCCGGATGATCGTCGCGTCCTGGACGGACGATGCCTGCCTCGTAGGCGAGGATGACGAGCTGCACGCGGTTGGTCAGCCCGACCTTCGTGAGCAGCGAGCGCACGTGGCTCTTCACGGTCGCCTCGGTGAGGTGCAGCTCGGCGCCGATCTCGCGGTTCGACAGCCCGCGCGCGACGGCGAGCAGCACCTCGCGCTCGCGCGGTGTGGCGGCGTCCAGCCCGGTCCGGGGCTCACCGTTCCCGTCGGCGCCGTTCCCGTCGGCGTCGTGCGCGAGCGGCGCGTGCCGCGCGAGCTCGACGTAGGTCGAGATGATGCGTCCGGTGACGGCCGGGTCGAGCAGCGAGTCGCCCGCGCGGACGCGGTGCACCGCGTCGACGAGGGTCTGCGGGTCGGCGTCCTTGAGCAGGAACCCGGCCGCCCCGGCGCGCAGCGCGCCGTACACGTACTCGTCGTCGTCGAAGGTCGTGAGGACGAGCGTGCGCACCGCGGCGAGGTCGGGGTCCGCGACGATGCGAGCGGTCGCCTCGATGCCGTCGAGGCGCGGCATGCGCACGTCCATGAGCACGACGTCGGGGCGCAGCGCGCGCGCCATCGTCACCGCGGTCTCGCCGTCCCCGGCCTCGCCCACGACGGTCACGTCCGGTTCGTTCTCGAGGATCATGCGCAGGCCGAGGCGGATCGTGGACTGGTCGTCGACGACGACGACGCGGACCGGGGCGAGCGCGGCGCCGCTCCCGTCCGCGCCTGGCACGGGGGCGGTCACGCGGTCTCCCGCGGGATGCGCGCCTCGACGGTCCAGCCGCCGCGCCCGTCCGGTCCGGCGGACAGCTCGCCCCCGGCGGCGAGCGCGCGCTCGCGCATGGAGGTCAGGCCGTGGCCCTGGCGCCCCCCGGCGCTCGGGAGGGGCGGACCTGGGTCGTGGACGCGCAGGCGCATGTCGGCGGCGTCCTCGGTGACGGTGACGGTGACGTCGGGGGCGAGCGAGTGGAGCAGCACGTTGGTCAGGGCCTCCTGGGTGATGCGGACGACGGCCAGCCCGGACTCGGCGTCCGTCGCCGGCCAGGGGCGGGGGAGCGTGAGGTCGACGGCGCGGCCTGCGTCGCGCAGGCGGCGTGCGGCCGCGCGCAGCTCGTCGGGGGCGCGGGTGCCGTCCGGCGTCGGGGCGAGGGCCGCGGTCCCGCCGTCGGCCTCGCTCCCGCGGCGCAGCACCTGCACGACCGACCGCATCGCGGTCAGCGCCTGCTTGCCCTCGTCGCTGATCCAGCGCACCGCCTCGGCGGGAGCCTCGGTGCGGTTCGCCGCGACGCGGTCCGCGGCCTGGGCCCGCACGACGATCGCGGACATGTGGTGCGCGACGACGTCGTGCAGCTCGCGCGCGATGCGCGTGCGCTCGGCGAGCACCGCGCGCTCGGCGAGCTCGGCCTGCAGTGCCTGGAGCTCGGCGTTGCGCTCGCGCAGCCGCTCGGACGTCACCGCGAGGCGGCGGAAGAAGTAGCCGGCCGCGACCGCGCCCAGGACGAGCGCGAGGGCGAGGAGCACGTCCGACGGCGACCGGCCGAGCCCGATCCACCGCGGGGAGAACGGGGTCGGGGGGAACGTCAGGTGCGGCCGGGACCAGAGCTGCATCGCGAACGCCGAGAGGCCGCCGGCGAGGCCGGCGAGCGCCCACGGGACGGCGCCCGAGCGGGTCGCGGCGAACCCCGCGACCAGGAGCGGGAGGAGCTCGAACGGCGTCTGCATGGTCCACGGCAGGGCGAGGGGGTAGAGCATCGCCGTCGCCCAGAAGAGCGGGCCCGGCAGGACCCGGCGCAGGGCGAGGGTCAGGACGATCCACAGCCCCGCCACGCGGTACGACTCGGGGGTGCGGGGGTACCAGTAGTCGCCGCTCTCCATCACGGTGATGACCGCGAACCACACGAAGCCCGCGGCGAGCGCGGTCGCGAGATCCTGCGCCCACACGGGCAGACGGGTGAGCTGGGGCACCCGTCCACGGTAGCGGGACGTCCCGTGCCGGAGGACCGTCCCCGGGCGGGCAGGTTGGGGCCCGCCTCCGCCCCAGGGCGGAGGTCACCCGGTGCGACCTGCCCGCCCTCGGGCGGGGCGCGTCCCCGCCACCGGGCCGATGCGGCGGCGCGCGAGAGCACGGGACGCTCGCCGCCATGCGGAGAATCCCCGAACCAGCCCGCGCACGGGTGGTCACCTACGGCGTCGTCGGCCTGCTCCTGGCGACCGCGGCCACGGGCACCGAGGCGTGGCCGCTCACCTCGTTCCGGCTGTTCAGCACGGTACGGACGAGCACGGCCACCGGGCTCGAGCTCGTCGCCCTCCGTCCCGACGGGACCTGGTCCCTCGTGCGCTTCGATGCGGGCAACCCCGTCCTCGCGACGACGGCCGACCTCCTCGACGACGTCGCCGACCAGGAGCCGGAGCGGCAGCGCGCCATGGTGCGCGCCTGGCTCGACGCCGCGCACCTGACGCCCGACGACGTCGACGTCGTCCGCGTCGAGCGCGTCGTGCGGACGGTGGGCGCCGACCTGTCGCGGACCGAGGTGTCGCGCGAGGTCGTGGTGGAGGTACGGCCGTGAGGTCCCGTCCGATCGACCCGCCCGTCGCGAGGTCGACCCTCCGCGGGTCGGTCTCGACCGCTCGGGTCGATCTCGTGGCCGCCGTCGTCCGGCGCGCGCGGGGGATCGACTCCGCACTGCTGAGGCCCGTGCCCGAACGCACGCTCGTCCTCGTCCACGTCCTCGTCGCCGTCGTGATCGGGCTGCGGCTGCTCGGCCGGGACTGGACCCTCGTGGCCGCCCGGCCCGCAGTCCTCACCGGCGGCCCGACGCCGTTCGGCTGGCTCCCGTTCGCCGTGCCCGTGGCCCTTCTCGTCGGGTTGCAGATCGTGGGTCTCCTCGGCGTGGCGCTCGTGCTCGCCCGGGTGCGCGCGCGCGTCGGGTTCGCCGTCGCGTGGGGCGCGTACGTGCTGCTCACGGCCCTGTGGGGCAGCTCGGGCAAGGTGCTGCACAACGACGTCCTCACCATCACGGTGGGCGTCGTGCTGCTCGCGGCCACCGTGCCGGCGCGACCCGGGCCCGGTACCGTCGCGCGGTCCGGATGGGCGGTCCACGGTGCGCTCGCGGTCGTGGGTTGCGTCTACCTCCTCACGGGCGCGCAGAAGCTCGTCCACAGCGGACCGGCCTGGGCGTTCGGCGACAGCATGGCGTGGGTCCTGCGCCAGGGGACGTCCCCGCTCGGGGAAGGGCTCACCCGTGTCGTCGCCGACCAGCCGGTCCTGACGCGCGCGCTCGCGACAGGTGCGCTCGTCCTCGAGCTCACCGCGCCACTCTGGCTCGCCGTTCGCGTCACGAGGATCCCGTTCGCGGCCGCGGTGGCGGCGATGCACACGAGCATCTGGGTGTTCCTCGGCCTGGACTACTCTGCGTGGGTCCTCACGGTCGCCGCGGTCGCGGTGCCGACCGGGCTGCGGGCCGCCTCGCGCGCGACACCTCCCGCGGACGGCAGGGTCGGGACCCCGCCCGCGGGCTGAGAGGGCGTCGGACCCCGGGTGGACCGGCCCGAGGGAGGTGCGCCGGACGGCGGGGGCCAGGTGCCGCCGTCGGGTCGATGTGGCGAGGGGTCGCGGCGGGCGAGCCTCGGAGGCATGACCACGACACCCCTCCGTCCCGCCCGCCACGTCCCGGGCCGTCCCGGCCCCCGTCGCGGCGCTCGCGCCGTGGCCGGCGTCCTCGTCGTCGGGGCGCTCGGCGCGGTGGGCGCGATCACGTACCTCACCGTGTCGACGCCCGACGGCGGCGCCGTCGCCGACCCGTCGCCCACGCTGCGCCCGCAGACCGCGACGGGCCTCGACCCGGAGCTCGAGCGGCGTTTCGACGCGGCACGGGCGGCGGCGGACGCCGACGGCGTCGAGCTCACCCTCACGTCCGGGTGGCGTACCGCGGCCGAGCAGCAGGAGCTCGTGGACGCCGCGCTCGAGCGCTACGGGTCGGCCGAGGAGGCGCACCGGTGGGTGCTCCCGCCCGAGTCGTCCGAGCACGTCGCGGGGCTCGCGATCGACGTCGGGCCGACGGACGGCGCGCTGTGGCTCGAGCAGCACGGCGCGGAGTTCGGCCTGTGCCGCACCTACGCGAACGAGCTGTGGCACTTCGAGGCCGCGACCGAGCCCGGCGGCACGTGCCCGCCGATGCACGACGACGCGTCCCACGGCTGGGGGTGACCGCCCGCCGGCCGGGGGTCACGACCTGACGGCGTCCTCCTGTCGCTGGAGCCACGCGAGGATCAGGCGGCTGGTCTCCTCCGGCAGCTCTTGCTGGATCCAGTGGCCGCAGTCCAGCTCCACGACCTCGACGCGTGGCACGAACGCCTCGAGGTTCGGCGCCCTCGTGACCGTGTCCCGTGCGCCGTAGATCATGAGCGCGTCCTGGCGGACGACCGGGTCGACCTCCGTCATCAGCTCCCAGTTGCGGTCCACGTTCCGGTACCAGTTCACGCCGGGGGTGAATCCCGACGCCTCGAACGCGGCGACGAACACCGCGAGCTCGGCGTCGCTCAGCACCGGCTCTCCGCGCGGCGTCTCGGCGTGGGCGAGGTCGAGGAGCCACGTGCCCGACGCCGGCTCGGCCTCGGGCTCGGCCTTGCGGTACAGGTTGCGCAGGAACCGGTGGGCGTTCGCGTCGAACAGGGCGTCCGCCACGCCGGGCCGGCGGTTGAAGTGGACGAAGTACGAGTCGCTGCCGACCGCCGCCTCGATGAACGCGAGGGGCGGCACCTCGCCGCGCTCCAGGTACGGCACGCTGAGCGCGACCACCGAGCGCACCCGGGTCGGGTGCAGCACCGCGGCGCTCCACACCACGTTCGCCCCCCAGTCGTGGCCCACGAACGTGGCGTCCTCGTACCCGTAGTGGTCCAGGAGCCCGACGAGGTCGCCGGTCAGGTGCACGACGTCGTAGTCGGAGACGTCGGCGGGGCGGGACGACCCGCCGAAGCCGCGCTGGTTGGGCGCGATGACGTGGTACCCGGCGGCGGCGAGCGCGGCCATCTGGTGGCGCCACGAGAAGGCCAGCTCGGGCCAGCCGTGGCAGAGGACGACGGGTCTGCCGGCGTTCTCCTGCCCCGCCTCGAAGACCTCGAGCTCGATGCCGTTGACGGTGACCATGGTCGGTCCGGGAAAGTCGATGGTGTGTGACACGGGTGCTTGTCCTTCCGGTGACGTGCCGATGCGCGCGGTGCGGCGATCGATCGGCGCGACCGTAGAGACCATCGCGGACAGGAGCTGTCCGCGGTGCGCGGGAGGCTGGGAAACATGTCGACGGATCCCACCGGCCGCGCGCTCACGCTGCTCTCGCTGCTCCAGACCCACCGGTTCTGGCCCTGTGCGGAGCTCGCCCGGAGACTCGGCGTGACCGAGCGGACGGTGCGCCGCGACGTGGACCGTCTCCGGGGGCTCGGGTATCCCGTCGCCGCCACCGCGGGCAGGTACGGGGGCTACCGCCTCGAGTCCGGAGCGCACCTGCCGCCGCTCGTGGTCGACGACGACGAGGCCGTCGCGCTCGCCGTCGGGCTCGGGTGTGCGGCTGTCGCCGCCGTCGACGGGATGGAGGAGATCTCGCTGCGTGCCTTCGCGAAGGTCGAGAGCCTGCTGCCGCACCGCCTGCGCCGGCGGGTGGCGGCGCTGCGCTCGAGCATGACGCCCGTGACGTCGCCGACCGACCAGGACCTGGTCGACCCGGGGTCGCTCAGCGTGCTCGCGGCCGCGTGCCGCGACCACGAGCTCGTGCGCTTCCCCTACCGTGCCGGCGACGGCACCCTCACCAGGCGCCTGGTCGAGCCGCACCGGCTCGTCGCCGCCGACCGCCGCTGGTACCTCGTCGCGTGGGACCGGGACCGCGGTGACTGGCGGACCTTCCGGATCGACCGGCTCGCACGTCCGTACGCGACCGGGGGCCGCTTCGCGCCCCGCGAGATCCCCCGTGGTGGCGCGTCCGCGTTCGTCGCCCACGCCCTCGGCGCGGTCCCCCGAGAACGGGTCGCCACCCTCGTCCTGGACGCCGAGCCCGACCACCTCGCCGACGTGCTCCGGTGGGTGGACCACGACCTGGTCGACGCCGCGTCGGGGGCCGTGGTGGTCCGGGTCCGTGGCGAGGACGTCGGGCGGCTGGCCATGACGGTCGCACGGTTGGCTCTCAGCGCCCCCGTGCGCGTGGTCGAGCCCGACGACCTCGCGGACGCCGTCGAGCGCCTCGGGGCCCGGCTCGCGCACCGACGTCGGCCCTGAGCGCGACGACGTCGCGGTGGCCGTGCCCGACGGGAGGGCGGCGGATGTCGGCGGTCCGCGCGATGATGTGCGGGTGAGCGAGAGCACCCCCGCGACGTCCGCCCCGACCACCCCGACCGCGACGGACCAGGAGGTCCCCACGGCCACGTCCGCCGCCGAGCTCGACGAGGCCGCCGCGCAGAGGCGCTGGGCCGAGCTCGTCGCGCAGGTCGAGGCCGACCAGCGCGCGTACTACGAGGAGGACCAGCCCGTCTCCTCGGACGCCGAGTACGACGCCCGGATGCACGAGCTCCAGGCCCTCGAGGCCGCTCACCCCGCGCTCCAGTCGCCCGAGTCGCCCACCCAGCGCGTCGGTGGTCGCGCCGCCGCGGGGTTCGCGACGGTGCAGCACCTCGAGCCCATGCTCTCGCTCGACAACGCGTTCAGCGAGGAGGACCTCGCGGCGTGGGCGGCGCGCGTGCACCGCGACCTCGGCGTGGCCGCCGACGCGGAGGTGGGCTACCTGTGCGAGGTGAAGATCGACGGCCTCGCCATCGCGCTGCTCTACGAGAAGGGCCGGCTCGTGCGAGCCGCCACGCGCGGCGACGGGCGCACGGGCGAGGACGTCACGGCCAACGTCCGCACCATCACGAGCATCCCGCAGCAGCTCGCGGGCGACCCGGCCACGCACCCGGACGTCATCGAGGTCCGCGGCGAGGTCTTCATGGGGGTCGCGGACTTCGCCGCGCTCAACGAGAAGCTCGTCGCCGCCGGGCAGGACCCGTACGCCAACCCGCGCAACACCGCGGCCGGGTCGCTGCGCCAGAAGGACCCGGCCGTCACCGCGAGCCGCAACCTGCGCATGTACGCGCACGGCGTCGGAGCGCTCCAGTGGGAGGCGGGCGAGCACGCCGAGCTCGCACGGCAGTCCGACGCGTACGCGCTCTTCGAGCGGTGGGGCGTGCCCGTGTCGCCGCACAACCGGGTGGTGCACGGCCTCGACGAGGTGATGGAGCGCATCGCGTACTTCGGCGAGCACCGCCACGACATCGAGCACGAGCTCGACGGGATCGTCGTCAAGGTCGACGAGCTCGCGCTCCAGCGCCGGCTCGGCGCCACGAGCCGTGCGCCCCGGTGGGCCATCGCCTACAAGTACCCGCCGGAGGAGGTCAACACGCGCCTGCTCGCGATCCAGGTCGGCGTGGGCCGCACCGGCCGCGCGACCCCGTACGCCGTCATGGAGCCGGTCAAGGTCGCGGGCAGCACCGTGCGCCAGGCGACCCTCCACAACCAGGACGTCGTCCGGGCCAAGGGCGTGCGCATCGGCGACATGGTCGTGCTGCGCAAGGCCGGCGACGTCATCCCGGAGATCCTCGGCCCCGTCGCGGCGCTCGCGGACGACGGCTACCCGCGCGAGGACTTCGTCATGCCGGCCGAGTGCCCCGAGTGCGGCACACCGCTGCGCCCCATGAAGGAGGGCGACGTCGACCTGCGCTGCCCCAACGCCGAGTCGTGCCCCGCCCAGGTGCGTGGCCGCGTCGAGCACATCGGGTCGCGCGGCGGCCTCGACGTCGAGGCGCTCGGCGAGGTCACGGCCGCCGCGCTCACCCAGCCGTACGAGCCGGCCGAGCCGCCGCTGCGCACGGAGAAGAACCTCTTCGGGCTCACCGTCGAGCAGCTCGCGCCGATCAAGGTCGTCGTGCGCGACCCGGAGACCGGCCTGCCCCGGCCGTACGAGGGCGTGGGGGAGTCGGGCGAGGTCGCGATGTCCGACGGCTCGGTGCTGCTCGCCAAGGTCGTCCGGCCGTTCCAGAAGGTCGCCGCGCGCACCTATCCGCCGGGGTTCGAGGACGCGACGCCCGCCGAGCGCCGCGCGGCGGGGGTCCGCAAGGACTACCCGGTGTACGGGCCGTCGAGCACGGCGCAGACCCTCGTCGACGAGCTGGGGCTCGCGAAGACGAAGGACCTCTGGCGCATCCTCGTGAGCCTCAACATCCGGCACGTCGGCCCGGTCGCGGCCCGAGCGCTCGCGGACTGGTTCGGGTCCCTGGACGCCATCGAGGAGGCGATCCGTGACGGGGGCCGCGAGGCGCTCGCGGCGGTCGAGGGCGTCGGGCCGGTGATCGCGGACGAGGTGATCGCGTGGCTCGAGGTCGGTTGGCACCAGGAGATCGTCGACCAGTGGAAGCGGGACGGGGTGCGGTTCTCCATCCCGGGGCATCCTGGTCCGGGCGCCCGGCAGGCACCCACCGGACCGCTCGCGGGACTCACCGTCGTCGTCACGGGGTCGCTCGAGGGCTTCAGCCGCGACGGCGCCAAGGAGGCGGTGATCGCCGCGGGCGGCAAGTCGTCGGGGTCGGTCTCGAAGAAGACCGACTACGTCGTCGTCGGAGCGAGCGCGGGCTCGAAGGAGACCAAGGCCCGCGACCTCGGCTTGCCGATCCTCGACGAGGACGGCTTCGTCGCGCTGCTCGCGGGCGGGCCCGACGCCGTCGCGGACCGGGTCGGTGGCGACGTGCCCGGCGCGGACGACGAGGCGGGCGCCGGTACGGACGGCTGAGTCGTCCGACGCTCCGCGGCGCCGCACGGGTGGATCAGGGCGCCGAGGGGCGCCGCCCCACGACCTCGCGCAGCCGCACGACGCCGTCGGGCGGGACGGGCAGGGACGGACCGCGTGGGGGAGCGGTCGGTACGCCGAGGAGGTTCGCGAGCGCGTGGAACCCGCTCACCGGGCGTAGCGACCCCAGGACGTCCGTGAGCGCGCGCAGCCAGTCCAGGACCTGGGCGTCGGGTGCGGTGCCCGCGGCCCGGGCGCGCCGGAGCGCCGCGTACTCGGCGGGCACGAGCGCGGCGAGCCCGGTGTGCCAGGCGTCAGCGGTCTCGGCGCCGCCGACGATCGCCGCGTCGCCGCTGAGCCCGACGCTCACGCCGAGCCCGGCGGTCGCCGCACGCAGCGACCCGACCCGGCCCGCCGGCCGCGCGGGCGTCGACGCCGGGTCCTTGACGGCCGCGACGGTCGCGGTGCGCGCGAGCCGGGCGAGCGCGTCGGGCGTGACGTCGTACGCCGTCTGCATGCTGCGGTTGTAGTAGCAGACCGGCAGGTCGACGGCCGCCGCCACGGCCTCGAACACGGCTACGACCTCGTCCTCGTCGAGCGGGAGGTAGGAGAACGGCGCGAGCACGAGCCCGTCGGCCCCGCCGTCCCGCGCCGCGCGGGCGCGGGCGACGACCTCGCGCGTGGACGCACCGCTCACGGCGACGTGCACGGGGACGCGCGGCGAACCGGTCGCGGAGCCCGCCGCGACGGCGGCGCGGATGACGGCGTCGCGCTCGTCGGGCGCGAACGTCACCCCGGCGCCCGATGACGCGAGGACGACGACGCCGTCGACCCCCGCGCGTGCGGCGTCGGCCACGAGGGCGGCGAGCGCGTCGAGGTCGGGCGCGTCGGCGGGGGTGAGCGGCGTGATCGGGTAGGCGAGGAGGCCGTGGAACGAGGTCACGCGCCGAGTGTAGGGAACCGCACGCGCGGGTCGCTGCGTGTCAGCGGCTCGCCCAGAGCATGCCGCGCTCCACGATCGTGCGGACGGGCGGGACCTCGAGGTCGGCGAGCTGGTGACCCGCCGCGCACACGAAGATGCGGCCGGCGCCCCAGCGGCGCGTCCACACGGCGGGGGAGACGACGGGCTCGTGCCACGGGTCGCCGTCGCGCGGGACGATGGTCGTCGTCGCGAGGACGTCGTTGTACGAGTCGGCGAGCACCCAGTACTGCTCGGAGTGCAGCGCGATCGGGCCGATGCCCGCGACGATCGGGTGGTCCGCGTGCTCCGGCGCGATGTCGATCGTGTGGTCGATGAGGTCGTGCGCGTGCGCGGCGAACTGCCCGCCCACCATCTGCAGGTAGTCGGTCGCGAGGCGGAACGAGTCCACGATCCCGCCGTGCCAGCCCGCGAAGCCGGTGCCGTTCGCGATCGCCGTGCGCAGCCCGCGCATCTCGTCAGGGAGGATCTCGCCCATCGTCCAGCACTGGACGACGAGGTCCAGGCTCGCCATGAACTCCTCGTCGGCGTACGACTCCAACGATCCCTCGAGCGTCACGTCGTATCCGGACGCCTCCAGGAACGGGACGAACAGCTCCGCCGCCTCCTCGGGTGCGTGCCCGGGCCAACCGCCCCGGACCACGAGCGCTCGACGGTCCCGCTCGGTCATGACTCCTCCTCGTGCCTCGTCACACTCGTCACGTCCGCGTATCGCGGACAGCGGCCCCCGGCGACCGCGCTCAGGCGATGAGCGCGTCGATCGCTGCGGGCGAGAGTACGTGATCCACGGCCATGGCGCTCGCACCGAGCACGCCGGCCTGGCCACGCGCCTGCGACGTGACGATGCGCAGGTGCTGCGTCGCGAGGGGGAGCGACCGCTGGTACACGATCTCGCGGATGCCCGCGATGAGGTGCTCGCCGGCCTCGGCGACGATGCCGCCGATGACGATGAGCGACGGGTTGAGGAGGCTCACGCACGCCGCCAGCACCGAGCCGATGTCGCGTCCGGCCTGGCGGACGGCCTGGCTCGCGGTGAGGTCCCCACCGCGGACGAGGGTGACGACGTCGGCGCTGTTCGTCGCGTCGAGGCCCGCGGCGGCGAGCGCGGCGGCGACCGCCTGTCCGCTCGCGACGGCCTCGAGGCACCCGACGTTCCCGCAGCGGCAGGGGACGTCGGCCGCGCTCGGGACGGCGACGTGGCCGATGTCCCCGGCGGCGCCCTGCGCGCCGCGCCGCAGCTCGCCGTCGGCGATGATGCCGGACCCGATGCCGGTGGCGACCTTCACGAACAGCATGTCCGTCACGGTGGGCCAGGCGGTGCGGTGCTCTCCGAGCGCCATGATGTTCACGTCGTTGTCCACGAGGACCGACGCGTTGAACCGCTTCTGGAGGATGCCGGCGACGTCGACGTCGTCCCACGCGGGCATGATCGGCGGGTTGATGGGCCGGCCGGACGAGTGCTCGACGGGCCCGGGCAGGCCGACGCCGACGCTCACGAGGTCGTCGAGGCTGCGCCCGGTCGTCGCGACCAGCTTTTCGCCCGTGTCCGCGACCCACGACAGGACGACGTCGGGCCCGTCGGCGATCGCGAGCGCGGCGTCGGTCTCGGCGAGCACGTTCGACGCGAGGTCCGTCACGGCCAGGCGCGCGTGGGTCGCTCCGAGATCGACGGCGAGGACGATGCGTGCCTCAGGGCTGAAGGCGAAGGTCACGGGCGGTCGCCCGCCGGTCGAGCTCGCCTCTCCCGCGGGGGCGATGAGGCCCGCGGACATGAGGAGGTCGATCCGGGCGGCGATCGTGGACCGCGCCTGCCCCGTGATCGCTGCGAGGTCCGCGCGCGTGCGCGGCTGACCGTCCCGGAGCAGCTGGAACATGTCGCCGCCGCCGGTCGGGCGCGGCGCGAACTTCAGCAGTTCCTCCATGGGCACAGTGAATCACGGGGCCTCTCGTCGGTCGTCCGTACGTGCCGGACGAGTCATCGGCTTTTGCTTGACGATCGCCAAAAGGTACCCTACTGTCCCCTCCCAAGGCGACACGGACGTCGTCGGAAGTTGTGGAGACCCGAGGAAGGGCCTCCCGTCCGGGCGAACACCCGCCCCACCCGCTCGTGCAGACCCCGACCCCAGGCCGACTTCTCGGTGGTTCGGCTCGTCAGCCGGCCGCCGCGCCACCTGTCGACCCGCCTCGTCGATCACTGCCCGTTCGCGTCGTGGGAGCGTTCCCTCGCCCTGACAGCGCTTGTCCACTTTTGCTGGTAACGAAGTTGTAACAGCAGCAAAAGCCCGCGATCTTATGATTGACCGTCGTCAAAAGGTCGGCTAGGTTCACCGCATGGTCACCGCAGACCCTCCCCAGCCGCTCCTGCAGATGCAGGGCATCGTCAAGGTCTTCCCCGGGGCTCGAGCGCTCGACGGCGTCGATCTCGAGATCCTCCCCGGCGAGGTCCACTGCCTCCTCGGGCAGAACGGCGCCGGCAAGTCCACCCTCATCAAGGTGCTCGCCGGTGCCCACCAGCCGACGGAAGGGCAGATCCTGCTCGACGGCGAGCCCATCACCATCTCCGACCCCGTCGCCGCGCTGCGCCACGGCGTCGCGACCATGTACCAGGAGCTCGACGTCGTCGACGGTCTCACCGTCGCGGAGAACGTCTACCTCGGCCACGAGCTCTCGACCCTCGGGTTCTCCCAGCGTCGCGAGGCCGTGCGCCAGACGCGGGCGATCCTCAAGCGGCTCGGCCACAGCGAGATCTCCCCGAACCAGGAGGTCGAGCACCTCTCGGCCGCGGGCAAGCAGATCGTCTCCATGGCTCGGGCGCTGTCGCACGACGCGCGCGTCATCGTCATGGACGAGCCGTCCGCCGTGCTCGACTCCGAGGAGGTGGGCAACCTCTTCCGCGTCGTCGAGGAGCTGACCAAGGCCGGCGTGGCCGTCGTGTACATCTCGCACCGCCTCGAGGAGATCCGCGAGATCGGGGACCGGATCACGGTGCTCAAGGACGGCCGGACCGTCGCGCAGAACCTCCCGGTCTCCGAGACGCCGACGGCGAAGCTCATCACCCTGATGACCGGGCGTTCCGTGGAGTACGTCTTCCCGGAGACCGACGGTCCCGCCGCCGACGCGCCGGTCGTGCTCGACGTCCAGGGCCTCGGCCTGCGCGGGGTGTTCGAGGATGTGTCGCTCCAGGTGCGGGCCGGGGAGATCGTGGGTCTCGCCGGCCTCGTGGGGGCGGGCCGCTCGGAGATCATCGAGACGATCTACGGGGCGCGCCGGGCGACCGCGGGCACTGTGACGGTCGACTCCAAGAAGCTGCGCGCCGGGTCCGTGGCCGCCGCCGTGGACGCCGGAATCGGGCTCGCGCCCGAGGAGCGCAAGAGCCAGGGCCTGCTCCTCGACGAGCCCGTCTACCGCAACGTCACGCTGTCGACGTTCGCCCGGTTCGCGCGCGGTGGCTTCCTCGACGAGCGTGCCGAGCGTCGTGCCGCCAAGGAGCAGGCCGAGTCGCTCGAGCTCCGCCCCACGGGCGTGGACCGCGCGATCCGCACCCTCTCGGGCGGCAACCAGCAGAAGGCGATGCTCGCCCGCTGGCTCGTCCACGGCTGCCGCGTCCTGCTCCTCGACGAGCCGACGCGCGGCGTCGACGTCGGGGCGCGCGCCGAGATCTATGCGCTCATCCGCCGCCTGGCCGACGAGGGCGCCGCCGTCGTCGTCGTCTCCAGCGAGATCCCCGAGGTCCTGGGTCTCGCCGACCGCGTGCTCGTCGTCTCCGAGGGCCGCGTCGTGCACCAGGGACCCGCAGATTCGATCGACGAGCACGGAGTGCTCGACCTCGTCATGGAAGGAAGTGTCGCGTGAGCGAGCACAAGGTGGGCGACGACAAGGTCGCCGTCGCGCCGAGCGACGAGACCGCTCGGGTGGAGAAGGCGAGCGCGGCCGCCGCATCGCGCAGGAGCGGGCTGTTCAGCGGTCCGGCAGGACGCAACCTCGGCCTCGTGGTCGCGCTCCTGCTCCTGTGCGTCGTGGGCTTCGCGACGGCCGGCGAGCGGTTCGCGAGCCTCAGCAACCTCATGACCATCCTCAGCCTGGGCGCGGTCGTGGGCGTCGTGAGCATCGGCATGACGTTCGTCATCACGACAGGTGGCATCGACCTCTCCGTCGGATCGGTGCTCGGGCTGGCGTCCGTGTGGGCGACGACGCTCGCGACCCAGCAGTACGGCTGGGTCGTGATGGTCATCTGCGCGCTCGCGGTCGGCCTCGGTGCCGGGCTCATCAACGGCGTGATCATCGCCTACGGCAACGTCGTGGCCTTCATCGCGACGCTCGCCATGCTCGTCGCCGCCCGCGGCGTCGCGGAGCTCATCGCCCAGCGCCGGACGCAGATCGTCGACGTCCCGGAGTTCAAGGACGTCTTCGGCGGCAACCTCCTGGGCATCCCGAAGATCGTCTGGATCTTCGCCCTCGTTGCGGTGCTCGCCTGGTTCCTCCTCAACCGGACGACGTTCGGCCGACGCACGATCGCCGTCGGCGGGAACCCCGAGGCCGCGCGCCTCGCCGGTATCAAGGTCAAGCGGCACCTCATGTACGTGTACGCGCTGTGCGGGCTCACCGCCGGCATCGCCGGGGTCATGATGCTCGCCCGCACGGGCGCCGGCTCCTCGACCAACGGCTCGCTGTACGAGCTCGACGCGATCGCCGCGGTCGTCGTCGGCGGCACGCTCCTCGCCGGTGGTCGCGGCACGATCGTGGGCACCGTCCTGGGCGTCCTCATCTTCCAGACCCTCACGAACGTCTTCATCCTCAACAACCTCGACAGCTCCGTCCAGGCCGTCGCCAAGGGCGCCATCATCGTCATCGCGGTCCTGCTCCAGCAGCGCCTCGCCCGGCGGACCACGTAGCTCCCCCCTGAACACCTCGGCGCCCCGCGCCAGGCACGACCCGCACCACCCGGCAGTTCCCCCGAAGTTCCTCCCGCAGGACAGCATCGAAGGAGATCCCATGTCCGCACGCACCACCCTGCGCCGCCGCTTCATGATCGCCACGGTCTCGGCCGCGTCGATCGCACTGATCGCCACGGCGTGCACGTCGAACACCCCGACCACCGAGAACACCACGGAGGCGGACGGCGGCGGCAGCAGCAACGAGGCCGTCTCGGACAACGACGCCCCGGGCGAGAAGGTCGTCATCGGCTTCTCGGCCCCCGCGGCCGACCACGGCTGGATGGGTGCCATCTCGTCGGCGGCCAAGGCCGAGGCGGACAGCTACGAGGACGTCGAGCTCCGGGTCGCGGAGGGCACGAACGACGTCAACGTCCAGATCAGCCAGATCGAGGGCTTCATCAACGACGGCGTCGACGCGATCGTGCTCCTGCCGTTCGACGGCGCGGCCCTCACCGACGTCGCGACCAAGGCGATGGAGGCCGGGATCCCGGTCATCAACGTCGACCGCGAGTTCTCCAGCCCGTTCGCCGCCCGCACCACGGTGCTCGGCGACAACTACGGCATGGGCGTGAGCGCCGGCCAGTACATCTGCGAGCAGCTCGGGGACAACCCGGACGCGGTCGTCGCGGAGATCGCCGGCATCGACTCGCTCCCGCTCACGCAGGACCGCAGCCAGGGCTTCGAGGACGCGCTGTCCGACTGCGGCCTCGACGTCGACAACCGCGTCGCGGCCGACTTCACGGTCCAGGGTGGCGAGGCCGCGACGGCCAACCTGCTCCAGGCCGCCCCGAAGATCGACGCCATCTGGAACCACGACGACGACCAGGGCGTCGGCGTCCTCCAGGCGATCGAGAACGCGGGCCGCGACGAGTTCTTCATGGTCGGCGGTGCCGGCTCGGCGAACGTCATGGAGCACATCAAGGCCGGGGACTCGGTCCTCCAGGCGACGGTCGTCTACCCGTCGACCCAGGCCGCGGACGGCATCAAGCTCGCGCGCCTCATCGCCCACGGGAACAACATGAGCGACCTCGCGTCGTCGGGCGTGCCGCGCACGGTCCAGCTCTTCGCGCCGGTCGTCACGAAGGACAACGTCGACGAGTACCTGCCCACGGCGTTCCAGTCCTGACGGACCGCTGACGCCCGTCGTCAGCACGCAGCAGGCAAGCACGCGGACCACGTCCACGGTCCGCCCGGGAGAACCCGGCCGGACCGTGGACGTGCTCACGTCACGCGCACAAGAAGGCGCACGGAAGGAACGTCATGGCAGGAAACGACGGCGCGCAGCTCGGCGTCGGCATGGTCGGGTACTCGTTCATGGGGGCAGCGCACTCGCAGGCATGGCGGACCGCCCCCCGGTTCTTCGACCTCCCCCTCGACCCGCGCATGCGGGTGCTCGGCGGCCGCAACCCGGAGGCGTTGGCCGCCGCCGCCCAGCGGCTCGGCTGGGAGTCCACCGAGACCAGCTGGCAGGCGCTCGTCGCGCGGGACGACGTCGACCTCGTCGACGTCTGCACGCCCGGTGACACGCACGCCGAGATCGCGATCGCGGCGCTCGAGGCCGGCAAGCACGTGCTGTGCGAGAAGCCGCTCGCCAACACGGTCGCGGAGGCCGAGAAGATGGTCGCGGTGGCCGAGGCCGCGGCCGCGCGCGGCCAGGTCGCGATGGTGGGCTTCACCTACCGCCGCGTGCCGGCCATCCAGCTCGCGCGCCAGCTCGTCGTCGACGGGCGCATCGGGACTGTGCGCCACGTCCGCGCGCAGTACCTGCAGGACTGGATCGCGGACGAGGACGCGCCGCTGTCGTGGCGGCTCGACAAGTCGAAGGCCGGCAGCGGGGCGCTCGGCGACATCGGCGCCCACGTCATCGACCTCGCGCAGTTCATCACCGGCGAGAAGATCACGAGCGTCTCGGGGCTGCTCGAGACCTTCGTGACCGAGCGCCCCGTCGCGACGGAGTTCGCGGGGCTGTCCGGCCAGGGCGGTGCCGAGCGGGGGCCCGTCACCGTGGACGACGCGGCGGTCTTCCTCGCCCGGCTGTCCGGCGGGGGCATCGGGACGTTCGAGGCCACGCGCTTCGCCTACGGCCGCAAGAACGCGATCCGGCTCGAGATCAACGGCTCGAAGGGCTCGGTCGCGTTCGACTTCGAGGACATGAACGTCCTGCACTTCTTCGACGCCGCGGACGACGCGGTCGTCGCCGGCTTCCGACGCATCGTCGTCACGGAGCCGGAGCACGCGTACGTCGCGCACTGGTGGCCCGCGGGCCACGGGCTCGGGTACGAGCACGCCTTCACGCACCAGGCGGTCGACCTCGTCGAGGGGATCGCCGCCGGGACGCACCCGGCGCCGACCTTCGCGGACGGCCTCGTGGTGCAGCGCGTGCTCGACGCGGTCGAGCGGAGCGCGGCGTCGGGCGGCTGGGTCCAACCGTAGTATCGAGTCCGGGTCGGCCCGCGCGGCGGAGGGTCGACCCGGACGCCGGCCAGACGGTGTCGGCCGTTGCAGCGCAGCACGGCCGACCGGAACCGGTGTGGAGGAGAGGAGGCTGGACGCGCCACGATGGCGCGCATTTAGTACGACGGGCAATCAAAATTGTCGGTCGAAGATCCCGGGACGGCAGCCGGCCGATGGCGGCACCCGGCGGAGCGCAGCACTGATTCCCCATCTCGACGAGGAGACCTTGTGAGAAACGTGCTAGGAGGATCGCTCGCCTTGAGGCGGACGGTCGCGGCAGCTGCCGCGGCAGCGGTCGCTCTCCCCCTGACCATGGCGGCGGCGACGTCGGCGACGGCCGCGACGGCGCCTACCGGCGCCGTGGCGGCGCCCATCGTCACGGCCGCGGACACCGTCCCGTTCGACGTGCTCGTCTTCAGCAAGACCGGTGGCTTCCGCCACGGGTCGATCCCCGCGGGCATCGCGGCGATCCAGCAGCTCGGTACCGAGAACAACTTCGAGGTCACCGCGACCGAGGACGCGGGAGCGTTCACGGACGAGAACCTCGCGCAGTACGACGCCGTCGTGTGGCTGTCCACGACCGGTGACGTCCTCAACGACGACCAGCAGGCCGCGTTCGAGCGATACATCCAGAACGGGGGCGGGTACGCGGGCATCCACGCGGCGTCCGACACCGAGTACGACTGGCCCTGGTACGGCGGGCTGGTCGGCGCGTACTTCAGCGCTCACCCCCAGAACCAGGACGCGACCGTCAAGGTCGAGGACCACGCCCACGAGTCGACGGCGCACCTTCCCGCGCGGTGGGACCGCTACGACGAGTGGTACAACTTCCGCACCAACCCGCGCGACACGGTGCACGTGCTCGCGAGCCTCGACGAGACGTCGTACTCGGCAGGCTCGGGCGCGATGGGCGCCGACCACCCGACGGCCTGGTGCCAGGTCTACGACGGCGGCCGGTCCTGGTACACCGGCGGTGGCCACACCGACGAGTCGTACCAGGAGCCGGAGTTCCTCCAGCACCTCCTCGGCGGCATCCAGACCGCCGCGGGCGTCGTGCCGTCCGACTGCAACGCGACGCAGTCCGACAGCTTCGAGATGGTGCCGCTCGACGAGAACACCGCGAACCCGATGACGCTGGACATCGCTCCCGACGGCACCGTGTTCTACGCGGAGCGTGACGGGCGTGTGCGGGTCATCGACCCCGCGACGAGCCAGACCACCACCGCGGCGACCCTCCCCGTCACGCAGGCGAACGAGGACGGCCTGCTGGGCCTCGTCCTCGACCCCGACTTCGCGGACAACGGTTGGGTGTACCTGTACTGGTCGCCCTCGAACGAGGGCGCGGACGGGCCGCACAACCGGCTCTCGCGCTACGTCTACGACGCGGCGTCGAAGTCGATCTCGCTCGCGACGGAGTCGACGCTCCTCAAGGTCACGACGCAGCGCGAGACCTGCTGCCACGCGGGCGGCGACATGGAGTTCGACGTCGAGGGCAACCTGGTCCTCGCCACCGGCGACAACACCAACCCGTTCGAGTCGGCCGGCTTCACGCCGATCGACGAGCGCGCGGGCCGGCAGAACTACGACGCGCAGCGCACGTCGGCCAACACGAACGACCTGCGGGGCAAGGTCCTGCGGATCCACCCGGAGGCCGACGGCACGTACTCGATCCCCGAGGGGAACCTCTTCGCGGAGGGCACGGACAAGACGCGTCCGGAGATCTTCGCGATGGGCTTCCGCAACCCGTTCCGGATCGGGATCGACCCCGCCACGAACAACGTGCTCGTCGGTGACTACGGTCCCGACTCGGGCGCGGCCGACCCGGCCCGCGGGCCGCGCGGCGCGGTCGAGTGGAACGTCGTGAGCGACGCCGGGTTCTACGGCTGGCCGTACTGCACGGGCTCGAACAACAACTACGTCGACTACAACTTCGCGACGGGCCAGTCCGGCGCGGCGTTCGACTGCGGCGCGGGCATCGTCAACAACTCGCCCAACAACACCGGTCTCCAGCAGCTCCCCCCGGCCATCGCCGCGGAGGTCTGGTACACCGGCGCCACGAACCCCGAGTTCCCGGAGATCGGTGGCGGCGGGGCGCCCATGGGCGGCCCGGTCTACCAGTACGACGCCGACCTCGACTCGGACGTCAAGTGGCCCGAGTACTGGGACGGCAAGGCCCTGTTCGGCGAGTGGAACCAGGGCAAGATGTACTCGTTCCAGCTCGACGGCGAGAAGCGTGACGACCTCGTCGACATCAACCGCGTCATGCCGAAGATCTTCGACCCGTCGGCCGGCTTCGACCGCCCGATGGACTTCCAGTTCGGTCCCGACGGCGCGCTGTACGTCATCGACTGGGGCTCCGGCTTCGGCGGCAACAACGACTCGAGCGGTGTCTACAAGGTCAACTACGTCCAGGGCGACCCCGCCCCGATCGCCCGCGCGAGCGCGGACGTGACGAGCGGCGCCGCGCCGCTGACGGTGCAGTTCTCGTCCGAGGGCACCCGCCACCCGGCGGGCGACCCCATCACGCTCCAGTGGACGTTCGGCGACGGCTCGGCGCCGTCGACGGAGGCCAACCCGGTGCACACGTACACCGAGAACGGCAGCTACACCGCCCAGCTCGTCGCGACCGACGAGGACGGCGCCGTGGGAGTGGCGAACGTGTCGGTCGTCGTGGGCAACCAGGCCCCGACCGTCTCGATCACGTTCCCCGAGAACGGTGGCTTCTTCGAGTGGGGCGACCAGGTGAAGTACGAGATCGCCGTGGACGACCCGGACGGGGAGGTCACGTGCGACAACGTCACGCTGTACACGTCGCTCGGCCACGACTCGCACGCTCACCCCATGGAGGAGCTCTCGGGCTGCGAGGGCACGCTCCAGACGGCGCGTGACGAGGGCCACGGCATCGAGTCGAACATCTTCTGGGTGGTCGAGGCGATGTACACCGACGACGGTGGCGAGGTCGGCGTGCCGCTCTCGGCCAACGACCTCCAGATCCTCCAGCCGAAGCTCGTCCAGTCGGAGTTCTTCACGTCGACCGGGCGTCTCGCCGGGTCGACGAGCACCGGCGACCCCGGCGTCCAGACCGAGACCACGGGTGACACCGCGGGCGGCGGCCTGAACATCGGCTTCATCGAGCCCGACGACTGGTGGGCGCACTCCCCGGTGTCGCTCGCGAACGTCGACTCCATCACCCTGCGCGCGGCCTCGCCGGGCGGCGGCGGTCCGATCTCGCTGCGGTGGGACGACCCCGAGGGCCCGGAGATCGGTAGCGTCACGGTCCCGTCGACGGGCGACTGGCAGGTCTACACCGACGTCACCGCCGAGCTGCACGATGTCCCGTCGGGCAGCGGCACGCTGTACTTCGTCCAGACGGCCGGCCAGTCGAACGTCAACTGGATGGTCATCAACGGGCGCGGCGTGACGGACAACGTCCGACCCTCGATCGACACGTTCACGGTCACGCCGGAGAGCGGCGACGCGCCGCTCGAGGTGACCGCGACGGTCGAGGCGAGCGACGTCGAGGGCGACGCGATCACGTTCGCGTGGGACGCCGGCCTCGGTGACGGGTTCGTCGACGGTGGCGACACCTTCACGTTCACGTACGACCAGCCGGGCACGTACCGCCTCCAGGTCCGCGCGACGGACGCCAAGGGTGCGTACACGACCGAGTACAAGACGGTGACGGTGAAGGCGCCGCAGACCGGACCGGGGATGTGCTTCTCGGGCCGTTCGGACGACTTCCTCGGTGCCGACGTCGACACGAACCGCTGGACCGTCCAGAACCGCAACCAGGACCTCGTCGTGCGCGACGGGAAGCTGGTCATCCCGACCGCGGCGACGGACTTCTACGGGACCGACAACAAGGCGACCCCGAACCTGGTGCTCCAGGACCTGCCGGACGGGCCGTTCACGGCCACGGCCAAGCTCACGCTGCCGGCTCGCCAGCAGTACCAGCAGGCCGGTCTGGTGATCTGGGAGGACCAGGACAACTACGCGAAGATGGTCGTCCAGGGCCGCTCGCAGTCGGCCGACCCGGCGGCGCGCATCTTCCAGTTCATCCGTGAGGAGAACGCCACCCCGAACGAGGTCGCGGCGTCCAACTCCCCGGCCCTCGGCGCCGACTACCCCGACACGGTCTTCGTGCGGTTCGTCAGCAACGGGGAGAACCTCCAGGCGGCGTACTCGGCCGACGGCGTCGACTTCACGACGATGTCGGAGACCAAGTCGATCGCCGACCTGGAGAACGCGAAGATCGGCCTCGTGTCGTTCAAGGGGAACAACACCGCGTCCCCCGTGATCAACGCGGAGTTCGACTGGTTCTCCATCACGCCCGACGACACGGCGTCCGCCCCCGGGCCGGACGACGAGTTCGACGGCACCGCCCTCGACGCGTGCCGCTGGTCCATCGTCCGCGAGGACGCGACCGGCTACCGCGTGGCGGACGGCTCGCTGCAGATCGACACGACCCCGACCGACATCTACGGGACGGGCAACACGGACGTGCCGAACATCCTGCTCCAGGAGCAGCCGGGCGACGAGTGGACGATCGAGACCAAGGTCGACGGCTCCGCGTTCGACCGCCAGTACCAGCAGGGTGGTCTGATCGCCTACGCCGACGACGACAACTACGTCAAGCTCGACTACGTGGTCGACAACCAGGCGGGTCAGGCCAAGAACGCCCGGATCGAGCTGCGCAGCGAGGTCGGCGGCGTGGTCCAGAACCCGCAGCCGCAGACGGCGAGCCTCGCCGAGTCGGTCTGGCACCTGCGCCTGACCCGCTCCGGTGACACGTTCACCGGTGCGTACAGCGCCGACGGCGAGACGTGGACGACGTTCGACCAGAGCGTGACGAACGCGGCCGCGGCGGACGCCCAGGTCGGGCTCTTCGCGCTCGGTGCGTCGGCCGCCACGGGTGCGCCCGCGTCGTTCGACTACTTCCGGGTGGTCGGCGACGAGGTCGAGCCGATCGCGGTGACCATCACCGCGGAGACGCGCTGCATGGCCGGCAAGGTGTTCGTCGCGGTCCGCGCGACGAACGACGACGCGGTCCCGGTCGCGATCACTCTCGAGACCCCGTACGGGTCGAAGGAGTTCGCGGCCGTGGCACCGGGTGCGAACGCGTACCAGTCGTTCGCGTCGCGTGCCGCAGGGGTGGACGCGGGCACCGTGACGGTGACCGCGACCGACGCCGAGGGGAGGACGTTCTCCGGGACGGCGGACTACGCCGCCCGGGCCTGCTCCTGACAGGTTCCGGCGGGCCGGTGCTCTGAGCACCGGCCCGCCGGGCACCGCGCTCGGCGTGCGGGCGCTCGGCGGACGGGCGGCCCATCGGCCGGGCCGACCGTACGCTGCCCGCACGACGAGCACCACGGGGACCTCCGGGTCTCCGGCCCCGGCGCCCGGGAACGGGCGCTCCGGCCCGGCGCCGGGGCACCCCGGGGACCGACGACCGCCGTCGGCCCCGGAGCCACCCACAGACCACGACGAGGTGATGACCCGATGTCCCGAACGTCTGCGCAGCCCAGCGGCACCCGCAGCGGCAGCAGCACCCGCACCCGACCCCGCGTCGGGGTGCGCGCTCTTCTCACCGCGGCGCTCGGCGTGCTGCTCGGCGCCGCCGTCGGGCTGCTGGGCGTCGCGGCCCCCGCGGCCGCGCACGGCGGCGACGTCGTGATCTCCCTCGGCACCGACGGGGAGGGCGGCATCTCCGCCAACCTCACCTACAAGATCGACGGGCACCCGGTCGAGGAGTCTGCCGACGTCTCCGTGACCGCGGAGTCCGCCGACGGCGAGACCGTCGGACCGCTCACGCTCTCCTCGGCGTCGGAGGGCGTCGGCTGGTACACGTCCGAGCCCGGCGTCCTCGCCGAGGGCAACTGGACCCTCACCGCCACGATCACCCACCCGGCCGAGGCGACCGCCACCGCGCAGGTCGACGTCGTGCCGCTGCCCGAGCTCGCTCCGGATGCGGCCGACGAGGCTGCGGCCGACGCCGAGGACGGCGCCGCGGACGGGGCCGACGAGGACGCCGACGCCGCGGCGGAGGGGTCCGGTACCGCGGACGACGAGTCGAGCGGGAGCGGCGCGGGCGTGTGGATCGCCGTCGCCGTGGTCGCCGCGCTCCTCCTCGTCGGCGGGTACGTCGTCGTCCGCCGCCGCTCGCGCGCTGCCGCCGACGACGAGTCGTCGGACGGCAAGCCCCGATCCCTGTCCAGCACGTCCGCCCGGTGACCCCGGGCGCGATACCGAGAACGACCGAAGGAGACACGACCATGGCACGACCGATCACCCTCTTCACCGGGCAGTGGGCCGACCTGCCGTTCGAGGAGGTGGCGCGGCTCGCGTCCGGCTGGGGCTACGACGGCCTGGAGATCGCCTGCTGGGGAGACCACCTCGACCCGTGGCGCTGGGACGACGACGAGTACGTCCAGGGCAAGCTCGACCTGCTGGCCAAGTACGACCTCAAGGTCTACGCGATCTCGAACCACCTCAAGGGCCAGGCCGTCTGCGACGACCCGATCGACCAGCGCCACCGCGACATCCTGCCGGACGTCGTGTGGGGCGACGGCGACCCCGAGGGCGTGCGCCAGCGCGCCGCCGAGGAGATGAAGCACACCGCGCGCCTCGCGGCGAAGCTGGGCGTGAAGACCGTCGTGGGCTTCACGGGCTCGGCGATCTGGAAGTACGTCGCGATGTTCCCGCCCGTCTCGCAGGAGGCGATCGACGCCGGCTACCAGGACTTCGCCGACCGCTGGAACCCGATCCTCGACGTCTTCGACGAGGTCGGCGTGAAGTTCGCCCACGAGGTGCACCCGAGCGAGATCGCGTACGACTACTGGACGACCGTCCGCACGCTCGAGGCGATCGGGCACCGCGAGGCGTTCGGCCTCAACTGGGACCCGAGCCACATGGTGTGGCAGGACCTCGACCCGGTGAGCTTCCTCTGGGACTTCAAGGACCGCATCTACCACGTGGACTGCAAGGACACGAAGAAGCGGATGCACAACGGGCGCAACGGCCGCATGGGCTCTCACCTGGCCTGGGCGGACCCGCGCCGCGGCTGGGACTTCATCTCCACGGGCCACGGCGACGTGCCGTGGGAGGACGCGTTCCGCATGCTCAACACGATCGGCTACGAGGGCCCCATCTCCGTGGAGTGGGAGGACGCCGGCATGGACCGCCTGGTCGGCGCGCCCGAGGCCCTCGAGTTCGTCAAGAAGTACGCCTTCGACGCTCCGGACGCGGCGTTCGACGCCGCGTTCTCGACCAAGTAGCACGCGCAGTCTCCCGCCGGCCGGCTCTGCCGGCCGGCGGGTGGGAAGAACAGTCCGACACGCCACCGCCCCCGGCCCCTCGACGGCCGGGGGCGGTGGCGTGCCTGCGTCCGGGGCATCGTCGCCTGTCGTCTCGCCCCTTCGTCACCGCGCGCGTCACCCCGGACCGAGGTCGTGTGATCCTTCACATTTGTTTTGCGGTTTGGGTTATATAACTGTGACGATCAATGTTCGGCTTTTGCTTGACGCTCGACAGAAGTGCCCCTACGTTGTCATCCATGCGAGCCGACGACGTCGCGCAGGACGTGCGTACCCCGGTGCTGGACCCGGGTGCCCACCTCCCCGGAGCGACCACGACAGGGGCCCCCGCCGCCCAGACGACCTTCCCCGCCAGCGCGCCCGACGAGGGCGGCCTGCCCGCCTCCGGCTACCGTGCGGGGATCCTCGGCGCGGGCTTCATGGGCGGCGTCCACGCGCGCGCCGTGCGCACCGGGGGCGGTCGGGTCGTGAGCGTCGCGGCCGCGGACCTCGCGATCGCCCGCGCGGCGGCGCCTGGCCTCGGTGCCGAGCGCGCGGTCGCCAGCGCGGAGGAGCTGCTCGCCGACCCCGAGGTCGACGTCGTGCACGTATGCACGCCCAACCACCTGCACGTCCCCCTCGCCCGCGCGGCGCTCGCGGCGGGGAAGCACGTGGTGTGCGAGAAGCCGCTCGCGACCGACGTCGAGGGAGCGGTCGAGCTCGCGGGGCTGGCCGCCGAGGCGCGCGCCGCCGACGGCCGGGTCGCCGTCGTGCCCTTCACCTACCGGTTCCACGCGATGGTGCGCGAGGCGCGCGAGCGCGTGCGCCAGGGCGAGGTCGGCACCATCTCGCTCGTGCACGGCTCGTACCTGCAGGACTGGCTCCTGCGGGAGTCGGACGACAACTGGCGCGTCGACCCCGCGCTCGGTGGCGCGAGCCGGGCCTTCGGCGACATCGGCTCCCACTTTTGCGACCTGCTCGAGTTCACCACCGGCCACCGCATCGCCCGGCTCGTCGCGCAGTCGGCCACCGTCAACCCGCGCCGCAGGGGTGCGGACGGCGTCGTGCACGAGGTCGCGACCGAGGACGCCGTCACGCTCCAGTACGCGACGGACGGCGGGGCGCTCGGGACCGCGGTCATCTCCCAGGTGTCGGCGGGCCGCAAGAACCGCCTGTTCCTGGAGATCTCGGGCTCGGAGTCGACGCTGTCGTTCGACCAGGAGCAGCCCGAGACGCTGTGGGAGGGTCGCCGTGACGTGTCGCGCCTCCTCGTGCGCGACCCCGAGGCGCTCTCCCCGGCCGCGGCCCGCTACTCGCGCCTGCCCGCCGGGCACGCGCAGGGCTACCAGGACTGCTTCGACGCGCTCGTCGCCGACACGGCGACGGCGATCCGCGGCAGCGTCCCGGACGGCCTGCCCACGTTCGACGACGGCCTGCGCGCCGCCCGCCTCGCCGCCGCGGTGGCCGAGTCGGTGCGCTCGGGCGGCTGGGTGGAGGTGCCGGCATGACCGCGACGACCACGCGCGAGCCCCGGCCGCCGGCCACGGGGGAGGGCGGCGACGGGCCGATCCTGCGGCTGCGCGGCATCGGCAAGGAGTTCTTCGGCAACTCCGTGCTGCGCGGCATCGACCTCGACGTGCGTCCGGGCGAGGTCCACGCGCTCGTCGGCGAGAACGGTGCCGGCAAGTCGACCCTCATGAAGATCATCGCGGGCGTGCACCGCCCCGACGCGGGCACGATCGAGCTCGACGGCGAGACCACGACGTTCGCGTCGCCGCTCGCGGCGCAGCACGCGGGCGTCTCGACCGTCTTCCAGGAGTTCAACCTCCTGCCCGAGCGCTCGCTCGCCGAGAACGTCTACCTCGGTCGCGAGCCGCGCCGCGCGGGCCTCGTCGACCGGCGGCGGATGCACGCCGACACGACGGCGCTCCTCGCCGACCTGGGCCTCACCGGCCTCGCGTCGTGGACGCGTGTCGGCTCGCTCTCGGTCGCGCAGCAGCAGATCGTCGAGATCGTCAAGGCCGTGTCCTACGACGCGCGCATCATCTCGATGGACGAGCCGACGGCCGCCCTCGCCGACCAGGAGGTCGAGCTGCTCTACGAGCTCGTCCACCGGCTCAAGGAGCGCGGCGTCGCGATCCTCTACGTGTCGCACCGCCTCAAGGAGATCTTCGACCTCTGCGACACCATCACGGTGCTCAAGGACGGCAACCACGTCCTGACGACCCCGACGGCGGACATCGACCCCGACCGGCTCGTGCGCACCATGGTCGGCCGCGACTTCGCCGGGTACTTCCCGGACAAGGACGCCTCGACCGTCCCGGGTGAGGTGCGCCTCGCGCTCGAGGGCGTCGGCAACACGCAGGTCGACGACGTGTCGCTCGAGGTGCGGGCGGGCGAGATCGTCGCGCTCGCCGGCCTCCAGGGCTCGGGCCGCACCGAGATCGCGCACGGCATCTTCGGCATCGCGGGCTTCACGCGCGGCCGCGTGCTCGTCGGCGGCAAGCCGGTGGACGTGCGCTCGCCGCGCCAGGCGGTACGTGCCGGGCTCGCGCTCGTGACCGAGGACCGCAAGGCGGAGGGCCTGGCGCTCGGGCAGTCGATCCTCGCGAACGCGCGGCTCGTGCTCGACGCCGTCGTGCCCGGCCAGGCGGACCGGCGCGCGAAGCGCATCCCCGGCATCCTCTCCTCGCTCGAGCTCGTCGCGAGCTCGCAGGAGGCCGAGGTCCAGTACCTGTCGGGCGGCAACCAGCAGAAGGTCGTCCTCGCGAAGTGGCTGGTCACCGACCCGCAGGTCATCGTCCTCGACGAGCCGACGCGCGGCATCGACGTGGGCGCCAAGCGCGCCGTCTACGACCTCATGCGCGAGCTCACCGCGAGCGGCGTCGCCGTCCTGTTCATCTCCTCCGAGCTCCCCGAGGTCGTCGCGATGGCCGACCGCGTGCTCGTCATGCGCGACGGCCGCCTCGCGGGCGAGCTCCCCGCCGGCAGCGACGAGGAGACCGTGATGGCCCTCGCCACCGGTGCGGGGGAGGACACGTCCGGCGAGCACGTCCAGGTCGACCTCGACGCCCTCGCCGACGCGGACGACCTCCCCGGCGCCGAGCCCGGCACCTCGCACGACACCGACACCGACGGCCCGCAGGAGGACCGATGAGCACCGCGGTCGCGACCGCCGCCCCCACCGCGCGCCGCGCCCCCGCGCGCCGGCGCCGCCTGGGGTCGACGGAGATCGTCTATCTCGCCCTCGTCGGGATCCTCGTGATCGCCGGCGTCCTCGTCGCCGTCGGCGGCGGCAACCTGTTCAGCACCGCGAACACGGCGTACATGCTCACGCAGACGAGCCTCCTCGGGTTCGTCGCGATCGGGCAGACGTTCGCGATCCTGTGCAAGTCGCTCGACCTGTCGGTCGGCTACGTCGTGGCGCTCAGCTCGATCGTCGGCGCGACGACCATGGCGGGCGACCCCTCGCGCGTCTGGCTCGGCGTCCTCGCGGCGGTGGGCGTCGCGGCGGTCGTCGGCCTGGTCAACGGGCTCGTGATCGCGAAGCTCCGCGTCAACGCCTTCATCGCGACGCTCGGCGTCGGCCTCATCATCAAGGGCTACCTGGACACGCAGTTCAAGGGCCCGGCGGGCGAGGTGCCCGCCTCGTTCCAGATGTTCGGGTACACACGCGTCGGCCCGGTGCCGGTCTCGACGATCGTCATGCTGCTCGTCGCGGCCGTGGGCGTCGTGCTCCTGACGCGCACCCGCCCCGGCTACCACATGTTCGCCGTCGGGGGGAACACCGACGTCGCGCGGCTCTCGGGCATCCGGACCGACCGGACGCTCATCCTCGCGCACGTGCTGTGCTCGGTCTGCGCGGGCGTCGCGGGCCTCCTCATCGCCGCGCGCTTCGGCACGGGCAACGCGCTCGTGTACTCCTACGGCCTCGACCTCGACTCGATCGCGGCCGTCGTGCTGGGCGGCACGCTCCTCATGGGCGGGCGCGGCTCGATCGTCGGGACCGTGGGCGGCGTCCTCATCCTCGCCGTGCTCGACACGGTGTTCAACGTGCTCGACGTCGACCCGTTCTTCAAGGACGTCCTGCGCGGCGTCATCATCATCGCCGCCGTCGCGCTGTACGCCCGGCGCCAGATCGACCCGGCGAGCAGCCGGGCCCGCTTCCGCCCGACCCGCACCGGAGGTGCGTCCGCATGACCACCGACACCACGCGCCGGACGATCCCGGCGCGCGCACCGCGGGCCGGCTGGCTCGAGCGTCTCACCGCGGGCGGGAGCTGGACCGTGTTCGCGCTGCTCGTGCTCGTCTTCGCGGTCATCCTCGTGATGAACCCGTCGTTCGGCGAGCCCATGTCGCTCATGGCCTTCGTCAAGAAGGCGGCACCGCTGGTCATCCTCGCGATCGGCCAGTACTTCGTCATCGTCTCGGGCGAGTTCGACCTCTCGGTCGGCTCCCTCGTCGGCGCCCAGGTCGTCATCGCCGCGAAGCTCATGGACGGCGAGGACTCGATGACCTGGCCCGTCATGGCGCTCATGATCGTGTTCGGCCTCGCGGTCGGGCTCGTCAACGGCCTCGTGACGACGCTGCTCAAGGTGCCGTCGTTCATCACGACGCTCGGCATGATGCTCGTGCTCTACGGCGCGATCCGGCTCTGGACGGGCGGCGCTCCCACGGGCGCGCTGACCGACGGCTTCCGGCAGTGGGGGCGCGGGGGCATCCCCGACACGCCCGGCCAGTTCCAGGTGCCGTACGCGCTGATGATCGTCGTGGTGCTCGGCGTCCTCGCCGCGCTGCTCATGCGCCGCCCGTTCGGCCGCACCCTCGTCGCCACGGGCGACAACGACGTCGCGGCCGGCTATGCCGGGAGCTCGGTCTGGTGGGTGCGCACGCGCGCGTTCCTCCTCTCGGGCTTCATGGCGACCGTCGCGGCGATCCTCATCGGCGGCTACGCCGGCGTCACCGCACAGGTCGGGCAGGGCCTGGAGTTCATGGCCATCACGGCCGTCGTGCTCGGGGGCGTCGTGCTCGGCGGCGGGCGGGGCACCGTGATCGCCGCGATGGCCGGTGCGCTGACCCTGGAGGCGCTGTTCACGCTGTTCAACCAGCTCAGCCTCCCGTCGACGATCCGGCCCGCGATCCAGGGCGTGATCATCATCGCGGCCGTCGCCTACGCCGCGCTGCCGCGCCGGTCGCGGCGCCGCGCGTCCACCCCGGACGGCCCGCCTGCCGCGGGCCCGACCACCGCACCGAAGGAGCCCGCCCCCGCGAACGCCTAGCCCTCGCGCCGGCGGGACCTGCACCCGCGCGACGTCGACCCCATCCGAAGAAGACCCCTCAGAAGAAGTCCCCACCCTTTCGAGCTGTACCCCCCCTTCCCCCGCACGCTGCGGGACGACGACGTCTCACCCCCAAGGAGAGAAGGACATGCGACGTACACGAGCACTCCTGGCCGGCGCGGCGGTGGCCACGCTGTTCCTCACGGCCGCCTGCACGACCGACACCCCCACCGACACCGGCGAGGGTGGCGAGACCTCGGCCGAGGAGAGCCCCGCGAGCGAGGAGTCCGGCGGCGCCGACTCCGAGTGGTTCGTCCAGGCGGACTACGACCGTCAGCTCGCCCAGCGCGAGGTCGTGCCCGAGGGCCCGGCGGACCAGCCGTGGCTGCAGGCGATCGAGCCCGAGTACGTGGACACGGCCGAGTACGCGAACGCGGAGGGCGGCAACACGCTGTGCTTCTCGAACGCGTCGGTGTCCAACCCGTGGCGCGTGACGGGCTGGATCACGATGCAGCAGCAGGTCGACGTGCTCAAGTCCGAGGGCGTCATCGGCGAGTTCCGCGTCTCGGACGCGGCGGACGACGACAACAAGCAGATCTCCGACATCCAGGCGTTCGTCGAGGCGGGCGACTGCGACGCGATCGTCATCTCCCCGTCCACGACGGCGACCCTGACGCCCGCGGTCGAGGCCGCGTGCGAGTCGGGCAAGCCGGTCATCGTGTTCGACCGTGGCGTGAACACCGACTGCATGGTCACCTTCATCCACCCGATCGGCGGCTACGCCTACGGCGCCGACGGCGCCGAGTTCCTCGTCGAGAACCTCGACCCGGGCTCGAAGGTGCTCGCGCTGCGCATCCTGCCCGGCGTGGACGTGCTGGAGAACCGCTGGGCCGCGGCCGACAAGATCTTCTCCGAGTCCGAGCTCGAGGTCGTGGGCGCGGAGTTCACCGGTGGTGACGGCGCGAAGATCAAGGACATCGTCACGCAGTACCTGCAGCGCGGTGACGTGGACGGCATCTGGATGGACGCCGGTGACGGCGCCGTCGCGGCGGTCGAGGCGTTCGAGGACGCCGGCAAGCCCTACCCGGTCTTCATGGGCGAGGACGAGATGAGCTTCCTGCGCAAGTGGAAGGACACGGACATGACCGCCCTCGGCGCCGTGTACTCGAACTTCCAGTGGCGCACCCCGATCCTCGCGGCGCAGATGATCTGGGCCGGCGAGCAGGTGCCCTCGGAGTGGGTCCTGCCGCAGTCGCCGATCGAGGCCGAGGAGCTGGACGCGTACCTCGAGGCGAACAAGGACATGCCGTCGCTGCACTACGCGAAGTTCGGCGGCGAGGACCTGCCGGGCTTCCCGGAGGCGTGGACGGACCGCTGACCGGTCGTCCGCACCGGACCTGAGAGGTCCGCAGAACCACCCGGTCCGACCCTCGCGGTCGGGCCAGCAGGGGCCGCCCGGTCGTCGTCCGACCGGCCGGGCGCCCCGCCCGCCCGACGACGCGGCGCACCTCCCGTGCGGAGGTGCTCCGCGGCGTCGGGCCCGCGGGCGGGACGGCCGAGCGCTCGGACCCGACGAGAGAGAGCGACGTGGCTCTTCCTTCCCCGACCCCGCCGCTGCGCCGTCGCGCGCTCGGCGTCAACACGTGGGTCTGGACCTCCCCGCTCACCGACGACGCGCTGCGCGCCATCGCGCCCCGCGTCGCGGCGTGGGGCTTCGACGTGCTCGAGCTGCCCGTCGAGAACCCGGGGGACTGGGACCCGGGGACCGCGGCGACGGTCCTCGCCGACCACGGCCTCGGCGCGAGCGTCTCGCTCGTCATGGGCGAGGGACGCGAGCTCGTCGCCGCAGACACCGAGACGGTGCGCGCCACGCAGGACTACCTGCGCCACGTCGTCGACGTCGCGCGCACGGTCGGCGCCCCGGTGATCGGCGGTCCGGCGTACGCGTCGGTCGGGCGCACGTGGCGTCTGACCCCCGCCGAGCGCGCGGCGGCGTACGAGGAACTCGCCGAGAACCTCGCTCCGGTCGTCGAGCACGCGATCGCCGCGGGCGTCGTCGTCGGGCTCGAACCGCTGAACCGCTACGAGACGAGTCTCGTCAACACCGTCGACCAGGGGCTGGAGGTCGTGCGGCGCCTGCCCGCGGCCGGCATCGGCCTCATGCTCGACGTCTACCACATGAACATCGAGGAGACGGACCTGCCCGCGGCGGTCGCGCGCGCGGGCGAGCGCATCGCGCACGTCCAGGTGTGCGGCAACGACCGGGGCGCACCCGGCAACGACCACCTGGACTGGCCTGCCCTCCTCGCCGCGCTCGACGCGACCGGCTACGACGGACCCCTCGTCATCGAGTCCTTCACGGCCGACAACGCGACGATCGCCACGGCCGCCTCCATCTGGCGGCCGCTGGCGCCGACCCAGGACGCCATCGCGGTCGATGGCCTCGCCCACCTGAAGGGACTGATGCCCACGCCGGAGCACTTGTAGCCGTAGTCGACCCACGACCGCAGCGCCGGCACGCCGCGGGATGACGACCACCCTGCCCGGACGACGACGTCCGGGTCCGCACGTCATGCCCCTGGAGGCAGCACGATGACCGCACGACGCCCACGTAGGGCGAGGTCCGTCGCGGCTCTGACCATCGGAGCGCTCGCGTTCACGCTCGCGCCCGTCACGATGGCCAGCGCCGCCGACGACCCCGTCCCCGCGGCCGAAGAGCACAAGGTGCTCATCTTCACCAAGACGACCCAGTTCCGACACAGCGAGGCGATCACGCAGGGCACCCCGGTGCTCGAGGCGGCGTTCGCGGAGGTCGGCATCGCGTCCGACCACACCGAGGACTCGACGGTCTTCAACGACGAGTCCCTCGCGCAGTACGACGCCCTGGTCATGTTCCAGACGTCGGGCGACCCGTGGAACGCCGACGAGAAGGCGGCGCTCGAGCGCTACCAGCAGGCAGGCGGCGGTATCGTCGCGATCCACAACGCCACGGACATGCGCGGCAGCTACGGCTGGTGGGACGACATGATCGGGGCGCTCATGCCCGGTCACGCCGCCACCGGCAACAGCCCCGGCTTGCCGGGCACGGTCCGGGTGGAGGACCGCACGCACCCGTCGACCGAGCACCTCTCCCAGCGCTGGACGCGCGCGGACGAGTGGTACAACTACTCGGCCAACGTCCGCGGCAGCGCGCACGTGCTCGCCACGATGGACGAGTCCACGTACGACGCGGGCAGCAACAAGATGGGCTACGACCACCCGATCTCGTGGTGCAAGCCCTACGACGGCGGTCGCGCCTGGATGACCGGCATGGGCCACTTCGGGGTGCACTACACCGACGAGCCCGACCTCGTGCAGCACATCGTCGGCGGCGTGCAGTGGGCCGCGGGCCTCGTCGAGGGCGACTGCGGCGGCACCGACTGGGGCTCGTTCGAGAAGATCGCGCTCGACTCCAACACGAGCGCGCCCTTCGGCATGGACGTCGCGCCCGACGGCCGCGTGTTCTACACCGAGCTCGTGCGCGGGCAGATCCGCGTGTACGACCCGCGGACGCAGAACACCACGACCGCCATCACGATCCCCGTGTACTCGGGCGGCGAGGACGGCCTGCTCGGCATCGCGCTCGACAAGGACTTCGCCGAGAACGGGTACCTGTACCAGTACTACTCGCCGGCGAGCTCGAACGACTCCGACCCGGCGAACTTCTTCAGCCGCGTCTCGCGGTTCACGGTCTCCTCCGAGGGGCCCGGCTCCACGGTGATCGACCCGGCGTCGGAGAAGGTGCTGATGGAGATCCCGGCCGGGCGCCTGCCCGACGAGCCGGGGCACACCGGTGGCGGCCTCCTCGTCGACCACGAGACCGGTGACCTGTACATCGGCGTCGGCGACGACGTGAACCCGCACTCCGAGCCGTCGGGCGGCTACGCGCCGATCTCGGAGCGGGACGGCACGTGGCACGACGCGCGCGCGACGTCCGCGAACACGAACGACCTGCGCGGCAAGGTCCTGCGCGTCCACCCGGAGGCCGACGGCACGTACTCGATCCCCGAGGGCAACCTGTTCGCCCCGGGCACCGAGAAGACGCTGCCCGAGATCTACGCGATGGGCTTCCGCAACCCGTTCCGGTTCACGATCGACGCGAAGACCGGCAACCTCGGCGTCGCCGACTACTCGCCCGACAACGGGTCGGACAACCCGGCCACCCGCGGCCCGGCCGGCATCGCCGAGTGGAACCTCATCAAGGAGCCCGGCTTCTTCGGCTGGCCCCTGTGCATGGGCAACAACGAGCCGTTCCGCGACGTGGACTACCGGACGAGCCCCGTCACCGTGGGTGACTTCTTCGACTGCGACAACCCCGTCAACGACTCCGTGAAGAACACGGGCCTCACCGAGCTTCCCCCGGCCCAGCCGGCTGACCTGTGGTACGGCTACCAGCGCTCGTCCGTCCCCGGCGCGATCAACGCCGGCGGCGGCCTCGCGCCCATGGGTGGCCCGTTCTACCAGTTCGACCCGGAGCTCGACTCGGACACGAAGTTCCCGGAGTCCTACGACGGCAAGGCCTTCTTCTACGAGTGGGCCCGCAACAAGATGTACACGATCGACCTCAAGGACCCCGAGGCCGCGCCCGGCGCGACCGACGTCGAGAAGGTCAACCCGTTCCTCCCGCAGGAGCAGTTCCTCGCGCCGATCGACTCCAAGTTCGGCCCCGACGGCGCGATGTACGTGCTCGACTGGGGCGGCGGCTTCGGCCGTGACAACCCGAACTCGGGCCTGCACCGCATCGACTACCTGTCGGGCTCGCGCTCGCCGGTGTCGAAGCCGGTCGCGACGCCGGACTCCGGCATCGCGCCCCTCGAGGTGACGTTCGACGGCACCGGGAGCACCGACCCCGAGGGCGAGGAGCTCACGTACGCGTGGGACTTCGACGGTGACGGCACGACGGACTCCGAGTCCGCCGCGCCCAGCCACACGTACACCGAGAACGGCGTCTACGACGCGCGCCTCACGGTGACCGACCCCGCCGGCAAGGTGGGCACGGCGACCGTGCCGATCACGGTGGGCAACACGCGGCCCGAGGTCGACTTCGGCCTGCCGCCCACCGGCTCGTTCTTCAACTTCGGCGACGACATCACGTGGGACGTGTCGGTGACGGACGCGGAGGACTCGCCCGACGGCGAGGCGATCGACGACGAGCAGGTCATCATCCAGCCGGCGCTCGGGCACGACGCGCACGCGCACCCCGCCGAGCCGCTGCACGGCCGCACGGGCACCGTGGCGACGAGCCTCGGCGGTGGCCACGGCGAGGACATGAACGTGTTCTACGTGATCGACGCGCGCTACACCGACCGCGGCGGCGAGGGCGACGTGCCCGCGCTGACCGGGTCGGACACCACGCTGATCTTCCCGAAGAAGCGCGAGGCGGAGTTCCACGCGGCCTCCGACGGCACCACGACCGTCCCGAGCCGGGACGTCGAGGGCGGTGGCTCCGTCATCACGGGGTCCAACGGTTCCTGGGCGTCGTACGACCCCGTGAGCCTCTACGGCGTGCAGGCGCTGAACCTGCGCGTCGCGGCTGCGGCCGAGGGCACGATCGAGCTGCGTCGTGACGCGGCCGACGGCGAGCTCCTCGGCACGGCCGAGATCCCGCAGACCGGGCTCGGCACGTTCACGGACGTGACCGTCGAGGTCACCGACCCGATGGAGCCGTTCACGCTCTACGTCGTCTTCCCGGGCGAGGGCGAGCGTCGGCTCAACTTCATCGAGGCCGACGGCAAGGGCGTCTCGGGTACGACCCGTCCCAAGGTCCGCATCACGTCCCCCGAGGCGGGCGTCCGTCTCGAGCAGGGCGAGATGACGGTCACCGCGGAGGCGGACGACGCCGAGAACACCGTGACGCAGGTCGAGTTCTTCGTCGACGGCGAGTCCCTCGGCGTCGACGACACGGCTCCGTACGAGGCCACGTGGAACCCCACGGCGGACAACTACTACGAGCTGACCGCCGTCGCCACGAACGACAAGGGCCTGTACACGCGCTCGCGCGTCGTCCTCGCCCAGGTCGGTGACCTCTTCGCGGGGATGAAGACCTTCACCAACGCGAACGGCACGTTCGAGCAGCTCGCCGAGGGCAAGTACCTCGTCACGTCGGGCGGCGCGAACATGTGGCAGGGCACCAACGAGTACTCGACCATCTACCGTGAGCAGGGCGCCGACGAGAACTGGTCGGCGACCGTGAAGATCAACAGCCAGGGCAACTCCAACGGGTCCGCCAAGGCGGGGATCATCGTCCGCAACGACGTCACGCAGACGGCGAACTCGCAGGGCTACGCGGCCCTCGGCATGCGCCCGAGCGGCGGCTTCGAGTGGCTGCGCGGCAACGCCAGCGGGCAGCTCACGACGTCGTCCGCCGCGAGCTCGACGAGCTACCCCGCGTGGGTGCGGATCGTGCGCGACGGCGACCTGTACACGGCCTCCTGGAGCAAGGACGGAGTGAACTTCACGCAGATCGGCGAGCCGCAGGCCCTGCCGGGTGCGGCGTCCGTCCAGGACGTGGGTCTCTTCGTCACGGCGCACAGCACGACGGCGACGAGCGCGGTCGAGTTCCAGGACTTCGTGTTCGACGACGACCCGCAGACCGAGGAGCCCGGCGGGGAGAACCCGCCGCAGTGCCTCGCGGACTCGTCCGACGAGTTCGACGGCGACGCGCTCGACCCGCGGTGGACGGTCGTCCGCCAGGCCGAGGGCCAGCCGATCACCGTCGCCGACGGCCACGCCGTCCTGCCGGTCGTGCAGGGCGACATCAACGAGGCCGTGACCGGGCCGATCAGCTACCTCGGTCAGCCCGCACCCGCCGGGGCGTGGACGCTCGAGACCAAGCTCGACGTCCCGCTCGCCCGGCACTGGCAGCACGCCGGCCTCCTGGTCCACGTGAACGACGACGAGTACACCAAGCTCGCGTTCACCAAGAACCAGAGCGGCGCCCGCTTCCTCGAGTTCCAGACCGAGACCGGCGGGTCCCGGACGTGGCACGGCCAGACGGACGTCGCGACGGGCTTCCCGTCGACGATCCACCTGCGCCTCGTCTCGGACGGCTCCGCGATCACGGCGGCGTACTCGGCCGACGGACAGGCGTGGACGGCGCTCGCGGGCTCCGCGCCCGTGAAGCCCGACGCGACGTTCGGCGTCATGGCGGGCGGCGACACGGCGACCGCGAACACGGTCGCGAAGGTCGACTACGTCCACGTCACGGGCGCCGAGCCCGACGACGGCGTCCGCGAGCCGAGCGACGAGTTCGAGGGCGACGCCCTCGACGGCTGCCGCTGGGACGCGATCGTCCGGTACGACGGGTCGAAGGTCGCCGTCGCCGACGGCGAGCTGCGCATCACGACCCAGCCGGGCGACATCAACGCCGGGAACAACGGCGACCCGCGCAACTTCGTCCTCCAGACCGCTCCGGAGGGTGACTGGGTCGTGGAGACGCGGTTCAAGGCGCCGCTCGTGCACCGGTGGCAGCTCGCGGGCCTCATCGCGTACGGCGACGACGACAACTACGTCAAGGCCGACGTGCTCGCGAAGAACGCCCCGGGCGCGGCGCTGAACCTCGGCGCCGAGCTCGTCTCGGAGAAGGGCGGCCAGTTCGGCAACGGCGGCAACCGCCAGCTCGAGCTCGCCGACTCGACCGAGTCGGGCTACTGGTACGTGCGCCTCGAGAAGGTGGGGAGCACGTACCAGGGCTGGGTCAGCGACGGCGGGGTGAACTGGACGCCGCTGGGCGCGCCGGTGACCAACGACGCGCCGCTGACCAAGGTCGGCCTCATGGCGATCGGCCCGGAGCAGGAGACGCCGGTCACCGTGGCGTTCGACTGGTTCCGTCTCACGACGGAGTCCGAGCCGGAGCCGACGGTCGACGTCGAGGTCACCGCGTCCGCCCGCTGCCTCGCGGGCAAGGCGTACCTCGCGATCCGTGCGACGAACGTCGACGAGGCGCCCGTCGCGATCACCCTGACCACGCCGTTCGGCTCCAAGGAGTTCGGCGCGGTCGAGGTGGGCGGCAACGCGTACCAGTCGTTCGCGTCGCGTGCGACGTCGTTCGACGCGGGCACGGCCACGGTCACGGCGACGCTCGGCGACGTCACGACCGAGATCGAGGTGCCGTACGACGCCGTGAGCTGCGGCTGACGGCGGGCCGGTGACGGGCGACCCGCTCCCGTCACCGGCCACCGCGCCGGCCCGGCCTCGCGGCCGGGCCGGCGCACACCGAGCGGGACGACCAGGGACAGGAGCGACAGGTGGCACAGCGCACCGCAGGACGGACGTCTGCGACCCGGACCCCCGCGGCGAAGGACGCCCGGAAGGGCTCCGGCCGCACGGGGGGCCCGACGACGGCGCCCGTCCGCTCCCGCCCCGCAGACCGGGGCGGTGCCGGCCGCCCCGAGCCCCGACCGCCGGCGCGCGTCCGCGCGCGCCGGTGGTTCGCGGGCCTCGACCCCTGGCGCCGGGTGCTGCTCGCCCTCGCCGCGCTCGCCGTCGTCGCCGTGGTGGTCGCGCTCGTCGTGTCGCTCACGCGGGGGACGTCGTCCGCACCCGACGAAGGGTTCGTCGTCGACCCCGCGCGCGTCGCCGAGCTCGAGGCGGCCGAGGAGGCGCGCGACGCCGACAACCTCGTCGCCTCGATCGAGCACGCCGAGCACGTGCAGACGGAGCTCGTCCCCGTCCTGCACGGGCTGCACGCGGTGCTCCCCGTGGACGGCTCGACCGCGGTCCCGGCCGACCCGGCCGAGATCGCGGAGTGGCGAGCGACCGTCGACGGCCTCGTGGCCGAGACCGAGTCGCTCCAGAGCGGCTCGTCCGAGCACAACATCGTCCGCAACGGGATGCTCACGTCGCTCCAGCTCGTCGGCGACACGCTCGACACCGTCGGCCTCGCGGCCGCCGCGGACGCGAACGACCCGGCCAGCGCCACGGACCTCTACGCCCTCGCCGGCGAGCTGCGCACGCGCGCCGTCGACACGTGGGGCCTCGCCGCGATCCAGCTCGACCTCCGGTCGACCGCCGGGGGACAGGGGCACGTCCACGTGTTCCTGCCCGTGCACCCGGACGACTCGCTCGACGGCGGCACGGACCTCGGGCACGAGGGCGGTTCCGCGGACGACGAGGACGCGCACGAGGACCACGACCACTGACCGACGGCGGCCCCGGGAGGGGCCGCCCCACCGACCTCCCGGTCGGGCGCCCTCCGGGGTGCAGGCCGAGCCCGACCGGGACCTGACCGGAGCGCCCCGCGCGACGACGCGCGGAAACCTACGACGCACCACGAGGAAGGAGAGCACGACCTGCGGCACGGCGACGTCGCCGAGCCGCACCGCTCAGTTCTCAAGGAGGAGAAGTGACAGCACGACCTTCGAGAGGTCGGCGCCAGGGGGTCGCGGCGGTCACCGCCGCGGCCCTCGTCGCGCCGGCGCTCACCCTCGCCACGGCGGCCCCCGCCGCCGCGCACGACGAGTTCTCCGTCATGGTCTTCAGCAAGACCGCCGGGTTCCGGCACGGCTCGATCCCCGCGGGCGTCGCGGCGATCCAGCAGCTCGGCACCGACCACCACTTCGCCGTCACCCCGACGGAGGACGCGGGAGCGTTCACGGACGCGAACCTCGCGCAGTACGACGCCGTCGTCTGGCTGTCCACCACGGGCGACGTCCTGAACGACGAGCAGCAGGCCGCGTTCGAGCGGTACATCGCCGACGGCGGCGGGTACGCCGGCGTCCACGCGGCGTCCGACACCGAGTACGACTGGCCCTGGTACGGCGAGCTCGTCGGGGCGTACTTCAACAGCCACCCCCAGAACCAGGACGCGACGGTCGTCGTGGCCGACGACGAGCACCCCTCGACCGCCCACCTCCCGGCCTCCTGGGACCGGTACGACGAGTGGTACAACTACCGCGAGAACCCGCGCGGCCAGGTCCACGTGCTCGCGAGCCTCGACGAGTCCTCGTACTCCCCGGGGTCGGGCGCCATGGGCGCCGACCACCCGATCGCGTGGTGCCAGGAGTACGACGGCGGGCGCTCCTGGTACACGGGCGGCGGCCACACCGACGAGTCGTACACCGACCCGGCGTTCGTCCAGCACCTGCTCGGCGGCATCCAGACCGCCGCGGGCGCGGTCGACGCCGACTGCGGCGCGACGGTCGACGCCTCGTTCGAGCAGGTGACGCTCGCGAAGGGCGCGGCCAAGACGGGCGAGCCGATCGCCATGGCCGTCCTGCCCGACGGCGACGTCCTGCACACCTCGCGCGACGGGCGCGTCTGGTTCACGACCGCCGACGCGACGACGGCGCTCGCGGGCACCGTCCCCGTGTACACCCACGACGAGGACGGCCTCCAGGGCGTCGCGATCGACCCGGGCTTCGCCGAGAACCGCTGGGTCTACCTCTACTACGCGCCCAAGCTCGACACGCCGCCCGGCGACGCGCCCGAGACGTCGGCCGACCCGGCCGCGTTCGAGGCGTTCGAGGGGTACAACCAGCTCTCGCGGTTCCGGCTCACGGAGCAGAACCTGCTGGACCTCGCGAGCGAGCAGAAGATCCTCGAGGTCCCGGCCGACCGCGGGCTGTGCTGCCACGCGGGCGGCGAGATCGACTTCGACGCCGAGGGCAACCTCTACCTGTCGACGGGGGACGACACGAACCCGTTCGCCTCGGACGGCTACGCGCCGATCGACGAGCGGGCGACCCGCAACCCGGCGTTCGACGCCCGCCGCAGCTCGGGCAACACGAACGACCTGCGGGGCAAGCTCCTGCGCATCACGGTCGCCGAGGACGGGTCGTACACCGTCCCCGAGGGCAACCTCTTCCCCGAGGGTGAGTACGAGGCCGGCAAGACCCGGCCCGAGATCTACGCGATGGGGTTCCGCAACCCGTTCCGCTTCGGGGTCGACAAGGCGACGGGCGAGGTCCACCTCGGCGACTACGGTCCCGACGCGGGCGGCGCGAACGCGAACCGTGGCCCCGGCGGCACGGTCGAGTTCAACGTCATCTCCGAGGCGGGCAACTACGGCTGGCCGTACTGCATCGGCGACAACCTCGCGTACAACGACTACGACTTCGAGACCAAGGTCTCCGGGCCGAAGTTCGACTGCGCGGCGCCGAAGAACACGAGCCCGCACAACACGGGCCTCGTCGACCTCCCGCCCGCCGTGCCGGCGTGGCAGCCGTACGACGGCGGGTCCGTGCCCGCGTTCGGGACGGGCGGCGAGTCCCCGATGGGCGCCGTCGTCTACGACTACGACCCCGAGCTCGAGTCCGAGACCAAGTTCCCCGCCTACTACGACGGCAAGCCGCTGCTCTACGAGTGGGACCGCGCGTGGATCAAGGAGGCGATCCGGAACGAGGACGGCAGCCCCGCGGGCTTCGTGCCGGCGCTGGACTTCATGGACCTCCGCCGGCCGATGAACCTCGAGTTCGGCCCGGACGGCTCGCTCTACGTGCTCGACTACGGTGGCGGCTACTTCGGGGGCGACGCGCTCTCGGCCGTCTACCGGATCGACTACGTGCGCGGGGGCCGCTCGCCCGTCGCGCAGATCGACGCGACGCCGACGAACGGCCAGGCACCGCTCGCCGTGTCGTTCGACGGCACCGGGTCCTCCCACCCGGACGGCAAGGAGTTCACGTACGCCTGGGACCTCGACGGTGACGGCCAGACCGACGCCACCGACGCCCAGGTCTCGCGGACGTTCACCGAGAACGGCCAGCACGAGGTGCGGCTCACCGTCACCGACGCCGACGGCAAGCAGGGCGTGGCGACCACGACCATCACCGTGGGCAACACCGCGCCCGAGGTGACGCTCGAGCTCCCGGCCGACGGCCAGTTCTTCGACTTCGGCGACCAGGTCCCGTTCCGGGTCACGGTCACCGACGCCGAGGACGGCACGCAGGTCGACTGCAGCCGCGTCGTGGTCGAGTACATCCTCGGCCACGACAACCACGGCCACCCGCTGTCCAGCGCCACGGGCTGCGAGGGCGTCCTCACGACCGCCAAGGACGAGGGGCACGGCCTCGACGCGAACATCTTCGGCGTCGTCAACGCGACGTACACCGACGGCGGGGGCGCCGACGGCGTGCCCGCGCTCGCGTCCGACGACGAGGCCGTCCTGCACACGCGCACCAAGCAGGCCGAGTACTTCACCGACAGCCAGGGCGTCCAGGTCGTCGCGAAGGACGTCTCCGAGGGCGGCAAGCAGCTCGGGTACATCGCGGCCGGCGACTGGTTCGCGTTCGACCGGATGAACCTCGCGGGCATCGACTCGATCTCCGCGCGGTACAGCTCGGGCGGCTCCGGGGGCGTGCTCGACGTGCGGGACGGTGCCGTGGACGGCCCGCTCCTCGCGACGCTCACGCTGTCGCCGACCGGGAGCTGGGAGACACCGGCGCGCACGCAGGCGGTCCCGGTCGCCGACCCGGGCGGCACGCGCACGCTCTACTTCGTCGCGCGCTCGACGACGGGTGCGACGGGCGACATGTTCGACGTCGACTCGGTCACCTTCACGGGTCGGGGCGCGGCGAACAACGTGGCCCCGGTGGTCACCTCCGTGACGGCCACGCCCGCCACCGGCGACGCCCCGCTCGACGTCGCGTTCGCCGCGCAGGCCTCCGACGCCGACGGCGACGCGCTCACGTACGCGTGGGACTTCGGCGACGGCGGCACGGCGACGGGCGCGACCGCGCAGCACACGTACACGGCGGCCGGGAGCTACACGGCCAAGGTCACCGTGAGCGACCCGTCGGGCGCACGCGCGACCGGCACCGTCGCGGTGTCGGTGTACGGCACGCTCGAGTGCACCGAGCCCGACCCGCAGCGCGGGCCCGTGGACGAGTTCGAGGGCGAGGCGCTCGACGGCTGCCGCTGGGACGTCGTCGACCTCCGCCCCGACCTCGCCCAGGTGCGGGACGGGAAGTGGGTCGTGCGCACGACCGACGCCGACTTCGCGGGCACCGGCAACGAGCGCGTGCCGAACATCATCACGACCGACCAGCCGGGCGACTCCTGGACGGTCGAGACGAAGATGACGGCCGCGTTCGCGAACCAGTACCAGCAGGGCGGTCTCATCGTGCGCGCCTCGGAGTCCGACTACGTCAAGCTCGCCGTGGTCCAGCACCCCGGCGGCCTGCGCGTCGAGCTCCGCAGCGAGATCGGCGACGTCGTCCAGTCCACGAACGGCGACGTCCTCGACATCGCGAAGCCGGTCTACGGCGAGTACCTGCTGCGCCTGTCGCGCGACGGCGACACCTTCACCGGGTCGTACTCGCTCGACAACGGGCAGACCTGGGTCCCGACCACGCGCGCCGTCACGCACGCGGGGCTCGGCGACGCGGGCGTCGGCGTGTTCGCGCTCGGCAAGGGCGCGGGCGCGAACCAGATCGACGTCGCGTTCGACCACGTGCGCGAGGTCGACGGCAGCGGCGTCCCCGTGTGCGAGGACGTCACCGCGAGCGACACGTTCGACGGCAGCGGCTCCGGCCTCGGCCTCGACCCGTGCCGCTGGTACGTCGTCAACGCCGACCCGTCGCGGCTCGCCGTCGCGGACGGCGCGCTGCAGCTCACCACGACCGACGACGACGTGTACGGCGCGACGAACTCCACCGTGCCGAACATCGTCCGCTCGAAGGTCGTGACGGGCGACGAGTGGACCGTCGAGACGACGGTGCGCGCGGACCTCACGCAGAACTACCACCAGGGCGGCCTCATGGTCTACAAGGACCAGGCCAACTACGTGAAGGTCGGCGTGATCCACAACGGCGGCACCGCCGGGACGGTCGGGTTCGAGCTCCGCAGCGAGAAGGGCGACGTCGTGCTCCAGCCGCAGCCCGGCGTCGGCTCGCTGCCCCGCGAGGCGGACGGGACGTACCACGTGCGTCTCGCCCGCTCCGGCGACACGTTCGTCGGCTCGTGGTCGCTCGACGGCGAGCAGTGGACCGCGCTCGCCGCGGTGACGAACGACCAGCTCGACGGGATCGGGGTCGGGCCGTTCGCGCTCGGCAAGAACCAGACCCAGCCCACGGTCGTCGCGTTCGAGGACTTCGTCCTCGCGGGCGAGGTGGTCGAGCAGCCGCTCGACGTCACGACCGAGGTCCAGGTCCGGTGCCTCGCCGGCAAGGCGTACGTCGCGGTGCGCGCGACGAACGCCGACGGCGTCCCGGTCGACGTCACCGTGACGACGCCGTTCGGCACCAAGGCGTTCACCGGCGTCCAGCCGGGCGCCTCGGCCTACCAGTCGTTCGCGGCCCGCGCGACGTCCGTCGAGGCGGGCGTCGTGGGGATCGCCGCGACCGGTGACGGCCGCACGTTCGCGGCCGACGTCGCGTACGACGCCAAGAGCTGCGGCTGACGCGGCAGCTCGGTAGCAGGCCGAGGGCCGGTCGGGGAACGTCTCCCCGACCGGCCCTCGGTCGTTCGCGTCAGCCCTGGCGGAGGGCCATGACGACGTCGGAGTGCGTCTCGCCACCGACCACGTAGGTACGGCCCCCGACGGCGTCGAACCCGTGCTTGCGGTAGAACCTCTGCGCCCGCGCGTTGAGCACGTTCGTGCCGAGCCACACGGGCCGGCCGGGGCCGAGCCGCCCGGCCGCCTCGGCCGCCGCGGTCATGAGCACACCCGCCACGCCCGTGCCCTGGGCCGCGGGGTGCACGTAGATCTTCGAGAGCTCGACCGCCTCGCCGGGCCCGACGGCCGCCGCAACGTCGGGGTCGTCGGGCTCGCCGCGGACGAGGAGCGCGTACCCGAGGAGCCCCGAGGCGTCGTGCGCGTCGGGGACGTCGTCCGTGACGTCGTCGGCCACCGGCTCGACGAGGAGGAGCGCGTGCGCGGCGCTCGCGGCCCACGCGTGGAACCGCTCGGGCGAGAGCTGCGTCGCGACGTGCTCGGAGATCGCCTCGGGCGACGTGCCCGGCGGGCACGCGAGCGGGAACGTCAGGGCCGCGAGCCCGGCGAGCGCGGGCGCGTCCTCGGTCGTGGCGCGACGGACGCGCACGGTCGCGGGAGCGGTGGGGAGGTCGTCGGGCATGCCCGCGAATCTACGCCCCGCCGCTGAGGACGCGGTCGGCCCGCGCCCGGGCGCCGGCCCGTTCCGGGCATGATGGTCCGGTGACGCGCATCGACCTCAACGCCGACCTCGGCGAGGGCTTCGGCCGCTGGACCCTCGCCGACGACGAGGCCCTGCTCGGCCTCGTGACCAGCGCGAACGTCGCGTGCGGGTTCCACGCGGGCGACCCGGCCACGATGCGCGCCGTGACGCGCGACGCCGTCGCGCGCGGCGTGCGCGTCGGGGCGCACGTGAGCTACCGCGACCTCGCCGGCTTCGGGCGCCGCTTCATGGAGGTCGACCCCGTCGAGCTCGCCGCCGACGTCCTCTACCAGCTCGCCGCGCTCGACGGCTTCGCGCGCCTGGCGGGGGACCGGGTCCGCTACGTCAAGCCGCACGGCGCGCTCTACAACGCGATCGTCCACCACGAGGCGCAGGCCCGCGCGGTCGTCGACGCCGTCCGCGCCTACGACCCCGCGCTCCCCGTGGTCGGCCTGCCGGGGTCCGCGGTGCTGCGCCTCGCGGACGCCGCGGGGCTGCCGACGGTTCGCGAGGCCTTCGCCGACCGGGGCTACCTCCCCACGGGCGAGCTGGTCCCGCGCGGCCTGCCGGGCGCCGTCGTGCACGACGCCGAGCAGGTCGCTCGGCGCGTCGTGGAGCTCGCCGCGGCGGGCACCGTGCTCGCGGCGGACGGCTCCGTGCTCCGGGTCGACGCCGACTCGGTGTGCGTCCACTCCGACACGCCGGGCGCCGTCGGGCTCCTGGGCTCCGTGCGCGCCGCGCTCGAGGCCGCGGGCGTCGAGCTGCGACCCTTCGTCGACGCCGGGCCGGGGCCGCGCGAGGGCACCGTGCCGTGACGGGCGCCGTGCACGGGTTCGGGGAGTCGGCGCTGCTCGTCGACCTGCCCGACCTGGCGGCCGTGCGGTCGCTGCACCGGGCGCTCGCGGTCGACGTCCCGCCCGGGGTCGTCGACGTCGTCCCGGCCGCGCGCACGGTCCTGGTCCGGTGCGCGGCGCGCGGCGACGTCGCGGACGCCCGGGCCTGGGTCCAGGAGGCCCTGCTCCGCGCGTCGTCCGACGACGCGCGTCCGCCCACCGGTCCCGTGGTGGAGATCCCGGTGCGCTACGACGGGCCGGACCTGGACGACGTTGCCCGCTGGGCGGGGGTGAGCGTCGAGGAGGTCGTCGCGCGGCACTCCGGTCGGGTGTACGAGGCCGCGTTCGGCGGCTTCGCCCCGGGGTTCACCTACCTCGTCGGCGTCGACCCCCTCATCGCGGCCCCGCGCCTCGCGACGCCGCGCACGCGCGTCCCCGCGGGGTCCGTCGCGCTCGCGGGCGAGCTCACCGCGGTGTACCCCGGCGAGTCCCCGGGCGGGTGGCGCCTGCTCGGCCGCACCGACGTCGAGATGTTCGACGTCGACCGCGACCCGCCCGCGCTCGTCGCACCCGGAACGCGAGTCCGGTTCGTGCCCTCCCGGTCCGCCGTCGCGGCGGCACCCGCGCGGCACGGCGGCGAGCCGTCGACCGGGGCGGCGGACGCGAGCGGCGAACCGTCTCCCGGGGCGGTCGTGCCGGGCCCCGGGAGCGGCCCTGCGCTCGAGGTGGTCGCGACGGGTCCGCTCGTGCTCGTCGAGGACGCCGGCCGTCCCGGCCTGGCGGCGGTCGGCGTCGGCCCGTCGGGGGCGGCGGACCGCTCCTCGCACGCGCTCGCGAACCGACTCGTCGGCAACCCGGGGAGCGCCGCGACGCTCGAGGTCGCCCTCGGCGGGCTCGCGCTCCGGTCCCGGGGGACCGCGACGGTGGCACTCGCCGGGGCGGCGGTCCCCGCCACGGTCGACGGAACGCCCGTGGGCATGAACGCGCCCGTCCGGGTGCCGGACGGCGCCGTGCTGCGGCTCGGCCAGGCAGCGCGGGGACTGCGGACGTACGTCGCGGTCCGGGGCGGAATGGTCCCGGGAGCGGTGCTCGGGTCGCGGTCCCGCGACGTCCTGTCCGGGCTCGGACCGGCCCCGCTACACCCGGGCGACCGCGTGCCGGTCGGTCCGCCGCCGTCGGGCACGTGGCCGCTCGTCGACGTCGCACCGGTGCGCCACGTCCCCGGCGCGCTACGCCCGGGCGAGCGGGCGGGGGCGCTGCTCGAGGTCCTCCCGGCGCCCCGGGACGGCTGGTTCCTGCCGGGCGCCTGGCAGGCGCTGCGGGCGTTGCGGACCGTGAGCGCGGACAGCGACCGCGTCGCCCTGCGCCTCGACGGGCAGGCGGTCCCGCGCCGCGCGGGGGAGCTGCCGTCGGAGGGGCTCGTCCGCGGGGCGGTCCAGATCCCGCCCGACGGCCGACCGGTCGTCTTTCTCGCGGACCGTCCCGTCACCGGTGGCTACCCCGTCATCGGTGTGCTGCGCGAGGACGACGTCGACCGCGCGGCCCAGCTCCGCCCGGGGGACAGGGTCGTGCTCCGCGCGACGCGGCTTGCGTGACCTGCGTCGAGGCGGTGTGCGGACGACAGCGACGAAGCTCCGCAGGTCGTTCCTGTCCGCCCCGACCTGGGCCGGGACCGGGGAGGACGGCACGACCGGCCTGTGTGGCGGGTCACCCGGAGCCGGCTTGACCCCGACGCGACGGGCCACGTAATGTTCTGGATGTCGGCCCGACAGGGAGGAACAGACACCGCCTCGAACGATCGAGGGTGGCTGGTCCCGGGGTCGAAACCCTTCCACCGCATGGCGTAGGATGTTCTCCTGCCCGCGACGAGGAAGACCACGGTGACTGGACCACGGCGAACAGCCGGGGTTGAGGAGCCGGGGAAGACCTGGTAAGGTTGAAGGGTTGCCCCAAGCGAGGTTCTGCCCGGTCGGGTGGTGCTGAGTTGGTGTGTGTCGGTTGTTTGAGAACTCAACAGTGTGCTTGTTAGTCAATGCCAATTATTTTGTCCCTGTGGCATGGCTGACTGTTCCCATCCGTCGGGTGGGGTGGTTGGTTGTGTCTGGGATTCCTTTGGTTGATTTCGGAAGATGATGTCATCTTTCGTGTTGAT